>DETX01000069.1:0-18140 GCA_002362145.1 Clostridiales bacterium UBA3277
ACAGAAATCCGTCTCATTATGATCTTCATATAAAAAACTTCAATTCAGCGAATTAAAGTTTTTTATTGAATATCAGTATAAAAAAGCAGCCATTTTTCAAAAATGGCTGCTTTTTCCCGCAACCGAACGCCCCCATTTCCTCTGGCATCAGGGAAACGGGGGCGTCTGCGTATGGTCCAACGGAAAAGGGCGGGCCTATTTCCAAAGCTGCTTCATCAGCCGGGCAAGGGCCTGGGGGTCCACAGGCTTTGCGATATGGCCGTTCATGCCCATGGACAGGCAGCGCTGGACATCCTCGGGGAAGGCGTCGGCGCTCATGGCAATGATGGGAATCCGCTGGGCGTCGGGGTGGCTGGATGCGCGTATCTTCCTGGTGGCCTCGTAGCCCGTCATGCGGGGCATCCGCAGGTCCATGAGGATCAGGTCATAGTACCCCTCCGGGGAGGCCTCGAATTTTTGGAGGCAGTCCTGGCCGTCCTCGGCCCATTCCAGCTCCGCGCCCATATCCGACAGCAGCTCCTTGGCCACCTCCCAGTTCAGCTCATTGTCCTCGGCCAGTAGAATTTGCCGCCCCACAAATTCCACTTCTTTCTGCCGGGCTTCCTCGGGGGCTTCCTCCGGGCTGATATACTTGCGCAGATTGTAAAACAGGGTGGATTTGAACAGGGGCTTGGAAATAAAGCCGTTGATTCCCGCCTCCTGGGCCTCCGCCTCAAACTCGCTCCAATCGTAGGCGGAGATCAGCAGAATGGGAACCTCCTTCCCCAGATGCTCCCGCAGTTTCCTTGCCGTCTGGATGCCGTTCATCCCCGGCAGCTTCCAGTCAAGCAGGATAATCTGGTAGTCCTCCCCCCGGTCGTGGCGGTCCAGGGCCAGGGTAACGGCCGACTCTCCGCTGAGGGTGGATTCGGCGTTGATTCCGAAGGTTTTCAGAATCTCTATGGTGGATTTGCACAGGAAGGCGTCGTCGTCCACCACCAGCATATTCCAGGGGGGGAGCACCATGTCCACTTCCGCTACGATCGCTTTGGCAAAGTCGAAGCTCAGATAGAACCGCGTGCCCTTGTCCAGCTGGCTCTCCACCTGAATGGTTCCGCCCATGGCATCCACAATGTATTTGGTGATGGTCATGCCCAGACCCGTGCCTTCGATCTTCTGGACCCTGGCGCCGTCGGCCCGGCTGTAGGCCTCGAAGATTTTCTCCAGGAATTGGGGCGTCATGCCGATGCCGTTATCCGCCACGGTGATGCAGATTCTGGCAAAGTCCTCTCCCTTGGGGGAGGGCTCCTCCCAAAGGGACAGGCCGATGGTGCCGCCCTCCGGGGTGTACTTTGTGGCGTTGGACAGGAGGTTCAGCAGCACCTGGTTCAGCCTGACCCCGTCGCAGCGCACATTTTCCGTCTCCACCTTGTCCACGTGGACCTCAAAGCGCTGATTCTTGGTGTTGATCTGGGGCTGCATAATGCTGACAATTCTGTCGAACAGCTCCTTCAGGGAGATGTTCTCCTCGTTGATGGTCATTTTCCCGCTTTCCACCTTGGACATATCCAGAATGTCATTGATCAGGCCCAGCAGCTGCTTGCTGGAGAGGGCGATCTTTCGGAGGCAGTTTTTTACCTGGTCCGGATCGTCCATGTGGGCGGTGGCGATGGCCGTCATGCCCACGATGGCGTTCATGGGCGTCCGGATGTCGTGGCTCATATTGGCCAAAAATTCGCTTTTTGCCTTGCTGGCGGCGGCGGTCTCCCGGCGGGACTGCTCCAGCGCCTCAATCTGGGCGTTGCTCATATAGAAATAGCGGATAAAGACCAGCAGCATCAAAACCAAAACGGACAGGCAGGAGATAATCGTGAATTTGGTTCGCTGGACGTTTAAGGTATCCAGCACGTCGTTGAGCTGGTTGTTGGGCATGATGGAGATGAGGTTCCATTCGGAGCTGGACAGGGGCACGCTGAACAGCTTCTGCTCATCCCCCGCCACCAAAATGGTGGCGGCGTAGGGCTCGTGCTTTCTCAGGGCCTCGTCAAAGTCCTCCTGGCAATAGGCCTCGTCCGCCGTGTGGGGGTATGGGTTCAGCAGCTCCGGCAGCCGCTGGGAGGTGTCCCCCAGCCCCATGCGGTCATTTCGAATGACGAAGCTGCCGTCGCTTCTCACAATGCAGAAGATAAGCATCTGCTCCGGCTGGTCCAGGGCGAGTAAATCGGTGATGTAGTTCAGGGGCATCGCCGCCACCAGGCCGCTGCTGACATCCCCCTGGGGCATGGGATAGGCCGCGTCTACCCCAAAGAGCACCACCTGATTCCCCTGGGCGTCCACACCGATGGCAACCCGCCGCTCTCTCTGGTTCAGCGCCTGGGTGAAGGGCTCCGGGTTCAGGGCCTGAATGGGGCTTCCCATCAGCGTCTGCATGGTGCCGTCGGTGGCGCAGAGGGCCAGGTACGAAAAGCCCCGAACCTTCGCCTGGTAGCTCAGCTGCTGATACAGCTGCTCCTGCTCCACTGCCTCCGGGGAGACCACCGAGACCAGGCCCTCCACCTGGCGGAAGCGCAGCTGCATCACCGATTCAAAGTGCCGGGAGATCTGCTCGCTGGTGCCGGAGAGATAGATGCTTCCGATTTCGTGGAAGGCCTCGCGGCTCTTGCGGTTCATATACAGCCCCAGGCTGGTAAAGGCGAAGATGCTGAATACGGTAATTCCCACGAAGCTGAGCTTTAAAAAACGCATGATGGCGTTTCTGCTTTTTCCCTGCTCCATAGGCTATACCTCCGCCGGGCGCCGGTATGCTTCCACTGCCCGGACAATCTTCTCATAGTCCTCCCGCAGCCGGGGGGCCATGGCCATGGCGGATTCATAATCGTGGGCCTTCATGGCCTTGGTGATCTGGCTGCTGCTGTCATAGAGGGCGGTGAAGGAGAGGTTTTGGCAGATTCCCTTCAGGGTATGTACCGCCCGCAGGGCTTCCTCGTAATTTTCTTCCGCCATGGCGGACACAAACTGGGCATAGCTCGGGTCCTCCAGGAATTTCAGCAGGAACTTTTGGATGAGCTGGTCCCGGCGCAGCCTGCTGAGGACGCTTTCATAATCCCCGCCGAATTGGAGATAGCATTCTTGGATGGTCATGCTTGGTTTCCTCCTGTTCAAATTATGCGATTTGCCCTGCCGCCGGCGGACCCGGCGGCTTCCGCTCCGACTCCTGCCGCCGGAGGCCGGAGCTTATCGGAGACGTCCTTCAGACATTGCAGCAGCATGGGATGAAAGGCCCCGCACTGCCCCGCCTGGATCATGGCCATGGCCTGCTCATGGGTAAACGCCTTTTTGTAGCAGCGCTGGCTGGTCAGGGCGTCGTAGACGTCCGCCAGGGACACCACCTGGGCGGCAATGGGGATCTCCTCCCCCTTGAGCCCGTCGGGATAGCCCCTGCCGTCATAGCGCTCATGGTGCCACCGGCAGATTTCATAGGCCACCTTCACCAGCGGCAACTGCGCCTGATCCAGGGGAAGGTCGGAGAGCATATCGGCGCCGATCTTGGCGTGGGTTTTCATGATTTCAAATTCCTCCGGAGTCAGCTTGCCGGGCTTATTGAGGATCTCCTCGGGAATGGAGATCTTTCCCACGTCGTGGATGGCCGAGGCCATGCTAATCAGGGCGATTTTCTCGTCGGTGAGGTCGTAGCTGTCCGTGTGCCAGGCAAGACGCCGCAGCAGCAGCTCCGTAATGGTTTTCACGTTCTGAATATGGACGCCGCTCTCCCCGTTGCGGAACTCCACAATGTGGGAGAGAATTGAGATCATCAGATCGTTGTTTTTCTGCTGCTCGAGAAACTGTTCCCGCACCGTATTTTCCAGATCGTGCTGACGGGCGTAGAGCAGCAGGGTGTTGGCGATCCGCTTGCGGACGATCATGGGGTCGAAGGGACGGCCGATGTAGTCGAAGGCCCCCAGGCCGTAGGCCCGGCTGATGTTCTCCGGCGAATCGTCGGAGGAGATCATCATGACCACAACCCGGTCCTGCCAGCGCTGCCCTTTGATATAGCGCAGCACCGCGAAGCCGTCCATTTCCGGCATCATAATATCCAGCAGAACAAACCAGAAGTCCGTTTCCGTTTCCGACAGAATCTCCACGGCCTCCCGGCCGTTTTTCGCCTCGGTCACCTCATACTGCCCCTCCAGAATATCCGTCAGAAGAATGCGGTTCATCTCCGAGTCATCCACAATCAGAATCTTTTGCTTTTCCATGGCTTTCCTGCCTCCCTTCTACCCAATACCGCTTTTCTTTCGTTCATTGCGCCTCCTCAAACAGGTAGTACCCGCACTTTTCCTTCTTCGCGAGGTAAAGGGCCGTGTCCGCCTGGCGGTACAGCTCCTCAAAGGACTGTCCCTCGTAGAAGGCCGCCCCCACCGAGGCCGTTACCATGAGCGCGGCCCCGTCCTGTTCGCAGGGAATTCGCATCTCCTCCACCAGACGCTTTAAGACCGGATGAATGTCGCCCCGGTGGGACATGCTTTTGAGAAATACCACATATTCGTCTCCGCCCAGGCGGTAGAGGATGTCCCCGGCGCGGAAGCTGTCCCGCAGCTTCCGGGCAGCTTCCTGCAGAACCAGGTCCCCCACCGGATGGCCGAACCGGTCGTTGACCAGCTTGAAATTGTCCAGATCCAGCAGGATCATCACCGCGTTTTTCTTCGGCTGCTCCATGGCCGCCTGAATCAGCCGCTCTCCCCCCCAGACGGTTATACAGCTGGGTCAGCGGATCGGTGACGGATTCCCGCCGGGCGGCTTCCAGCATCCGGTCCTTTTTGTTCAGCTCCGTGATATCGATGCTTTGCAGCAGCACATAGCCCTTGGACTGGTGGAAGGGGGTGAAGGTCAGCCGCTTTCTCAGGATTTCTCCGTTCTCCCCCAGAATATTTTCTACGAAAGAATATTCCACCTCCGTTTCCAGGGCCTTGAGAATGGTTTCCGGGTGCATCTGCTTTTTGATGAGGGCGCGCTCCTCCTCCACCACGAACCGGTCCACATGGGCCTCCATCTCCCGGGTGTAGCAGTGCCCTTCCCTGGCGGGCATGGCGTAGCCGCGCTCGTCGCCGATAAAGCGGAAGAAATACCCCGTCTTTAAATCGATGCAGTAGCAGTAGTCCGCGATGGCCCGGATGTAGGATTCCAGAATGGGGTACAGCCCCTCCTTCCGGTCCATCATTTCCAGCACCAGATAGGCCTTCGTCCTGGACAGGGAGGACGGGAGAATAAAGGCCTTGACCCAGTCGTACTTGTGCTTGGCCGAATCGAGCAGCAGGGTAATGGAGCCCTTGCGCTGTTCCGACGCGCAGCTGGCCATGGTCTCATAGGTCAGAAACGCCCTGGCCTTCGGGTGCTCCGAAATATCCAGATAATGCCCGCACAGTTGCTCCACCAGCTCCGGCAGGAACACGCTGTCTCCGTCGGGGGAGCCGGGAAAATGGAGCAGGTCATGCTTGAGCACCTGCATCCGGACATCTCCGATATCCCATTCGTAGATGACGGAGCTGGGGTGGATGATGGAGTACAGTACGTCCTCCTTTTCCGCCTTCAGCGCCTTCGCCTTCTGTTCATTTTGGATATCCTGCACCACAAACAGCAGCTCTTCCATCCCGTTGATGGGCACCGGATAGAGGGTACCCCGGACCCAGGCATAGGCCCCCTGACCGTCCAGCCTTCGGAAATCCACGCTGGCAGAGCCGCCGCCTGCGGCGAGGCGCTCCATGGATTCCCGGGAAAACAGGCGGTGAACCTGTTCCCGGTCCACCGGGGGAACGCACTTGTCAAGGATGCTGTATATGTCCCAGCTGTCCTCCATGGACAGGGCCGGTCTGGGCCGGTAGGCCACCGGGTAGAGCCTTCCGGCGGCCCGGTCCACGAAGAAAATATCCTCATAGGCCCGGAACAGATACCGCCCGCACAGGCTCATTTTATACTGGTCCACAAAATGGTGGCTCTTGTCCTCCCGGCTGCAGACGGTCAGCTTGTCCGTAATATCCCGGTGCATCCCCAGCATCCCGATTTTCCCGGCCGCCGGGGAGGAAACCAGGGTCGCGTCGCAGCGGACCACCGTCTTTCCCCGCTGGGGATGGTTCCAGATGTATTCCACCTCCGCGGGGGCTCCCGTGGAGATCAGCTGATTTACGGCGTTATTTACATAGGAGAGATACACCGGCTCGATCCGGGAGTGCCAGTGCCGGTACAGCTCCTCCGGCGTCGTTTCCGGCGCCGCTCCCAAAATGGCATACATATTCGCGTCACCGAACATCCGGACGGGCTGCCCGGGCGTCTCCTCAATGCGCCAAATGCCCACGTGGATATCATCCAGAATTTTCCTGCGCTCGTCCTCGTTCAGGATCTGCCTCTGGTCCATCATGCTCACAATGATTTTCCCCCTTTGCTTTGGCAGCCGCGCAATGCCCGTCCGGCCGAAAAAAGAGTTTGGGTCCCGGCGGACAGGCAGATGTATGTACATTATGATAGAATAACTTCCAGAAAATTGCAAGATAAAAAATACTGGTTTGCACACATTTTTCAAGACAGAAGGAGAAAACCGGGCTTTTCTCCATAAAAATCAGGGAAACAGGAAGGAATTTCCATGGAAACGCCGTTTTTCTCAGGGGATTTGTCCCAGAGAAAAACGGTTGCCAAAAAAACCGGAACCATGTATAATACCCATAAAAAGACTTGAAAAGGGAGGAAGAAAAGGTGAAACGATCCTTGGGCCTGAAGGCCATGACGCTGGCGCTGCTGGCGGCGCTTTCCGGCTGCGGCGGCAGCGCGGCGGCGGCCTCCCCCCCTGCCGGAAGCTATGAAATTCCCGCCTTCCGGAGCGCGTCCTTTCACCCGGAGGCGGCGGAGGATTTCGGCCAGGTGCAGCTGGACGCTTCCGCTTTGGAGGAAGGGGTTGTGGCGGTCAGCGCCCGCAGTGACAGCCGGCTTAAATTCCAGATTGTACTGGGAGAAATGAAATACAATTACGATCTGCCCGGGGACGGCCAGGCGGCGGTGTTCCCCCTGAATATGGGCGACGGCAGCTACACCTTCCGGCTGATGGAAAATGTGGGGGACAGCAAATACGCCTGCGCCTGGTCGGAAACCAGGCAGGTGGCGTTGAAGGACGAATTCCAGCCGTATCTGCGGCCCAGCCAGATGGTGAATTACGACGAAACCTCCCAGTGCGTGGAAAAGGCCAAAGAGCTGGCGGCCCGCTGCGATACGGATATCGAGGCGGCCTCCGAAATCTATGCCTATCTTGTTAAGCACATCCGCTATGACAGGGAGAAGGCGGCCACGGTGCCCTCCGGATACCTGCCTCTGCCGGACGAGACCCTCCAAACCGGAAAAGGAATCTGCTTTGACTACGCGGCGCTGGCGGCGGCCATGATGCGAAGTCTTGGCATCCCCTGCCGCCTGATCACCGGCTATGTGGGAGAGGAGACCTACCACGCCTGGAACAGCTTCTACATCCGGGACCAGGGGTGGGTCACGGTGGAAATTAAGGCCCCCGCCAACCAGTGGAAGCGGGTGGACATCACCTTCGCCGCCGGAGGGGTGGACGCCAGACAGCTTGACGACGATTCCCGCTATACCACGCAGAATATCTATTGATAGAAAGGACTGTGACGCTATGAAAAAAATGCTCAGTTCCGCGCAGATCCATGTGTTTTGTGGCAGCATCGCCATGATGCTGCGCTCCGGCGTACCCCTGAGTCAGGCGGCCGCCATGTTTGCCCAGGATACGGCGGGCCCCCTGGGGACGGCTGCCGGCGCCATCACCTCCGCTCTGGAGGGCGGCAGCGGCTTTGCCGAGGCCGCGGAGAAAACCGGGGCCTTCCCGCCCTATGCCCTGGGGGTGTTCCGCACGGCGGAGCTGTCCGGCCGGCTGGATGAGACCCTGGAGCGCCTGGCAGAGGAGTATGACCGGGAGGACCGGCTCACCCAGCGGCTGAAAACCACCCTCAGCTACCCGGCGGCCCTGCTGATTATGATGTGCGGCGTGCTGGCGGTGCTGGTATTCTTTGTTCTTCCCATGTTCCAGGGGGTGTATACCAGCATCACCGGAAGTCTGGCCGCCTCCTCCTATGCCTATGTGCTGGCGGCGGCGGCGGTGGGGCGGACGAGCCTGGTGCTGTGCGTTTTGGTAAGCGCGGTTTTGCTGGCCCTGTGCTTGCTTCTGCGGGAGGAGACGGGGCGCGGAAAGATCCGCGCCCGGATGGAAAAAATTTCCCCCACCCGGAAGGCCAGCTATCTTCTGGCCCTGTCCCGGCTGACGGATACCCTCGCCACACTGCTTTCCAGCGGCACCGATCCGGACGAGGCCATGGAACTTGCGCAACAGCTGACGGAACACAGGGGATTAAAGGCGGCCCTGGGCCTCTGCCGGGAGCAGATGGATCAGGGCGCGGGACTGGCCGCCGCCCTGGTTCAGGGCCAGGTGCTGCCGCCGCTGTATGGGCGGATGCTTCTGGGAGGCAGCGAAAGCGGGCGGCTGGCCGAAACCATGGAGGAGCTGTCCCGGCGGCTGGGCCGGGAGGCGGAGGAAGGCCTCTGCGCAGTGATGGACCGGACAGAGCCGATACTCATCGGATTTTTGACCGTGTCCGTGGGGCTGACCCTGCTGGGGGTCATGCTGCCGCTGCTGGGCATTCTGGGCGCGGTCTGAGGGTTGCGCCATGAAAAGAAACGGAAAAATCGGCCTGATTTTGCTGGCGGTGCTGCTGGTAATGGGGGCGGGTCTCATTGCCCTGCCCCGGGCCGGAAGGCAGATCCGGGAGGAGAGCCGGGGGGCCATCCGGGAGGCGGTGGTCCGCAGCGCCATGGAGTGCTATGCGGTGGAGGGGGTATATCCCCCCAGTTTGGAGTATTTGCAGCAGCACTACGGCCTGCGGCTGAACCACCGGGACTTCATCGTCAGCTATGAGGTCTTTGCCAGCAACCAGATGCCCAGCGTTCAGGTGATGCTGAAGGGGGAGGGGTGAGCATGAAAGAGAAAACCGCCGCCTCCGGGATGCTGCTGGCGCTCTACAGCATTCTGATTCTTTCCCTGCTGGCGCTGACCGCCGCCGGGGCCAGGCTGTACCGTCAGGCCCTCCGGGCCCAGGAGGAACAAAGCCGTCAGCGGGGGGCGCTGTCCTATATCCAGAGCCAGGCGGCCGCGTGTCAGGGCCAGGGGCAGATTCGTCTGGAGAACGGCCCGGAGGGGGTCATGCTCTGCCTCAGAGAGCCGGACACCGATTATGAAACCCGGATCTATCAATATGAAAATGCCCTGCGGACAGAGTTTTCCCGCCAGGACCAGCCGGTGACGCCGGAAAACAGCGAGGCGGTCTGCGCCCTGGAGACGCTGGAACTGGGCTGGGAGAACGAAAAGCTGCTTCATATCGCCGCCGACGGCCGGCAGGCCTGGGTCTTTTACCAGGGAGGTGGGCGCCATGGATGAACGGGGGCATGGGCGGCTGGGACACTTGATTCCGGTGCTGCTGTTTGTGCTTTTCTTCGTGCTGTGCTGCGGGGTGCTGACGGGTGTTTTCCTCCGGGCCGGGGCTCTGAGCCAGCAGACCCGGGCCTACAGCGCCGCGGTGCAGCTGTGCCGCAACGAGGCGGAGCGATACCGGGCCGGCCAGGCGGGCCCGGGAAGCCGCTGGTATAATGAAACCTTCCAGCCGTCGTCGGAAGAGGCGGGGGTCTACCGCATAGAAATCACTCAGAGCAGCCGGGCGGAGGCCGCCGGACAGCTGCTCACCGGGACGATCCGGGCCTATGACCGGGAGGGGCAGCCCCTTTATGAGCTGGAAGCGGCCATTTTCCGGAGCGCGGAGGAGGAAACCAATGGAGAATAGAAGATTTCGCGTGGGCAGCGTGGCGGTGCTGTTCACGGTGGTGCTGCTGTGCGTGTCGATTTTCGCCGCTCTGACGGTGACCACCGCCCTGGCGGACGAAAAAACCGCCCAGCGCTATGGCCAGCACGTGTACCGCCAGTATGCCTGCGAAAATTTGGGCCAGCAGTGGCTGGCCCAGGCCCGGGCGTTTCAGCTGGGCCTGGGTCCCCTGCCGGAGAACACACATCAGGAGGACGGCTGCCTGAGCACCCGCATCCAGGGGGAGGGCATGGAGCTGAGCATCCGCCTGGACCGTCAGGGAAAGATCGAGCGGTGGAGCTGCACCGCCCAGTGGCAGCCGGAAGAAAACTGGCAGCTTTGGCAATAAGGGATTGTGAGGTGCGTATAATGCAGATGGAACAGATTTTGCGCCGGGCCATGGACTTGGGCGCGTCGGATATTTTTGTGGTGGCGGGCCTTCCCATGACCTTCAAGGTGCGGGGGACCCAGGTGCGGGAACCGGCGGAGGAAACCCTCACCCCGGATATGACCAGGGCCTTCGCCCGGGAGGTCTACGCCATCGCCGGGCGGGAGGAGCTGTGCGTCTCCGGCGGGGCCACCGACGATGATTTTTCCTTTTCCCTCAGCGGCATCGGCCGGTTCCGGGTGAACCTGTTCCGGCAGCGGGGCAGCATCGCCGCTGTGGTGCGGGTCATAAGGTTTGGCGTGCCCACGGCTGAGTCTGCCCATATCCCCCCGGAGGTCATGGAGCTGGCGGGACTGAAAAAGGGCATCGTCCTGGTCACCGGCCAGGCCGGCTCCGGCAAGTCCACCACCCTGGCCTGCATGATTGACCACATCAATCACACCCGCAGCGGCCACATCCTCACCCTGGAGGACCCGGTGGAGTACATCCATCGCCACGACAAGTGCATCGTCAGCCAGAGAGAAATTCTCTGCGACTGCCCCAGCTACGTGGCCGCCCTGCGCAGCGCCCTGCGGGAGAGCCCGGATGTGATCCTTCTGGGGGAAATGCGGGACCGGGAGACCATGGAGGTGGCCATGACCGCCGCCGAAACCGGGCAGCTGCTGTTTTCCAGCCTGCACACCAGCGGCGCGGCCAACACCATCGACCGGATTATCGACGCCTTCCCCTCCAACCAGCAGACCCAGATCCGGATGCAGCTTTCCATGGTTTTGCAGGCGGTGGTGAGCCAGCAGCTGGTGCCGGATATCCAGGGAAATCCCATCCCCGTTTTCGAGATTATGAAAATGAATCTGGCCATCCGCAATATGGTCCGGGAGGGTAAGACCCATCAGATGGAATCGGCTATGGCTTCCGGCGCCGCCCAGGGGATGCGCACCATGGATGGGGCGCTGCTGAAGCTATACCAGCAGGGGCGCATTACAAGGGAAACGGCCCTGGAATACGCCGCGAATTACGACGCCATGGCCAAAAGAATTTGAGCCCGGGAAAAAGCGGAAGTTTGTTTCGCGCCGGAAGCCCCCGAATTGGAAAAAGTTTCTAAAATTCCCATATGCGTGAGAAAACTTTCACCCCGGGCTTGCATTACGGGGAGCAGTGTGTTATATTTTTATCATACGAACAAATGCTAAAATAAGGTCGTAAAATGGCCTGACAGGGAAAACGCGGGAGGTGAAAAATGGGAAACGCAATCCATGTGACCATGCTGGGAAAATTCACCCTCCGGGAGGAGGGAATGGCGCAGCCCTGCCCGCTGAGCCTGACGGGCCGGTCCCGCCGGCTGTGGATTTTGGTCGCCTATCTGATCCTGCACCGGGACCGGGGAATTCCCGCCCAGGAGCTGATTGACCTTTTGTGGTCGGATGCCTCCGGCGGCAATCCCATGAGCACCCTGCAAAACAATGCCAGCCGCGCCCGCAGCGCTCTGGCCGAGCTGGGGTTTTCCGACGCCAAGCGCCTGATCGTCTGCGAGGACGGCTTCTACCGCTGGGCCCCCGACCGGGAGACGGAGGTGGACAGCGACACCTTTGAGAGCCTGGCCCGCCACGCCCTGCTTCAGAAAACGCCCCAGGAGGGTCTCCCTTCGGCGCTGGAGGCGGAGCGGCTGTACGCCGGAGACTTTTTGTCTGAGAGCGCCATGGAACTCTGGTGCGGCAGCATCAATACCTATTACCGCTCTTTGTATATCCGTCTGTGCCGCACGACGGTGTCCTGGCTCATGGAGGTGGGCAGGACGGTGGATGCCGAGCAGCTGTGCTCCCGGGTTTTGCAGCTGGATTCGGCGGCGGAGGAGTTCAGCGTCTATCTGATGCGGGCGCTGACCCTGAACAAAAACCCCAAGAAGGCGCTGGAGCACTACGAGCATATCCGGCAGATGTATCGGGAGAGCTTTGGGGTGGTGCCCGGGCCGGAGATGGAGGCGGAAAAGACGGAGGCGCTCCGGGCTCTCTACGGTCAGGACGTGGGAGTGCAGGAACTGGGGGCCTTCCTCAGCGTTTCCGATGAGGAGACCGGGGCCTTTTACTGCGATAACAATGTATTCCGGGAAATCGTCAAGCTCCAGCTCCGGGAGCTGAGGCGGAATCACGGTCAGTCGCAAATTTTGCTGGTCCGGCTTAAGCCGGACAGCCTGCCGCTGGAGCGGCAGGCTGTGCTTATGAAGCAGCTGGAAACAACCCTGACGGCGGCGCTGCGCGCCGGGGACCCCTTCACCAGAATGGGAACAAACCGTTATATGATTCTGCTGCCCGGCGCTTCCCGGGAGAATGCCGAGATGGTGTCCCAGCGGATTCTCAAACGCCTGCGCAGGGACTTTCTCCGTCCGGCCCAGGACTACAGCTTCCGGATTACCGATCTGGAACGTCTGAAGCGAATGGACGCCGGGACTGCGGAAGAAGGGCCCACGCAGGGCTAAAGAAGCGATTGGATTCCACAATACAGGAAAAAGTCATGGCTTTTGCCGTGGCTTTTTCTTTTTGCTGTCAAAAAACAAAATAATTTTGAGAAATTCTCAAAGACATAGCGAAATCATAGCTCTATGAGATACAATGAGGTCGAATAAAGCATGGGGGGGAGAAATATCCCTGTCCCAGAGCCCAGCAAAGGGGAGATTCCGGTGCGGGAAAGCCGTATGTCGCCAATAGGCACCAATACCTTTGGCATTTATGTGGATAAAGTGACGGACGGAGAGATTCAGGGCCGGATCACCGGCGGCGGCGCGCCGCCGGGCAGCCGGTTCACCAGCCTGACGAAAATGATTCTCCTGGTGGATGAGCTGCTGGATCAGGGCCGGGGGGAGGAAAAAATGACCTTTCTCAAAGAGCAGCCCGATTTTGAACTGGAAGTTCTGTTCCGGCAGAATTACAGCTGGCAGGGCCGGCTGCGCTGGCCCGCGGGGGGAAAGGAAGCCACATTCCGCAGTGTGCTGGAGCTGATTTTTGTTTTGGAGACCACCCTGGCGCAATCCGCCGAATAAGTACGAATTTTTTAGACCATTCTGGTGAGGAGGAATATTTATGTTGAAAAGATTCCTAGCGATGCTGCTGTGCCTGTGCATGGTGCAATCGATGCTGCCTATGGCGGCATTGGCTCAGGAAATGGATTCGGAGCAGTCTGTGACTGCCCAGGTCCAGGAGGAACCCAAGGCCGAGGAGCCCAAGGCTGAGGAACCTAAGGCTAAGGAACCTAAGGCTGAGGAACCCAAGGCCGAGACGCCTAAGGCTGAGGAGCCCAAGGCTGAGGAACCCAAGGCCGAGGAACCTAAGTCTGAGGAGCCTAAGTCTGAGGAACCTAAGTCTGAGGAACCCAAGGCCGAGGAACCCAAAACCGAGACTCCCCAGGCTGAGGCCCCCGCGAATGAGGAGCCCGCGCCCGAGGCCGGTGTTCAGGAAGTGAACCACGGGACCAAGGCCGTGCCGTCCGGCAAGACCGTTAAGCTGGTTGCCTCCTGTGAAGCTGGCGGAACCTGGAAGAGCGACCGGGAATCTGTCGCCACGGTGAAGGCGAAAGACGCTGAGCAGGGCAAGGCCGCTGCCACGGTGACCGGCGCGGCCGAGGGCACCGCTGTGGTGAGCTATACCCTGGGCGGCCAGGTGGAGAAGTGGATCATCATCGTCTCCGCCGCTCCCCAGGCCCCCGCCGAAAAGAGCGAGGAAACCGGGACCCCCGCCGGGGAGGCCGGGGCTTCCGACGAGGAAGTCGTTACCGATGAGGAGGAAATCATCACCGGCGAGGAGGAGACCACCGCTTCTACGGAGGAAACCGAGGCTTCCACGGAGGAAACCGGGGCTGAGCCTTCCGAGACCACAGAAGCCACAGAGGCCACCGAGCCCACCACAGGGGAGACGGAGGCTGCCGAAGAGACCACCGTGCCCACCATCCAGGACAGCAGCATGATCGAGGATGTGCTGGGCGCTCTGGGCGGTGCGTTTGGAAGTAACGATCTGGCCCTGGACTGGGATGGTGCTTCTGGTTATGCGCTGACTGGCGAAAAGACAATCAACGTTGGTGATACAACCCAACTGACTGGCACTCCCAGCACCAGTTGCACTCATTCCGAGTGGAAGACCGACAATAAGAAAGTTGCCACGGTTGATGACAACGGCAATGTCGCCGGCAAGTCTGAGGGTACTGCGACAATTACCCACACATATTGTACAGCGAAAGAAACTGAGGATTGTCAGCATTGGAAATATTTTGGAACTCTTAATACGGAAACCATCACCATCAAAGTTACGGCAGTGGCTCTGGAAGGCCTGGCCATTGAATGTGCAGACGATTCTGGGGACTTCTCCGTGACCGAGGGCGGTACCCTGGCTCTGAAAGCCGTCAAAACTCCCGCCAACGCGAAGGATGTTCCCCTGACCTGGACCTCCAGCAATGAGAGCGTCCTTACTGTCGATCAAAATGGTGTGGTCACGGCGCAGAAAGCCGGAACCGCCATCGTCAGTGTATCCAATGTGGACGGGACGATTAATGCAAATCAGCAGATTACCGTCAACCGGGCAGAGCCCGGGATGACGCTCTCTGCCGAGAACACAAGCCTGACCCGGATGGGCGAGACCACCCAGGTGACCCCCACTGTCACTGGTTTCGAAAATTACATTGTCACCTGGAGCGCGGACTCGGCCCTGGTCAGTGTGGAGGGCGGCCTTGTCACCGTGATTGACGGCTCCACCGCTGCCCAGACGGTGACCATCACTGCCACCGCTACCTCCCTGGATGAGGATACCGCGGGCCAGACGGTCAGCAGCACCATCGATCTTACGGTTCAGTTCAACAGCTATAAGCTGTACTACTATGCGCTGATTCCGGGTAAGGATGCCAACGGAAGCGAAAACCCCGACTTGAGTTGGTTCGGCCTGGGCGTTGCCCATATTGAAGGCGTGCAGAATCCCGCCGACTTGACGAAAGGAACCAAGCCCACCGAATATAAAGTTAACGCTTCAAATCCTGAAAAGGCACTGTATCCGGGTCTGGAATATAATGAGGTTACCTACCAGTATGCCGCGCCTGGTTCTGAAAATGCCAATAAAGAGGGCTACTACACCCTGGCGCCCATGTATGTGACGGTCGCCAATGGCGCGAATGCGGGAAATAACGGGTATAATCCCATTGTCGGCGAGAATACCTATCACTACGACCACACAATCGTCTTGAACGAGAAAGATGTCTGCAGCGTAAACTTCCTGGTAAAGGACCCGGGATTTGAAACCTTTGCCGCAATTCAGAGCGCTGCCCGGCGTGTAGACAGCGGCACCCTCGAGTCCAGTCTGAGGCGGCCTGACATGGACCAGACCAAGGTGTATAGCAATCTTACCTATCAGTTTGACGGCTGGTATACCGATGAAGCCTGCACCCAGAAGGCGGAATTTAACGGAATCATTACCGCCAATACCTGCTACTATGGCAAGTACGTTCCCACGGAGCAGTACTACACCGTTGAGTATTACTATGACGGTGTGAAGAGTGCAAGCGGAACGGAGACAGGCGGCCCGGTGGATGTTGGTACGGTGATCAAAAACTACCAAGACAAGAGCGTTCCTGGCTATCAGTTTGATAAAACTGAGAATCTTCCTCTTACCATCTCTGCTGACGAGGACAGCAACGTAATTAAGGTCTACTATGTCAAGAGCAATCTCGCCGTGCGCTATGATTATGGTACTGCCCCTGCGGGCGCATCCCACCTGCCTGAACCGGAATCCCACAAGGTTGATGAAATTGTGACCGTGGCCGATCCTGCCACCGCGCCCGGCTACACCTTCACCGGTTGGTCCGCCAGCAATGTCACCGTGACGGATGGCAAGTTCACTATGCCCGCCGAAAATGTGACCTTCACTGGCGCCTGGACCCCGAGCGCCGACACCGGGTATACCGTAGAGCACTACCAGCAGAATCTGAATGACGATGGGTACACTCTGGTAGCCACAGACAATGGGATCGGTACCACCGGCGAGACCGCAGTGTTCAGCGAGAGAAACTTTTCCGGCTTCACGTACAACGCAAGCCTGACGACCCCTGAGGACAAGACGATTCTTGCTGACGGCAGCCTGGTGATTCGGTTGTACTACACCCGGAATCGCTACCAGGTTACTTATGCGTACACTGGAACCGTTCCCGAGGGAGCGACTGAGGTGCCCACCAAGGCTGAGTACAAGTTTGGTGCAAGCGTGACCGTGGCCTCTCCTGCCACCGCGCTCGGCTACACCTTCTCCGGCTGGTCCGCCACGATTGATGGTCAGGAAGTAACCGACGGAACCTTTACCATGCCCGCCAGGGATGTGGAGATCACGGGCAGCTTTACTGTGAACCGCTACCCCTATACGGTAAAGTATATGTGGGCGGACCAGGAAATCGCAGTTAGCGTAACCGGCAAAGCGGACTTTGGAACGACTGTAACCGGCACTGAGAAAGTGATTGACGGCTACACGCTCAAGGAAGCGGTTCCTGATTCCAAGTCTATTACCATCGGAACCGGCACCAATGAGATCATCTTCCGCTACTATGAGAATGTGACTTTGACTGCCAATTCCGATACCAGGATCTACGATGGCTCTGAGCAGACTGTAGAGGGCTTCACCGGTGCTCCCGCTGGCGTGACCTTCGAGGGCGTTACTGCCTCCGGCACCGGCATCAATGCCGGGAACTATCCTGTCGCCTTCTCTGAGGGCACGGTGGGTAAAAAGGATACTACTGAACAGTATATTGTTACTGCTGCAATCCCTGGCAACCTGAAGATCAATCCGATTGAGGTCCAGTATGTGATTCGGGTGACAGGCAGGACCGATACCAAGACCTACACTGGCAATCCTCAGAGTGTCACTGGCTACGAAGTGGCAGCTTATGACAGCAGCATTACCCTGACTGGCCCCGAGCAGGCAGAGGCAGTAGCTACAGGTACCAATAAGGGCACATACCCCATGGGCCTGAAAGCAGAGGACTTTACCGCAACGTCCACAAACTACAGCAACATCAAGATTGAAGTAGTTGATGGCTATCTGACCATTACGGCGAAGAGCATTGTTCCCGATCCCGATAATCCTGGCAGCGTGACCGTCGACAATCCCCAGAACCATATGTACGATGGCGATCCGCACAAGTTTGTGCCGGTTGTTAAGGATGGCGAAAAGACCCTGGCAGAGGGCACGGATTACGATGTGACCTACAGCACCGAGGACTTTACCAACGTGACCGACGTCATCACCGTAACCATCACCGGCAAGGGCAACTACAGCGGCAGCGCGGAAAAGCGCTACCAGATCACCCCGAGAGCGGTGACCCTGACCTCTGAGACAGCGGCCAGAGCCTATGACGGCACCCAGCTGACCAGACCCGCTGTGGCCGTCACCGGCGATGGCTTCGTGGCCGGTGAAGTCACCGGCATCGCCGCCACCGGCGCCATCACCAATGCGGGCACCGTGGCAAACGCCATCACCTACACCCAGGGTCAGGGCTTCCGGGCCGGCAACTACCAGATCACCCCGGATGAGGGCACCCTGACCATCAACCCGGCTGCCCAGGGCGTGGTAACCGTCACCGGCAACAGGGCCACCCTGGCCTGGAACGGTGCTGTCCGGACCGTCACGGGCTACACCCACAACGGCGCGGGCCGGCTGATCACCGTCACCATTGACAACGACGCCAACGCCACCGCCAGAGGCACCGCCGCGGGCCGCTATAATATGGGCCTCACTGCCGGTAACTTCACCGCCGCCTCTCCCAACTACCTTGACGTTGTGGTGGAGGTCGAGGACGGCTACCTGCAAATCACCGGCGGTCCCCAGGAGCCCCAGAACCCCCAGAATCCCCAGAATCCCCAG
>DETX01000069.1:18396-22213 GCA_002362145.1 Clostridiales bacterium UBA3277
GAATCCCCAGAATCCCCAGAATCCGAATCCCCCGGATAACCCGCCTGTTGACCCGCCCACCCAGCCGCCGGTCGATCCTCCGGTGAATCCTGCCAATGATGTCACCAATCCGCCCGTGGAGAACATCACCGATGAGCCCACACCTCTGGCCGAGGGCATCGGCGCCTGGGCCCTGGTGAACCTGATTCTTGCCATTCTCACCGTTCTCGGCAGCCTGCTGCTTCTGATCGGCTTCTTCGGCAAGAAGGAGGAAGAGGCTTTGGATGAGGACGGCAACGCGATTGTGGACGATGAGGGCAACAGCCTGATGAACCAGATCCATAAGCGCGGTGGTTGGAGACTTGCCAGCCTCCTGCCCGCCATCGCCGCTGTGATTGCCTTTGTGCTCACCGAGAATATGCGCAATCCCATGATCCTGGTTGACCGCTGGACCCTGCTGATGGTCATCATCGCCGTGGTGCAGATCGTGGTCGCCTTCCTCAGCAGAAAGAAAAAGGAAGAGCCCGAGGAAGAGACCGCCGCTGTGGTCTAAAAGATGAAAGGACACAGGCACGGACTGACGAATCGGAAATCCATGGCTCTGTCCCCGGTCGAAAGAAACCGGTAAAATCGGACAATCGGCAAAAATCCCCCTTTATGCATCTGCATAAAGGGGGATTTGTCATGTCCGGGGAGAAGTTACGAAGAGGACGAAAGGCATTTTTGACCCAAAGGCCTGGCCGGAAGATCCATCCGCTTCCCTGGCCATGGGCCGTGGGAATCAAAAGAAGTGGCGCGGCTGATGCCGCGCCACGTTGCGTATCCAGATCCGGAACCCCCAAATTTCCTGAACGGGGTGCCTTGCACAGCTGCCGCAATCCGGGGCTCCGGGGACGGCAGCTCTGATGGGATTTGCTCAGCCGATTTCGTACCAGCGGATTTCGTTGGCGTCCAGGTGGAGGGGGAAGCTGCTGCCGTCGCCCCGATAGACCACCGTGTCCTGGGGCTCGTAGGTGTTGTTCACCACGCAGTACTTGCCGTTCTTTTCGAAGGCATGGACCTCCACGTTGAAATTCTCGGAGAACCACTTGTGCAGCTCCCCTTCGGCGTGGCTGCTCCACAGGATGGACCGGTAGAGAATCCGGCTGTTCTCGAAGGAGTAGGGCAGGCCCGAGATGTAGACCGCCCGGCCGCTGCCGTAGGCGTTGGCCGCCATCTGGACCTCCTTCTCCCGCTGGACCAGAATCTCCGTGCCGTCCAGGGCGTAGATGCTCTTCTTGCCCTCGCCGAAGTCCACGGGACCGGTGGTGTCCGCCAAGATGAAGTGGCCAGGATGCTCCTCCCAGTTGTACTTGTCGTAGCTGAGGGTCAGGCCCGTCTCCTTCTCCACGCCCAGCACGCCCGCCAGCTGGAGATAGCGGCCCTGGTACTGGTGGCCCGAGGGCTCGCCCACGCCGATGAAGCCGCCGCCCCGGTGGACAAAGCCCCGGATGGCGGAGGAGATGACCGGGTCCTCCCAGACCTGCCCGCCGGTGTGGGAGGTGTCCCCGTCGCCCACGTTGACGATGACATCGATGTCGTCGAGAATGTGGGGATTTTCCTTCACCTCGTTGAAGGAGAGGAAGCGCACGTCAAAGGGCGCGCCGGACAGAACCTCGATGACGCCGGCGTAGCTGTAGTTTTGCTTCTGGTACAGGGCATGGTGAACCATGTGGCAGCCCCAGGAGCGCATACGGCCCCAGCAGTTGAGCACAGCCACGGTCTTGACGCAGTAGCCATAGGAAGCCAGCTTGTCCAGGATCTCGAAGAGCTTGTCACTTTCGGGGGTGTCCCAGATGCCCTCTTCGTAGTGGGTAACGGCGTCGAAGTAGTCAGCGCCGCCGATGGCGTAAATCAGAGCGTACATGAAAGCGTCGTAGTAACCGGCGGTGGGGTAGGTGAACAGGGCAATGCCCTCAGCCTTGGCCTTCTCGCCCAGCTCCCACATCTCGTCCCAGGTGGTGGGAACGGTCCAGCCCTTGGCTTCAAACAGCTTGGCGTTGTAGAACAGGCCGCAGGGAGAGTAGAACATGGGGGCCAGGTAAGTCATGCCGTCGCCATAGGGGTTGGTGAGGGAAGTCTCGGTGAAGCCGCCGGAAATCTTCTCGGAAACCTTCTTGCTCTCACCGGGGACGGTCATGTCCAGCACGTCGGTGATTTCGGCGATGGCCTTGTCCTTGATGAACTGCTCGGTCAGCTGAGCGGGACGGCCGGTGGCCAGGTGGATGACGTCGGGATACTCGCCGCCCTGCATGGAGGCAGAGATGACATCCTCTAGATTCTTGTCGGTGGTCAGCTTCACATTGATGCCGGTTTCGGCGGTGAAGGCCTCGGCCACCTTCTGCCAGATCTCGGAGCCGTAAGCGGTTTCGATGGCGGCAACGGTGATTTCCTGGGGCGCGGTGGGCGCCTCGGTGGCGGCGGCACCCTCAGTGGCAGCGGGGGCGCCTTCGGTGGCGGCGGTGGTCTCAGCGGGCTTGGCGCCGCAGGCGGCCAGGGACAAAACCATGACCAGAGCGAGGACCAGGCTCAAAATTTTTTGGATCTTCATTTATGTACCTCCTCTAAATTGACCGGGGAACGAGCCGTCTCCCGGGTCTTTCATCTTTCAGTATAAAGATTTTTTCACCGGCGCAAGGGCTAGCTTGCGCCGTTATTTATATATTTTGCGGTGAAAATAATGTTTGTATAAACACCATAAAAATGGTGGTTTGAATTTAGACACTATTCCGGGGGATTTCCGGGAAGAATTGCCTTGAAAATGGGAGGAAGAAAAAATAACCAAATTCTCCCCTTGTAATTCGGCGCTTTGTGTACTATACTAGCAACAAGATATTGCTTCTTTTCTACAAAAAATCTAAAGGAGTGACCTTTGTGAGTACATCCCGCTATGAGATGACCCGGGAGAAGGGCAGCCAGATCGTCAGCGTCGCCCGGCTTTTGTACATCAGTACCGCCCGCTACGGCGGCGACTGGGATTCCGTTCCCCACGCCCACAGAAACGCGGAGCTGTTTTACGTAGTGGGCGGCCGGGGCCAGTTTCGCATTGAGGACGAGCTGTACCCCGTCTCGACGGACGATCTGGTGGTGGTGAATCCCCTGGTCCAGCACACGGAGGTCAGCTTCAACGCCAATCCCCTGGAATACATCGTTCTGGGCATCGAGGGACTGGAGCTCAGCGTCCAGGGAACCTCGGAGGAGCGGTTCTGCATCGTGAGCTTCCAGGGCGGCAGCCAGAGCGTGCTGCCCACCCTCCGGGAGATGCTCCAGGAGGTCCAGGCGGGGCTTCCCGGCTTTGACGCCGTGTGCCAGGGCCTGCTGGAGGTGCTGGTGGTGCGGCTCATGCGGCGCACGGACTTTTCCGCCAGCCTGGCCCCGCCCCAGCACACCAGCAAGGAATGCGCCGCCGTCCGGCGCTACATCGACTCCCACTTTAAGGAGAATCTGAACCTGGACACCCTGGCGGAGATGGTCCACGTGAACAAGTTCCACATGGCCCACGCCTTCACCAAGGAGTACGGCGTCTCCCCCATCAGCTATCTCAACCAGCGGCGGATTCAGGAGAGCGCCCTGCTGCTCAAGTCCACGGACATGCCCCTGTCCCGGATTGCCCAGACCATGGGCTTTTCCTCCCCCAGCTATTTTTCCCAGAGCTTCCGCCGCGAGATGGGCCAGAGCCCCCTGGCCTACCGCCAGAGCCACAGCGAATAGGAAAAAGCGCCCTGGCCGGGGTGCCGTCCAAAGGGAAAGCCCCTCCCATCCCGGGAGGGGCGATTTTTTATACTATTACCTGATAAAA
>DETX01000041.1:0-26631 GCA_002362145.1 Clostridiales bacterium UBA3277
TTTTTATTGAATATCAGTATAACACCTCCATGGGCTTGCCGCCACCAAAAGGACTTGACTTTGGCCAAATCCCCCATGTCAAAATGGTTTGACATGGGGACAGCTGCCCTGATTTTCCTTACGGAGGCAGGGTTTATACGGCCTCGAACCGATCCAGATGGAAGAAATACAGGAATTTTCCCTTGATGGGCTTTTCATAGATCCTGCTAAGGGCTTCCCCGTAGACCTCCACCTGGGGGCGGTAGCGGCTGATCACTTTCTCAAGCGTCTCCTCTGTCACATAGTCTGTCTTGAAGTCCAGGATGGTGATGCCGTCCTCCTCCACCAGGGCGCAGTCCACCACACCCTGCAAAAGGACCTGCTCCCCTTCCAGGCCCTGGCCGTAGTGGCGGCCGTCGTCCAGGATGGAAAATTTGAATTCCCGGATACAGGGTACCCCGCCGCGGAGCTTCTGCCCCAGCTCCGTGACGAAAAAGGCGGCGAGCTTCCGGCAGTTGACCAGCTCCCCCTGTTCCCTCGTCAGATAGCCCCCGGCCACCAGACGGGCAATTTCCCGGGAAACCCCGGCTTCATTTTCGCACGCTTTGTATCGGATGTATTGCAGGGCCGCGTGGATGGCGCTGCCGTAGGCCTTGCCCGCTTGCTTTTGGGTCAGCAGCTCCGGCTTCCTCCAAGTCAGCTGGGGACGGCCGGGCTCCCGGGCGTTCTCGGCCGCCTCGGCGTCCTTAAACCGGCCCTTCCGGTCTGTGGCGGTCTGCTTGGAGGGCGCCTGGGTGGCGGCCAGGTGGGGATACCGGAAGGAGACGGCGGCCCGGAGCTTTTCCATGGCGTCCTCCGGCATAGAAGGAAGGGTCTCGGTCAGTGCGGAAATCTCCCGTCCCGCGTCGGAGGTCTCCCGGGCGGTGATTTTCCAGGGGTGGACGCTGAGAGTCGTTTTCAGCGGGCGGCCGCCCAGGTTGTGGAGCTGTCCGGCCTCCGTGCGGCCCACGGCGGCCAGGAGCACCCAGTCGCCCAGGCACAATGCCTCCCGGCACCAGAGCTCTCCTCCGTCAAAGTCCAGCCCCATTGCCGCCTGCTTTAAGACCTTGTCGGCATCGCTGGCCGCGTAGGTCATAATGAGGCGGTCCCTGGCCCGGGTCATGGCCACGTACAGCACCCGCAGTTCCTCGGATACGCTCTCCCGCATGAGCTTGACCGCGATGGCGTTTTTCGCCAGGGAGGGATAGCGGATGCGCTCCCGGGCATCCGCCACCGTAAGGCCCAGCCCCAGCTCCCGGTCGCAGAGGATGGGGTTTTTCAGCTCCTCCCGGTTGAAGCTCCGGGAGAGGTTGCAAAGAAAAACCACCGGGAATTCCAGGCCCTTGGAGCGGTGGATGGTCATAATGGTGACGCAGCCCGTGCCGGAGGCGCCGGCGGCTGTGAGCCCCTTGCGTTCCAGGGCATCCAGATGATATAAAAACTGAGAAAGGTCCCGAAGGCTTCCCCCTTCAAACCCGGCGGCAAGCTGGAAAAAGGCCTGCAGATTGGCGCTTCTGGCCTTTCCGTCCGGGAGGGAACCATAGATGCTGTCCAGCCGGGTCAGGGTGAATACCTGCTCCAAAAGGGCCGTCAGACTGCTGCGGCGGGAGTCCGCCCGGAGCCGGGAGAGGATATCCAGGAAGCGCCGCCCTTTTTCATTCTCCCAGCTTAGCAGGGCGTCGTAGATGGTCCCCTGCTTCTGCCGGGCCCGCAGGGCCGCCAAATCGTCGGCTGTAAACGCGAAAACGGGGCTGAGCAAAGCGCACAGCAGCGGAATATCCTGCCGGGGGTTCAAAACCGTCTGCAAGATTGCCCGGAGGGTCCCCACCTCCGGGGTTTTTAAAAGGTCCGTGCCTCCGCCGGAGGTGCTGCGGATGCCCCGGGCCGCCAGGGCCCGCTCAAAATAGGCGGCTGTGTTTTCGCTGTAGCCGCCGAAGGCCCGGAGAAGAATGACAATGTCATCCGGCTCCACAGGTCTGAGGCCGCCGTCCTTGCGGACCAGGGTCCGGGACCTAAGCATTTTCTCGATTTCATCGGCCACGAAGGCGGCCTCTTCGGCGTAGGCCTTGCCGTCGGTTTTCAGAACGTGGAGCTCCACAGCCGGGTCCGGAAGGACTTCGTGGGGCACTCCCTCCCGGAGGGCCTCCCCCTCGCCGTAGACAAGGCCGCCCACCTCCGGGCGCATACAGGTGCGGAATACGTCGTTCACCGCTTCGATGACCTCGGGGCCGGAACGGAAGTTGTGGCTCAGAAGAACCTTTCTCCCCTGGCCGGTCTGGGCTTTTTCCGGGGCGGTGTATGTCTGATATTTCTCCAGGAAGATTCCCGGGTCCGCCAGGCGGAAGCGGTAGATGGACTGCTTCACGTCCCCCACCAGGAAGCAGTTCTGCTTTTCCCGGGTCAGCGCGTCAAAGATGGCATCCTGGACGCCGTTGGAGTCCTGATATTCGTCCACCATAATCTCCCGGTAGCGGCGGCCCACCTCGGCGGCCAGTGCCGTGGGGCCGCCCCGGTTCTTTCCCAGCAGCAGATCCAGGCACCGGTGCTCCAAATCGCCAAAATCCAGGACGCGGCGGCTGCGCTTAGCGGCCGCGTAGTCCCGGGAGAAAGCCTCCACCAGCTTCACCAGCCCCCGGACCCCGGCGGCGGACTGGGCCATGTCTCCAAGAATCTGCTGGGAGGTGTCGCTGAAATAGGAGAGCTTTTTCTCCAATTTTTTCTTCCACTCCTGACGCAGAGCCTTGATCTGCTCCGAGAGCTCCGGGTCCGGATTCTTCGTGGGAAACCGGAGGGTCCCGTAGCCGATCTCCCGCCCGGCACAGACTTCGTCCCAGGTCTCCGCCTGGGCCAGATTTTCCAGCTGATGGCAGGTTCCCCAGAGATTTGCCGCGGGCTTTTCCATGCCCGGACACGCTTCCAGCAGCCGGGCGCATTTCTCCCAGGCGGCGATCTGGCAGCGGAGGTAGTCCTTGAGGTCCTTTAAAAGGAAGCGCCCCCACACCGTGTCCCCGGCATCGGCCACCCCCTCCACGTCGGCATCCGCCACGCACTTTTGAAGCCAGCCCTGGGGGTCCAGGTGGCACATGGCGCTGTTATACACCGACTCAATGAGCTCCGGCACCAGGCTGTCATCCCGACCCAGGCCCTGGGTGTCCACAAAGGCCCTAAAATCCGGGTCCTCGTCGATGGTCTCATAGGCACGGTCCAGCAGATCCTTCAGACAGTTGTCCCGAAGCTCCCGGCACTCGTTCTCGTCCGCCACCCGAAAGTCGGCGGCCACGTCCAGCCGGTAGGCATACTCCCGGATCAGGTCCCCGCAAAAGCCGTGGACCGTGGAGATTTTTGTCAGGTAGAGCCGCTGCATCTGCTTTTGCAGATGGCGGTTTTCCGGTTCTGCCGCGATGCGCTCGGTGAGTTTGGCGGCAATCTTGGCCCGGAGCTCCGCGGCGGCGGCGTTGGTGTAGGTGATGATGAGAAACTCATCCAGATTGGCAGGGTCCCGTTCCTCCGTCAGATAACTCAAAAGCCGGTCCACCAGGACCTTGGTTTTGCCGGAACCAGCGGCGGCGGAGACCAGCAGCCTGCCGCCCCGGTTTTGTACTGCCTGGGCCTGCTGGGGCGTCAGTTTATCTGCCATGGCGTTCCATCTCCTCTCCGATCTTCTCCCAAAAGTCCTCCGCCTTCATGGCGGCATACTGCCGCCGGCCCGTCACGGAAGCCGGATGGCAGACGGGGCCATAGGGGCAGAAGGCACAGGCGTCGTGACTGGAGCCCCGGGTATAGGGGTTGGGCTCCACATTTCCGGAGGCGATGTCCTCCACCAGGCCCGCCAGGACCCGGAAAACATACCCTTCCAGCAGCTTCATCTGTTCCCGATCCGCCAGAGAGCCGGAAATGCCCTTCTTGCTGACGGTGTAGCACAGCCTCTGGGGCTTGTCCCCGGGCTCCATGGCCTCCAAAACCTGCTGGTCATCCAGGAGGAGCCCCTTGCGTTTCCATTCGCTCTTGCGCTTGGCGGCTGCCTCGGTCCCGCTGCGGCCCTCGGTGGTCAGGTAGGGGGCCCGGGCCGGGAAGTAGAGAACCCCCGCCGGAAGATCCGCCCCTTGCAGCAGCTCGCTGCCGCTTTCCTTCAGGGCAAACAGGTATAACAGCATTTGCAGTCCCACGCCGTTAAAAACGTCGCAGTAGTCGAAACTCTTTTTGCCGGTCTTGTAGTCCACCACCCGGTAGTAGCCCCGGCCCACATCCGGATGCCAGACATCGATCCGGTCGATGACCCCCCGCAGGACGGCATTCATGCCGGAGTTGGGTATGGGAATGGGCGGCAGGGGCTCCTGGTCCTCTTCGGAGCCCTTGCGGGCGTCCTCAAAATGGACCTCAAAGCCCTCGGGCGTAAACTGGCAGACCGACATCTCCTCCCACAGCTCTTCGATAATCATGTCCAGCTCCCGGAGGTTCCGGTCAAACAGGTGCTTGACGCGCTCGCTTTCCAGCTGGCCAAAATGCTCCCTGGCGTACAGATCGCTGAACCGGTGGGCCAGGGAACGGGTCTGCTCCACATCCACTTTGTGGAAGCCCCCCTCCTCCCGGACGCTGCGGCAGGTGTTTTCCAGGATATAGTGGACATACATGCCGTATTCCGCCGGGTCCACCGTGATCTCCTTGCGCTCCTTGGCCCGCAGGCCGTAGCGCAGGAAATAGGCCAGGCGGCACTCCGCCTGCTTATCCACCTGGGAGGCGGAGAGGTTCAGGGTGGAACCGTAGAGGCCCCGGATGTGCTCCGGAGAGACCTCCCCCAGGCTGTAATCCCGGCGCGCTGCCACTTCCCGGTAGGCTTCCTCCGCCCCCAGCTCCCGGGCCTGGTCCTCCGCCTGCCAGCGGGCGAGATAGGCCCCGGCCTCGAAATCGTCCGCCTGGGCAAAGCCCAGCTCATCCCGGATTTCCGTCACGGTCCCGGCCATGTCCGCCAGGCGGCGGAACACGAAGGAGGGCTGCTCCCCGGAATAGCTGACCTGAATGGAACGCCCCGCTCCACAGAACACCCCGTAGATCTCGGCGAATTCCGCCTGGATGCCCTCCATGGCCCCGCCGGTGAGGGGGACGCCCAGCTCCCGCAGAACCACCCGCTCCTGGTCCGTCAGCACGCCGGCAGAGCCGGAATAGCCCGGAAGATTCCCCTCCTGGGCCCCCAGGACGATAAGATGGTCCTGCTGGTTGCAGCGCATGGCCGTCACCGGCCCCATCTGGACCGCGTCCAGCACCGGGGGGATGGTGCCCACATTGTACTGGCTGAGCAGCAGCCGGAACAGTCTTGAAAAGTGCTCCGCTTCCCAGTAGGTCTCCCCCAGCACATCGTGCATCTGCTCCATAGCTGAGATCAGGATCTCCCAGAGCTGGTTGAGAATCTGGGCTTCCCGGTTCTCTCCGGCGGCGTCCAGCTCTTCGGCCATGGCCTCCAGCCGTTCTTCCAGCCGGATTTCCTCCAAGAAGGCGGTGAGGGCCCCGATCTGGCCCCGGAGATCCTTCGCCTCCCGGAAGCCCCTTTGCAGGCGGCTCAGGGGGCCGATGGCCTCCTCCCGGGCCTCGTTCAGCTTTTCCAGCAGGCCCATGGCGGCGTCGGTTCTGGTGCCGCCCAGGCCGTCGGGGTCGTATTCCCATTTCTCCAGCCATTTCTGGCCCCGGATGCCCCAGATGAACACATAGTTTTCCACCAGGTCACAGGTGTCCGGGTCCAGGGGGGAAAGAGCCGAACGGAGATAGCGCAGGATGCTGCGCTGGTCAAAGCCGCTCAGGGCCGCGTCCAGGGCCGTGAGGACCGTGGCGATGACACTTTTTTGCAGAATTTCCTCGGTGCCCGCCTGGTAGAGCGGGATATGGAACCGGTGGAAAATCAGCTTCAAAAGAGGCTCGTATACGGTCATATCCGCCACCACCAGGGCGACGTCCCGGTAGCGGCAGCCGTTTTCCACCAGGGCCATGACCTGCTTGGCAGCGTCCAGACATTCTAAGTAGGGGCTTGCCCCGTGGCAGGCTCTCAGACAGTCCTCCACCGGGGGGATCGGCCCCTGGAACAGCCGCTCCCGGACCGGGGACAGGGGCGTCCTTGCCTCCGCGACGGTCTCCATGCGGATTTCCACCCCGGCCCGCTGGGCGCAGCGCAGCAGCGCCTGGGCGGTGTCCCCCGCCTTTTCGAAGGCCAGCAGCCGGGAATCCGGCCCGTCGCAGTTGAGGCTCACCGTGACGCTGGGAGAAACTCGGATGAGGTGCTCCAAAATCGCCAGATTCTGCCGGGTGAAATCAGGAAATCCGTCTATGTAAAACACATGGGTCTGACCAAAATCGCCGTCCTCCAGCTGCTCCAGCAGCCAGGTCATCTGGTCCCTGGGGTCCCGCTTGCCCCGGGCGCAGAGGGCGTCATAGCTCTCCATGAGCAGGGAAAGCTCCTCCAGCTTTTGGGCAAGGCTCCCATGGGTCCGGGCCGCGGCGGCGGCCAGGTCCTGAGAAGAGATGCAGCAACGCTTGAATTCGTCCACCGCGTCAATGAGGCCTGTGAGAAATTCCGGCTTGGTCTCCACGGCGGCATAGGCCTTCAACCGGCTGCTGAGCTGGCGGGCCGCCGCGGCCATGGCCACCACCCGGCCTCCCCCGTCCAGGCACTCCCGGGCGGTGCTGCCCATGGTATCCGCCACCCGGCGGGCCAGCCGGGTAAAGGAGAGAACCTCGGCATAGCGGCTGGCAGTGTCCCCGGCCCAGGCGCAGAGACGGCGCTCGGTGTCGTGGCTGATCAGCTCCGGGACCATCAAAATCCGGTTTCCCTGTCTGTTTTTCACGTCAGCGGCAATTCTTTTCAGGATCTCCTCCCGGTTGGCCGTCCAGTCCCGGCCCAGCAGCAGATGCAGCATAGCTCCGCCTCCTTCTTTTTTCTGCATCATACCACATTTTTGGGTCCCGCGCAATGGCTCAGCTGAAAAGTCCCGCCTCCAGAGCCCCCAGGGCATCCAGAAGGAAAAAGCGGATATGGCCCTCTCCCTTGGCCAGGGTTTGGGTCAGGCCCTCCGGGAAGCCCGCTCCCGCCGCCGTATCGGAAAACTCCCGGGTCGTCGCCGGGAGGCACAGAGTCGGAAAGGCAACGCACCACCAGTTATGGCCCTCCCCCGCGCCGATGGTGACGCGCAGAGCCTCATAGACGCCGGCGGGCAGGGTAAAGGTCTCATAGACCCGGGTGTCGAAGGCCTCCCTGCAGAGGGACACCACCGCCCTGTCGGAAACGCCCGCCGCGCTCAGGGCGGCATTGGCGATTTTTTCCAGCTTCGGCAGGTTTTCCGTCAGATAGGTCCGGGCCTCGTCCACGTCGGCAACGGCCTTCAAGTCCTCCTGAATGCTGCATAGGATGGCATCCCGGACCCGCAGCTTCACCGTCTGGTCCGCCTCCGTGTCGGAATTTGCCACCACATGGAGGCGGACCAGACCGTCGTTCAATTTCTCCCGGTCGGCCAGCAGCGTGCCGCAGAAGGCAAAAGCCGCCAAAACCAGGCAGAAGAGCACCCTGTTAAGTAATTTTTTCATAAAAAACTCCGTCCATACTGAATTACCATCAGTATGGACGGGGTTTTCCAAAATTATACAGGCTTAGCCATAAAAATCTGGGGATAGTTGTCTTTGAGCATATTGCAGACCACCGCGCCGTATTCAAAGCTGGGCATGATGGCAAACACGGCGGAACCGGAGCCGGTCATCTGCTGGGCCAGGGCGCCGTAGCTGTTGCAGATGGACTTGATATAGTTCAGTTCCAGGTGGTCCGAGGTGACGATGGGGTCAAAGACATTCCACACATTCTCCGCCACCGCCCCCAGGTCTCCGGCAAGGAGGGCGCTTTCCATGGCCCGGTTGTCCGGCCGCTGGGCGATGGCCACGGTGTCGATTTTTTGGTACAGCTCCGGCGTGGACACGGAAAAGTCCGGCTTGCAGATCACGAACACGCAGTCGGGAAGGTCCGGCAGCTTTCGCACCCGCTCTCCCCGGCCCTCCACCATGGCGGTGCCGCAGATGGTGCAAAACGGTACGTCGCTGCCCACTTCCGCCCCCAGCTCCGCCAGGGCGCCGATGGACAATGGGCTTCCGTAATGCCGGTTCAGCGCCCGGAGCACCGCCGCCGCGTCGGCGCTGCCGCCGCCCATGCCCGCCCCGGAGGGAATTCGCTTGAGAATCCGGATTTCCAGGCCCTCCGGGTCCTTGTGCAGCGCCTCACAATATACCTTCGCCGCCTTCCAGGCCAGGTTACACTCGTCGGTGGGGATGCCCTCCGCAGAGCACAGGAGCTTCCAGGGCTCTCCCGTGCCCACGTCAATCTCCACATCGTCCCGGATGGAGATGGTCTGCATCACGCTGCGAAGGTCGTGGTAGCCGTCCTCCCGCCTGCCCAGGACATCCAGGGTTAAATTCAGTTTCGCGAAGGCGCTTTCGTACAGTGTTGTCATGGTCTTATCATCCTTTTCTCGCATTTGGATTTATTATAACGAATGCTGCCGTTTTTTGCAATGGCAATTCAATAAAATCGGCCATTTGGGGCACCCTAATTCCATCCGAAAGAAAAGGGAGGGTAATTTTATGGATACCATTGCGCTGATCATTTCCATCATTGGCTGCGTCAACTGGGGGCTTGTGGGCATTTTCCAGTTGGATTTGGTCGCCTGGCTCTTCGGCGGGGCCGGTTCTCTCATGAGCCGCATCGTCTACGTCGTGGTGGCCCTGGCCGGACTGTGGTGCATCAGTCTGCTGTTTCGAAAACGGCTCCGTGTGGAGGGCGAATAAAAATGCGGCAGTTCCAGATTTGGGACTGCCGTATCTTTTTTAATTCATCAAATCAAAACCACTGGCTTAGCCAGTGGTTTTGATTTGATTTTTCACATTTAGTTGCAGCGGACGATGCAGCTGACTTCCTGGTCGCCGTACTTGGCGGTGATGGATGTGGTTCCCTTTTTCAGGGCCTTGACGTTGCCCTCGGCATCCACAGAGGCAATATTGGGGTGCTCCGAGCTCCACTGGACCGCGTTCTGCTCCAGCTTGCAGTTGAGCAAAAGCTGGAATTCATAGTGAACGCCCAGGCTGATGTCCGTTTTCTTGAGCTTCAGCTTTACGTCTGGATTGGTAGTGGGAGCGGTGGTGGCCTCAGTGGCTTCCGTGGCGTCGGTATTGCCGCCTTCGGTGGCAGCGGTGGTCTCACCCTCGGTGGGGGCGGTGGTCTCTTCCTCGATGGTGACGGTCACGGGGCAGATCTCCTCCTGGCTGCCGCAGGTAATGTGAATCTCCGTTGTGCCCTGGCCCACGGCCGTCACAAGACCCGTCTCGTCCACGGTGGCGACGCTCTCGTCGGCAGAGCGGAAGGTAATCTTGTCGGTGGTGTTCTCAGGCTGGGCAAACACGTTGATGGCGTGCAGGCCGCCGACGCTGTAGAGCTTGGCCTCTCCGCTGAGGAGCACCAGATTCTGGCAGGGAATCTCCTCGGTCTTGGCGGCCTCAGAGGTCTCCGGCTGGGTGGACTTCGCGGAGGAATCCCCGCCCTTCATGCCCGGCAGGAAGTACCGGACGAACAGGAAGCCCGCCGACAGCAGCAGCACCGCGATCAGGGCCGTCAGCAGAATCACCACGCCGGTGTTGTGCCGGGGCTCCTCATCGTAGGGCTCTTCGTCGTCCATGGGCTCCTCCCGCTTGGGCGCGGAGGCCTGGTTTCCGGCCGCTCCCGTCTTGGGGGGATTGACTTCGTCGAAGTCAAAAATTTCCTTGCGCTTCTTGGCGGGAGAGAAGTGACCGCCCCGGCCCTTGGGCTCGTCGGTAATCTCATCGGTGAGCTCGCCGCCCAGCAGGGCAGCCGCGTCGTCCCGGGTGCAGCCGCAGATGGGGCAGCACTTTGCCGTATCGGGATAGGTCGTCCCGCAGATGTCGCAGATAATCTTACTCATATCGTTACCTCCTATCGGATAACTTTAATGTTCCAGTAGATTTTGACATTATACCACACCTTACAAAAGATTACAACTATAAAGTATTGCTTTTTTTCTTTTTTTCATATATGATATAGGGGTTAAAGGAGGCGATCGAATTGTCCGACCCCAAACTAATCTCTCCTCTTTTGGATGGCTTTGCCATGGGAACGCCCATTTCCGACCACAATGGCATCCGCTGCTGCCCAGCCATCCGGGAAAATTCCGACAAGAAATACATCGTAAAAATCGTCAGCATTCCCGCCACCCAGGCCCAGATGGACGCTCTGCTTCTGGCAGGGGCCTACCGGGACCCTGCCGACGCCATGGAATACTACCGCCAGACCGGCGAAGAGCTGATGAAAGAGGCGGAGCTTCTCAAGTCCCTTTCCAAGCTCGACGGCTTTGTGGGCTACGAAAACTGGCAGATGGAGCCCATTATGAAGCAGCGCCTGGGCTACGAAGTCTATCTGGTCAGCGCTTACCGGCGCTCCCTGGATAAATATGTGCGGCGAAATCCCGTGACCCATTTGGAGGCCATGAACATGGCCCTGGATCTGTGCGCGGCCCTGGCAACCTGCCGCCAGGCCGGGGCGCTGTATGTGGATCTGAAGCCCACCAATGTGTTTATTTCCGACAAGAAGCAGTTCCGCATCGGCGATCTGGGCTTTATCCGGATGGACGCGCTGAGCTACACCGCTCTGCCGGACAAGTACCGCAGCTCCTATACCCCTCCGGAGTTGGAGGACCCCATGGCCTCCGTGAATCTGACTGTGGACACCTACGCTCTGGGTATGATCCTGTACCAGCTGTACAATGAGGGGCACCTTCCGCCAAGGACGCTGCCGGAGGGCGAGGCGCTTCCCTCCCCGGTCAACGCCGATTACGAGCTGGCCGCCATCATTTTAAAAGCCATCGACTTTGACCCCGCAAAACGCTGGCAGGACCCCAAGGAGCTGGCCAAGGCCCTTGTGAGCTACCGGCAGAAAAACGTGGTCAACGATGTGCCAATCGTACCCTATGTGCCTCTGGAAATAAACACCGAGGACGTGGCCATCCCCCAGGAGACGGCGGAGGCCCCGGCGGAGGCGGCAGAGACGGAAGCGGCAGAGGCAGGCGGGGAGGAGGTCCCGGCCTCTGATGCAGAAGCGGCCCCGGTGGAGGACGAGACCCTGCCCGGGGATGCCGACGCCGAGACCCTGATGCCCCACGAAATGTCTGATGAGCTGTCCAAAATTCTCTCCAAGGCCGATGATCTCATCTCCCACAAAGCCCCGGAGGGCGTGGTGATCCCCGAGGTTCCCGAACCCCCGGACCCCTTCGCCTTTGCCAAGGAGGATGAGATCGACGAGACCGAGCTGCCAATGGACCCCGTCATGGAGGAGGCCCGGGTGGAGCCCAAGCCCAAACGCTCCCGGAATTTCGCTTCCAACGTCCGGCAGCAGCGGCTGCAAAAGGCCCTTGCCACCATCGCGTCGGTGCTGGGGGTGCTGCTGCTGGTCTTTGTGGGTTACTGGTACTACAAATTCCAATACTTACAGACCATCGACGACATGACCGTCCTGGGGGACCGGAGCCAGCTCATTGTCTCCGTCCGGACCAGTGCCGATCCGGCGCTGATCACCGTCACCTGCTCGGACAATTTGGGACAGGCCTGGAGCCAGCCCCTTTCTGACGGCCAGGCGGTATTCACCGGATTGCAGAGCGACACCATGTATACCGTGCGGCTGGAAATCTCCGGCTTTCACGGTCTCACCGGCAAGACCAGCGATATTTACACCACCGACTCCACCACCAACATCACCGCCTTCCATGTGGTCACCGGTTCCGAGGACGGCTCCGCCGTCGTAACCTTCACCGTGGACGGGGATGAGCCGGATACCTGGATTCTCACCGCCGTCGCCGAGGACGAGGAGCAGAAGGTCTACACCTTCTCCGGACACACCGTCAACATTGACGGCCTGGCCATCGGCAAGATCTACAACCTCACGCTGTCGGCGGCCAACGGCATGGCCCTGAGCGGGCAGTTCTCCGACCAGTTCATGGCCTCCCGGCTGATCCTTGCCCAGGATCTGACCATCACCTCCACCGGCGAGGGGGAGATGACCGTTCACTGGACCGCCCCCGGCGACGTGGTAGTGAATCTCTGGTCGGTCCGGTGCTACAGCAATAACGGCTACGAGGAGCAGCGCACCGTCTCCGAGACGGAGGTGCTCTTCACCGGCGTGGACCCCACTGCCAGCTACACCGTGGAGGTCACCGCTGAGGGCATGACCCAGCCCGCCCGGACCAGCATCACCGCCAACCCCGTGAACATCACCGCCTTCCATGCCGACGAGGGCGAGGGGGCCGATCTGAAGCTGACCTGGGACTACACCGGCACCGCCCCCGAGGGCGGCTGGCTGCTGATGTACACCGTGGACGGCAGCGCCGTGTCCAACGTTCTCAAATGCGAGGAGGCTGCCGCCACCATCACCCCCAGAATCCCCGGGGCGAAATATCAGGTGACCGTCCAGGCAGCGGACACCACCTCCATCTTCGGCAATGTGTTCTCCTACACCAGCCCCAAGGCCGGGTCCTTCTCCGAAGGGGGGCTGGACGCCCAGTACATCACCTGCAGCCTGCTGAAAACCCCCGAGGAAGAGAATTGGACCTTTGACAAGGTGGGCAAGGATGCCCTGACCACCGAATTTAGCCAGGGAGACCCCATTTCCATCGTTCTCCACGGGGAAAAGAATTTTGACCTTCCCGACACGGAGCTGGAAATTCTCTACGTCATCCGCGATGTCCACGGCAACGCCCTGCCGGAGCTGGCCTCCCAGGCAAAGACCACCTGGAAGGATCTGTGGTTCGACGGCGACTACCACTACGGAGAGCTGAATCTGCCCACCGTGCCGGACAGCGCCGGAAACTATGTGCTGACCATCTACTTTAACGGCGGTGAGGTTGTCTCTTCTGAGTTCAGCGTTTCTTAAGATTTTCTTACAAGGCAGCCCTGTTTCCAGGGCTGCCTTGTGGCTTTTTACAAATTTATTGGGAGATCTCCCGGCGGGAATTATGCGTTTATCTGATTTTGGGGAAATGTTCACACATTTCCGTAAATCTATGCTATACTCTTTCTGGACTCAAACAGAAAGGAGCTTTTTCTATGCGTGGAAAAAGTCATATGTGCCTTGGCAGCTACCTGGCCGAGCATTATCTGACGGACGTTCCCAAGGTTTATATCAGAGCCTTTCTCATCGGCTGCATCGAGCCCGACCGCAATCCCGCCACCTATCTCAAGGGCTCTTTCCGGAATCAGTGGCTTCGCGGCCACAACTATCTCAATGCCCGGCGGTACATGGCCCGGATCTCCCAGCGCCTGGAGCGCAAGGAGAGCTGGCACATCTGGGACTACTACACCCTGGGAAAGCTCATTCACTACACCACCGACGCCTTTACTTACGCCCACAACGACAGCTTCCCCACAGATCTGGACGAGCACTGTCAGTATGAGGCAGAGCTTCAGGACCATTTCCTGGAATATATGCGGCAGGACCCCAAGGTCAATCCCACCTGCGCCCGCAGCATCATGGCGGCCATCCGCCGCTACCACAGCGAATACGACAAGCAGCCCTCCAACATCTACACCGATACCCGCTTTGCCATCACCGCCTGCTGCTGCGTTTTGGCCATGCTCTTTACAAAGCCCATTTTGTGAGGTGTCCGCGGTGATGCAAATGGTTTTCTTCTCGCTGGACGCCCTGGCGGCGGCAGTCATCTTTCTGCCGATCTTCTGGTGGCTGAACCGGCGGCGGTTTCATAATTTCAAAAAAACGGTCTGGTATTTTATCATGGCCGTTTATTTTTCGGGCGTCTACGCCGCAGTGGGGCTGCCGGATATCCGCTATATCCGGCTGGACTTTAACATCAACCTCATTCCCTTTGCCTATATGTTCTCCGCCTACCGCTCCTCTTTGTTAAATGTCCTGCTGTTCGTGCCCCTGGGCTTTTTCCTGACGATGCTGTGGGAGAAATTCGGGAAGCTGGGCTGGACGGTGCTCTTTGGCTTCTGCACCTCATTGTGCATTGAGCTGCTGCAGCTTTTTACCTTCCGGGCCACGGATGTCAACGATCTGATCACCAACACCGTGGGGACGATGGCGGGCTGGTGCGTGGGCAGGCTGCTGCTCCGGCTTTTTCCCGGGCAGACACCGGAGAAAGACACTGAAAACGCCTTTCTCGTCTGCGGCGTCAGTTTTTTTGTCATGTTCTTTTTGCAGCCCTTCCTGGCGGATCTGGTTTTCCCCTTCCTGTGATTTTTTATCATCACCACCGGCACGGCCGATGGGTTTCTTTCCGCGGAAATGTCCCGGTATCCTTGCGATACCGGGACATTTCTTAGTCGATATAGGTAAGTTTGGCCGATGGGCCGAAGGTTCTGGGGGTGACCACGGTCTCGAACTGGACAATGACCCCCTCCTGGTCTCTGGGGATTCCGATGACCTTGCCCTCGCCGAAAACCGGATGGAGAACCCGCTTGCCCACCAGCTCGCTGGTCTGGGCCGGGCGGTCGGAAGGGTCCTCGGTTCTGCGGATCTCGGCCAGCGCCCGCTCTTCCAGGTCCGGGTCCAGGGGGACGGCATAGTCCACGTTTTCCTTTTCGGCATTGAACAAAAAACGGCTGGGATAGCGGAAGGAGCCGTCGTAGTTGGTGCCGGCGGCGTCGGACAGGAACAGCCGGTCCCGGGCCCGGGTGAAGGCCACATAGCACAGCCGCCGCTCCTCCTCTAATTTTTCCCGGGTGTTGGCCCGCTTGCCGGGGAAAATGCCCTCGGACATTCCGCACAGAAACACCACCGGAAATTCCAGGCCCTTGGCCGCGTGGATGGTCATCAGCTTCACCGCCTGGGCCCGCTCTGTCTGGTCCATGTTGGTGAACAGGGCGGCATGGTCCAGGTAATTTCCCAGGGTGACCTCCTCCCCTGCCTTGCGCTCAAAGTCGTAGATGGCCTGCTTCAGCTCCGCCAGGTTGTCTAAGCGCTCTTCCTCGCCGCAGGAGCGGAGCATATCCTCATAGCCGCTTTCGCCCAGGACTCCGGCCAGCAGATCCGTCAAGTCCATCCCGTCGTAGATGGCCCGGTACTTTTCGATCATCCGGACATAGTCCCTGGCCCGGCACCGGCGGAACAGCTCTGTTTCCAGGTTTTGCAGCAGCGCGTCGTAGAGGCTGCACTGGTTCAGGGCGGCGAATTCCTTCAGCGCGGCGATCCGGGTGCGGCCCACCCCCCGGCGGGGCTCGTTGACGGTGCGCAGGAAGCTGATGTCGTCCCCGGCGTAGATCATCCGCAGATAGCACAGCACATCCTTAATTTCCTTGCGCTTGTAAAACTCCACGCCGGAGTAGAGGATGTAGGGGATTTTATTGCGGATGAGGGATTCCTCCACCGCCCGGGACACATAGTGGGCACGGTAGAGAACCCCTATGGAGGAATAGGGCAATCCGGCCTCGTGGAGGGCTCGCATATTGGCGGTCATCCAATCGGCCTCCAGGGCGCCGGTCTTGGCGTGGAAATACAGGGGCTTCCGGTCGTCCGGGCGGACGGCGGTGAGCTGCTTTTTGAGCCGGTCCCGATTCTTATCGATGAGGGCGTTGGAGGCGGTGAGAATCTGGGGGGCTGAGCGGTAGTTGGTGTTTAAGTAGATGGTCTGGACATTTTCATGGCGGCTGTCAAATTCCAGAATGAATTTTACGTCCGCGCCCCGCCAGGTATAGATGGTCTGGTCCGGGTCTCCCACCACAAACAGATTTTTATGATAGCCGGAGAGGATGTCCGCCAGGGCGTACTGGTCCTTGTCGATGTCCTGAAACTCGTCCACCATGATGTATTCCAGGCGCTGCTGCCATTTTTCCCGGGTGGGCCGGTCCTGCTCCAGGATATACAGAGCAAAGTACACCAGGTCATCAAAATCCAGGCCGTAGCACTTTCGCTGCTCGTAGAAATAGCGGTACATGACCTTATCCTTGAGGGTAGTGGCCGAGGCGGCCAGGCCGCTGAGCTTTTCCGGGTCGCCGATCAGGGTCTTTACATACCCCCGGCCGCCCTTGCGCCAGCCGATGTAGTCCACCGCGTCCCGAATGGTCATGTCCCGGCTGGTGATCCCCAGGTCCTCAAACACCGTGCGCAGCATGGCCTCCTTGTCCTCCTCATCCAGGACGATGAAGGTGGTGGGATAGCGGACCACATGGCAGTCCTCTTTGAGAAGGCCCACGCAAAAGCCGTGGAAGGTGGTGATCCTGCCCAGGTCCCGGTCCGGAAGGCTCCTGCGGACCCGTTTTTTCATCTCGGCAGCGGCCTTGTTTGTAAAGGTGACGCAGAGGATATTGGCGGTGGAAATGCCAAGCTGGTCCACCAGGTACATATACCGGGCGGTGAGGGTCTTGGTCTTGCCGGAGCCGGCTCCGGCCACCACCCGGATGCACCCTTCCGTGGTGGTGGCGGCTTTGAGCTGCTCCGGGTTCAGGCTCTGCAAGTAGTCCATGGCGGCGTTCCTTTCGTCTTTGCGATTTTTCTTTATTGTAGCACAGCTTCGGTCCAATAAAAAGGGTACGATGAACAAAAATCCAAATTGTTCCACCGGAAGCCTCAATTTTCTCTTGCAATCCACCGCCTCCCGTGCTATACTATGGGCAGTTAATCCATCCCGGAGGAATCTTTCATGACCGTCAGCACTGCTTTCTTCTTTTATTCCTATTACTTTTTTATGAGGAAAAAGTAATAGCGATTTGTGCTGCAAAGATTTTTCGGGAGCTTAAAAGGTATTTTAAGACGCCGCACGAATTGCCGTGCGGCGTTCTTTTATATTTAGGAGATGTTTTTATGATCGCGATTTTAAAGCACGGCACCACCCCCGCCCAGATGGAGCATCTGGTAGCCTGGCTCAAGCACATGGACCTGGATGTTCACATCTCTCAGGGCCGTGAGGTCACCATCCTCGGCCTCATCGGCGACACCAGCCGGGTGGATATGGAGCTTCTCAAAAGCCTGGAAATGGTGGAAACCGTCAAGCGTGTGTCCGAGCCCTACAAGCAGGCCAACCGGAAATTCCACCCCAACGACACCATCATCCAGGCCGGCTCCGCCCGGATCGGCGGCGGGTACTTCTCCCTCATTGCCGGTCCCTGCTCCGTGGAATCGGAGGAGCAGATTATTGAGGTTGCCAAGGCCGTAAAGGCCTCCGGCGCCACCATTCTCCGGGGCGGCGCCTTCAAGCCCCGGACCTCCCCCTATGCCTTCCAGGGCATGAAGGGCGAGGGCATCCAGCTTCTCGTTAAGGCCAAGCAGGCCACGGGCCTGCCCATTGTCACGGAAATCATGAACATCTCCACTCTGGATCTCTTCGCCGACGTGGATATCATCCAGGTGGGCGCCAGAAATATGCAGAATTTCGATCTGCTCAAGGAGCTGGGCAAGACGAAAAAGCCCATCCTCTTAAAGCGGGGCCTCGCCAACACCCTGCAGGAGCTGCTGATGAGCGCCGAATACATTATGAGCGAGGGCAACGACCAGGTCATCCTCTGTGAGCGGGGCATCCGGACCTTTGAGACCGCCACACGGAACACCCTGGACCTGTCCGCCGTGCCGGTGCTCCACAATCTGACCCATCTGCCTGTGGTGGTGGACCCCAGCCACGCCACCGGCAAGGCCCACCTGGTGGAGCCCATGGCCTGCGCCGCCACCGCCGCCGGGGCGGACGGGATCATGATTGAGGTCCACAACAACCCCAGCTGCGCGCTGTGCGACGGTGCCCAGTCCCTGACCCCGCCCCAATTCGACGATCTGGCCCGGAAGGTCCGCAAGCTCCGTGAGGTCATGGCATGAGGGTCGGGATTTTAGGGCTGGGACTCATCGGCGGCTCCCTGGCCCGGGCCTATGCCCTGGAAGGGCACACCGTCTACGCCAGCGAATTAAATGAGAGTATGCTGTCCTTTGCCATGCTGGCAGGGGCCGTCCACGGAAGGCTGGACGAAACAACGATTCCTCAGTGCGAGCTGATCCTGCTGGCCATCTACCCCGGCGGCAGCGCCGCCTGGCTGGAAGAAAATGGGCGGTACATCTGCAAAGATGCCCTGGTGCTGGACTGCTGCGGCACCAAGCGAGAGATCTGCGGCCGGTGCTTCCCGGTGGCGAAGGCCTTCGGCTTTACTTTTGTGGGGGGCCACCCCATGGCAGGCTCCCAGTTCTCCGGCTTCAAATACAGCCGGGCGGACCTTTTTAAGGGCGCTCCCATGGTGCTGGTGCCCCCGGTATTCGATGACGCGGTGCTTTTGGAGCGGGTCCAGACCGCCCTGCGGCCCTGCCATTTTGGCTCCTTCCCGGTGACCACCGCCCAGGAGCACGACAAGATGATCGCCTTTACCTCCCAGATGCCCCACATCCTCAGCAACGCCTTTATCAAGTCCCCCACGGCAGTCAAGCACAAGGGCTTTTCCGCCGGAAGCTACCGGGATCTGACCCGGGTCGCCTGGCTGAATCCCCAGATGTGGGCGGAATTATTTCTGGAAAACAAGGACAACGTGCTCTTTGAGCTGGACCAATATCTCAATTCCCTCCGTGCCTACCGGGACGCCCTGGCGGCGGAGGATCTTGCGGCCCTCACCGCTCTGCTGGACGAGGGAAAGCGCCGAAAGGAGGAGGTGGACGGATGAATACCATAACCGTGAACGCCTCGATGCGCTACGACATCCACATCGGCCCCGGGCTTCTGGGAAGTCTGGGCCAGGCGGTGAGGCAGCTGGGAAACGCCCAAAAAATATGTCTCGTCAGCGAGAGCACCGTCTTTCCCCGATACGGTCAGGCCGCCCTGGACAGCCTGAAGGACACCGGGTTTTCCGTGGATGCCTTCGTATTTCCTGCCGGGGAGGAGAGCAAAAACGGGGCTGTTTTCCTGGAATTATTAAACTTTCTCGCTGAGAAGCGGCTCACCCGGTCGGACCGGATTGTGGCGCTGGGCGGCGGCGTTGTGGGCGATCTGGCAGGGTTTGCCGCCGCCAGCTACCTCCGGGGCATCTCCTTTATTCAGGTTCCCACCACGCTGCTGGCGGCGGTGGATTCCTCCGTGGGGGGAAAGACCGCCATTGACCTTCCCGCCGGAAAAAATCTGGCGGGGGCCTTCCATCAGCCCAGCCTGGTGCTTTGCGATACGGACACCCTGGATTCCCTGCCCGGGGATATTTTCCTGGACGGCTCCGCCGAGGTCATCAAATACGGCGTGCTCTACGACGAGGCGCTCTTCTCCCATTTGGAGGAAAGGGGCGTCGCCTTCCACCGGGAGGCCGTCATCACCCGCTGCGTGGAATTAAAGCGGGACGTGGTGGCTCTGGACGAATTTGACACCGGGGCCCGGATGAAGCTGAATCTGGGCCACACCGTGGCCCACGGCATTGAGGCAAAGAGCAATTTTACCATCTCCCACGGCCGGGCCGTGGCCATGGGCATGGCCATCATCACCCGGGCGGCCGTCCAGATGGGGCTGTGTGACAAGGGGGCGGCGGAGCGGATTATCCATGTTTTGAACCAATTCGGCCTGCCCGTTTCCACGGACTTTTCCGCAGACGACCTGTACACCTACACCCTTTCCGACAAGAAGCGTTCCGGCGGTACGGTGAAGCTCATTGTCCCCCGGGAGATCGGCCGGTGCGATATTGAGCCTGTGGGGGTGGAAGAACTCAAAGACTGGATAAGGGCGGGACTTTGATATGGACATTCAGATTTTCCCCGGGAAGCTCTCCGGGACCGTCACCGCCATTTCCTCCAAGTCCCAGGCCCACCGGCTGCTCATCTGCGCCGCCTTCGCGGACAGGCCCACCTTTTTAATCTGCCCCGAGACCAGCCGGGACATGGATGCCACCGCTGGCTGTCTGGAGGCTCTGGGGGCACGGATTTCCCGGGAGGAGGGCGGATACCGGGTCTGTCCAGTTAAGCGTCCCCCCGCTTCTGCCCTGCTCGGCTGCCTTGACAGCGGCTCTACGTTGCGCTTTCTTTTGCCGGTGGCGGGGGCTCTGGGGGTGGAGGCCACCTTTCACCTGGCGGGTCGGCTGCCCCAGCGGCCCCTGTCCCCTTTGTGGGAGGAGATGGAGCGGATGGGCTGCCGCCTCAGCCGGCCCACGGAGGATACGGTCCTCTGCCAGGGCAGGCTCCGGCCGGGTAAATTCACCCTGGACGGCGGCGTATCCAGCCAGTTCATTACGGGACTGCTGCTGGCGGCGGCCCTCATCGACGGGCAGTCGGAGATCCAGCTCACGGGAACCGTGGAATCCCGGCCCTATATCACCATGACCCGGGAGGCCATGGCCATTTTCGGGCGAGAGACCACTGGTTTTCAGGTCCGGGGCGGAACGCCCTTCCGCTCCCCCGGCACGCTGGCCGTGGAGGGAGATTGGAGCAACGGCGCCTTTTTCCTCGCGGCAAGAGTTCTGGGCAGCGACGTGACTGTGGAGGGTCTCTCCCCCGGCTCCTCTCAGGGGGACCGGGCGGCGGCAGAGCTTCTGCCGGGACTGCGCCGGGAAGCTCTAACCATTTCCGCGGCGGACATCCCGGACTTAATCCCCATCCTTGCCGTCACCGCCGCTGTCTTTCATGGGGCGGTATTTACGGACATCCGGCGGCTGCGGCTGAAGGAATCGGACCGGGTGGCCGCTGTGACGGACATGATTGAGGGCCTGGGCGGGCATGTGGAATCCGACGAAAACACCATGCGGGTCTACGGAACCGGGCTGACCGGCGGGTCCGTGGACAGCCGGAACGACCACCGCATCGCCATGGCCGCCGCCATCGCTGCCACGGTCTGCCGTCAAGGCGTGACCATCCGGGGGGCGGAGTGCACCCAGAAATCCTATCCCCGGTTTTGGGAGGAATACGCGCGTTTAGGAGGCAGATATGAGCAGTACATACGGTGACAATCTCAAGCTCTCCATCTTCGGCCAGTCCCACGGTCCGGCCATCGGCGTGGTTCTGGACGGAATTCCCGCGGGGCTTCCCGTGGACACAGATATCTTGCAGGCGTTTTTAAACCGCCGGGCCCCCGGGCAGAACAGCTGGTCCACTCCCCGGCGGGAGGAGGACCGGCCGGAAATCCTGGCGGGGATTCTGGACGGCCGCACCACCGGGGCCCCCATCGCGGCCATCATCCGAAACACCAACACCCGCTCCGGGGACTATGCCCAGCTCCGGGACTGCCCCCGGCCGGGCCACGCCGACTACACCGCCGAAATCAAATACGGCGGCTTTCAGGACGCGGCAGGGGGCGGCCACTTCTCCGGGCGGCTGACGGCGCCGCTGTGCATCGCAGGAGGGCTGTGCAAGCAGTGGCTCGGGGAGATGGGCATTCAGATTGGGGCCCACATCGCCTCCATCGGCGGCGTCCCGGACCGGGGCTTTGACCCGCTGGAACCGGAGCTTTCCCAGGTGGGAACGGATTTCCCGGTGCTCTCACGCGACACCGTGGAGAAAATGCACACCGCCATCGCCCAGGCGGCAGCGGAGGGGGACAGCGTGGGCGGATGCGTAGAGTGTGCCGTCACCGGCCTTCCGGCCGGGGTGGGAGAGCCCATGTTCGGCGGCGTGGAGAGTAAAATCGCCGCCATTGTCTACGGAATTCCCGCCGTAAAGGCCCTGGACTTCGGCATAGGCGCCCAGGCGGCAGACCTCCGGGGCAGTCAGTGCAACGACCCCTATACCTTGGAGGACGGGAAAATCCGCACCCTTACCAACCGCGCGGGGGGAATTCTGGGCGGAATTACCAACGGAATGCCGGTGGTGTTCCGGGTGACCCTGAAACCCACGCCCTCCATTTCCCGGCCCCAGCAGAGCGTCTCCCTATGCCGCATGGAGCCGCAGGAGCTGAGCGTCAAAGGCCGCCACGACCCCTGCATCGTACCCAGGGCCGTGCCGGTGGTGGAAGCGGCGGCGGCCATTGCCATTTATGATCTGATTCTGGGAAACACCCAGACAACAAGGAGGAAATCACCATGGAATTAGAGCAGCTTCGTCAGGAAATCGACCAGATTGACCAGGAGCTTGTGAAGCTCTTCGGCCAGCGGATGGATGTGTCCGCCCGGATCGCGGACTATAAGCGGGAAAACGCCATGCCCATTTTCGTCCCCGCCCGGGAGCGCTCCAAGCTCCAGGAGGTGGCAAAGCTGGCAGGTCCGGATATGGCCAACTACACCCGGGTCCTCTACTCCATGCTCTTTGAGCTCAGCCGGAGTTATCAGAGCAAGCGCCTTGGGAAGGTCAGCCCCCTCAGCCAGCGGATCACCGAGGCCATTGAGCATACGCCCAGGCTCTTCCCCCAGGCTCCCATGGTGGCCTGCCAGGGTGTGGAGGGGGCCTACTCCCAGATTGCCTGTGAGCACATTTTTAAAGACCCCTTCATTCTCTACTTCAAGAATTTTGAGTCCGTTTTCTCCGCCATCGACCAGGGTATGTGCCAGTACGGCATTCTGCCCATCGAAAACTCCACCGCCGGGTCCGTGAAAAAGGTCTATGATCTGATGCAGAAGCACAACTTCTCCATCGTGCGCTCCTTCCGGCTGAAGGTGGACCACAACCTTCTGGTCAATCCCGGCACCCGGCTGGAGGACATCCGGGAGGTCTACTCCCACGAGCAGGCCATCGGCCAGTGCGGCGACTTTTTGCAGAGCCTGACCGGCGCCAACGTCATCCCTGTAGGCAACACCGCCATGGCGGCGGAGATGGTGTCCATCTCCGGCCGGAAGGATGTGGCCGCGCTGAGCAGCCGGGCCTGCGCCGAGCTATACAATCTTGACTGCCTGGCCGCCTCGGTCCAGGACAAGGGCAACAACCGGACCCGCTTTTTGTGCATCAGCAAGAATTTGGAAATCTACCCCGGTTCCGACCGGACCAGCATCATGATGATCCTGCCCCACCGCCCCGGCTCCCTGTACAAGGTCCTGGCAAGGCTCTACACCCTGGGCATCAACGTAACCAAACTGGAATCCAGGCCCATTCCCGACCGGGAGTTTGAGTTCATGTTCTATTTCGATTTGGAAACCTCCATCTACTCCGAGGAGTTCGTACAGCTCATGTGCGAATTGGACGAATTGTGTGAGGAATTCAAATACTTCGGCAGCTATACAGAGGTGGTCTGATGAACTGCGGTCTGCTGGGACGGAAGCTGGGACACAGCTACTCCCCCCAAATTCACGGATATCTGGGGGATTATTCCTACCGCCTCTTCGAAAAGGAGCCGGAGGAGCTGGCGGATTTTCTGAGGCACGGAGATTTTACCGGGCTGAATGTGACCATCCCCTATAAAAAAGAGGTCATCCCCTTCCTGGACGACCTGTCGGACACCGCCAGGAAGATGGAATCTGTCAACACCATCCTCCGGCGGAAGGACGGAACCCTCTTCGGCCACAATTCCGACTACTTCGGTTTCTGCTCCCTGGTGCGCCACAGCGGGATGGGCCCCGCCGGGAAGAAGGTTTTGGTGCTGGGCAGCGGCGGGACCTCCGCCATGGCCCAGTGCGCCCTGACGGACATGGGGGCCCGGGTCATTGTCATTTCCCGGTCGGGCCCGGACAACTACGGAAATCTGGAGCGGCACGCCGACGCCGCCATGGTGGTCAACGCCACGCCCCTGGGGATGTACCCGAATGTGGGGACGGCGGCCCTGGACCTGAGGGCCTTTCCCAGGCTGGAAGGGGTGCTGGATGTGGTCTACAATCCCGCCCGGACGGCGCTGCTGCTCCAGGCGGAGCAGTTACATATTCCCTGCGCCAACGGACTGTGGATGCTGGTGGCCCAGGCGAAGGAAGCCGCGGAGTATTTTACCGGCAGGGCCATAGACGACAGCGTCATTGAAAAAATCTATGGCAGACTCTCCGCTCAGATGGAAAACATCGTCCTCATCGGGATGCCCGGCTGCGGAAAGAGCACCGTGGGGGCCATTCTGGCGGAAAAAACCGGGCGCACCCTTCTGGACGCCGACGAGCGAATCTGTGAGCTGGCCGGAAAATCCATCCCGGAGATTTTTGCCCAGGATGGGGAAGCGGCCTTCCGGCAGTGGGAGACTGAGGCCCTCCGGGAATTCGGGATGCAGTCCGGGCGCATCCTCGCCACCGGCGGCGGCTGCGTCACCCAGAGCCGAAACTATCCCCTGCTCCACCAAAATGGACGAATTTTCTACCTCACCCGGGATTTGGACCGGCTGCCCACCGACGGAAGGCCCCTGTCCCAGGCCAATCCTCTGGCCGAGCTGTACGCAGCCAGGAAGGGGCTGTACGAGGCGTTCGCGGACATGACGGTTGACAACAACGGCCGCGCTCAGGACACGGCAGAAACGATTCTGAACGCTTTGGAGGGATCATTATGAAAATTCTGGTATTAAACGGACCGAATCTCAATATGCTGGGGATTCGGGAGCCGGGGATCTACGGAAAGAGCACCTTCTCGGACCTGCTGAATCTGCTGGCGGACACAGCCCGGGAGGAGGGGGTGGAGATTGAACAGTTCCAATCCAACCACGAGGGGGCTCTGGTGGATAAAATTCAGGAGGCCTACGGAAAATTTGACGGCATTGTCATCAACCCCGCGGCCTACACCCACACCTCCGTGGCGATTCTGGATGCCCTGAAAGCCGTATCCATTCCGGCGGTGGAGGTTCACATCTCCAATGTGGACGCCCGGGAGCCCTTCCGGCAGGTATCTTATGCGGGCCTGGCCTGTGTCAAGACCATCAAAGGGCACGGACTTGAGGGGTATCGGGAGGCCATCGTGTACCTCAAGGAGCATTTCTGACGAATGAAATTCAAAAAGGCGGCTGTCAAAATTGACAGCCGCCTTTTGGTTATACAAGATGTTATTCACAGTTTCCACAGCATTATCCACAGGTCCTTCGGGACTTTCCACCGGTCGAAAAAGGGGTTTTCCTGGGTTTTGGAAACGAAATGTAACTTTTTGAAGGAGTTTGTGTCGAAATTGTGAATTCTGCCCCCAATATTCATTCACATAGCGGTGCATATCCGGGGCAGTTTTCTACAGGGCCTCTCCCAGGATGGACTTGGTGGCGTAGGCGTTCAGGGACATATCCGCCGTGTTTCCGGCCAGGAATTCATAGTACGCCTGGGCGCCGATCATGGCGCCGTTGTCGCCACACAGGCTCAGCGGCGGCATATAGACCTGGGCGCTCAGCCTCTCCGCCGCCGCCAGAATGTCCCGGCGGATGCGGGAATTGGCCGCCACGCCGCCGGCCACGGCAATCTTCCGGCAGCCGGTCTGTTCCATGGCCAGCACCACCCGGGGGACCAGGATATCGGAGACGGCGGCAGAAAAGGAGGCGCAGAGGCTGGGCGTGTCCAAGGCCTCCCCCACCTGCTCAGCATGGTGGATGAGATTCAGGGCGGCGGTCTTGAGGCCGGAAAAGCTCATATTGTAGGGGTTTTCTCCGGGCTTGCTCCGGGGCAGGGCGTATTTACGATCGTCCCCCAGCTTCGCCGCCCGGTCCAGGGCCGCGCCGCCGGGATAGGGCATTCCCAGGACCCGGGCCACCTTATCAAAGCTCTCCCCCGCCGCGTCATCCAGAGTGGTGCCCAGGATGGCCATATCCGTATAGTCCCTGACGTCCACGATCATGGTGTGGCCGCCGGAGACCACCAGGCAGAGAAAGGGCGGCGTAAGCTCCGGGTAGGCCAGGTAATTGGCGGCAATGTGGCCCCGGATGTGGTGCACGGGAATGAGGGGCTTTTCCAGAGCCAGGGCCGCCGCCTTGGCAAAGTTCACTCCCACCAGCACCGCGCCGATGAGCCCCGGGGCATAGGTCACCGCCACGGCGTCAATGTTCTCCCGGCCCAGGCCCGCCTTAAGAAGGGCCTGATCCGCCAGGCCGTAAATCGCCTCGATGTGCTTCCGGGAGGCAATCTCCGGCACCACGCCGCCGTAAATCTTGTGAAGGTACACCTGGGAGGCGATGCAGTCGCAGAGCACCTCCCTGCCATCCCGGACGATGGCCACAGCCGTCTCGTCACAGGAGGATTCCACGGACAATATATTCATAGGTTCCACTCCTTCCGGAGGATATCCCCATCCTCTTTGGGTCTTGAATAGTAATTTTTCCGGCAGCCCACCTTTGTAAAGCCCAGCTTCTCGTACAGGGCCTTGGCGGCGGCATTGGAGGCGCGGACCTCCAAGGTCAGGCAGCGGCTCCCCCCCTTCGCCAGAGCGGAAATCAGGGCCGTCACCAGCTTTTCGGCAATGCCCTGCCGACGGAAGTCCGGATGGACCGCCAGGTTCATCATGTCCGACTCCCCCAGCACGGTTTGAGAGCCCACGTAGCCCAGGACCCGGTCCCCTTCCACCGCCACAAGCCAGAGGGCCAGGGGATTTTCCACTTCGGAGGCAAGGCTCCTGTCATCCCAGGGAGCGGAAAAGCAGCGCTTTTCCAGATCCGCAATCTGAGAAACGTGGGCAGGTTTCATGGTTTCAATGGTCATTTTGCTTCGTACCAGCTCTTTCCGTACTTCGCCTCGGCGGTGAGGGGGACCTTGAGGGCGGCCACCCGCTCCATTTCATGGCTGACCAGGGCCGCCACCGCCTCCGCCTGGGCCTCGGGGCACTCCACGATCAGCTCG
>DETX01000041.1:26937-30652 GCA_002362145.1 Clostridiales bacterium UBA3277
ACGATCAGCTCGTCGTGGACCTGCAAAAGAAGGCTGGCTTCCGGGAATTTCTCCCGGAGGGCGTTCTCCACCCGAATCATGGCCAGCTTGATGATATCCGCGGCGGTGCCCTGAATGGGGGTGTTCAGGGCGACCCGCTCGGCGGCGCTGCGGACGTTAAAGTTGCTGCTTTTCAGCTCCGGAATATACCGGCGGCGGCCGTAAAGGGTCTGGGTATAGCCAATCTCCCTGGCGTCCGCCACCACCCGCTTCATATAGGTCCGGACGCCGTGGTAGTGGTCCAGGTAGTTGTCGATATAGGCCCGGGCCTCATAGCGGAAGACGCCGATGTCCTCCGCCAGGGAGAATTCCGAGATCCCGTAGACAATGCCGAAGTTCACGGCCTTGGCATGGCGGCGCTGGAGGGGCGTCACCGCCTCCGGGGCCACGCCGAATACCTGGGCCGCGGTGGTGGTGTGGATATCCGTGCCGGAGCAGAAGGCCTCCTGCATGGTCTCGTCCCCGGCAATATGGGCAAGGACCCGCAGCTCAATCTGGCTGTAGTCCGCGTCCACCAGGACGCAGCCGGGTTTCGGCACGAACATCTTCCGGATTTCCGCCCCCAGGTCCGTGCGGACGGGGATGTTTTGCAGGTTGGGCTCGGTGGAGCTCAGCCGCCCCGTGGCGGTGACCAGGTTCTGGAAGGTGGTGTGGATGCGGCCGTCTTGATGGATCTCCTTGATGAGGCCGTCGGCGTAGGTGGATTTGAGCTTGGTGAGCATCCGGTAGTCCTGAATGGCGGGGATGATGGGGTGCTTGTCCTTCAGCTTTTCCAGGACATCGGCATTGGTGGAATAGCCGGTCTTGGTCTTTTTCACCGGGGGCAGGCCCAGCTTGTCAAAGAGCAATTCTCCCAACTGGATGGGAGAATTGATGTTGAAGGGGGCGTCGGAGTAGGAATAGATGATCTGCTCCGTGGCCGCGATGCGCTGGGAGAGCATCTCCCCGAACTGCTCCAGCTGGGTCCGGTCGATGGAAATGCCCCGGCACTCCATGCGGTAGAGCACCGTACACAGGGGCAGCTCGATCTCGTCGTAGAGGCTTTCCATGCCGTTATCCTGAAGCTCCCGGCGAAGGGCCGGGTACAGCTGCCAGAGGGCTTCGGCGCAGGCGGCGGCATCCCCGTCCTCCACGCTCATCCCAAGGAAGGTGGTGGCCAGCTTGGACACCGGATAGTCCGACTGGGAGGGGTTTAGATCATAGGCGGCCAGGGCCGTGTCGAAGAGGCATTCGCCGGAGGGAATCCCCAGGGCGTCCAGGCTGTGGGCGGCGGACTTGCTGTCGTGGAGGATGAGCTTCCTGCCTTCGAAGCTCAGTCCCGCCATCTGGACCTCCATGGGGGTCATGGCGCAGACGCCCTCCTCCCAGGCAAGGCCCAGACTTCCGTCCCCGGAAAGATACACCGCGCACACCGCCACGCCCTCCGGCATGGCGTCCCGCCGGGGCAGGGGCTGCAATTTGCCCTCCGGAGCGGATTTTTGGATTTCCTGGGCCGCGCCCCGGAGGCCGTATTTGTCGATGAGCCGGACAAATTCCAGCTTCTGGAAGAGCTCATACAGGGCCGGTTTATTGTAGGGCCGGACGATGGCATCCCGGGGGGCAAAGTCGATGGGCGCCTCCGGGCGGATGGTGGCAAGGTCATAGGACAGGTAGGCGTTCTCCCGGTCCGCCTCCAGCTTTTCCCGGAGCTTCGGGCGGATGGATGGGTCATCCAGGTGGGCATAGACCCCATCCAGGCTGCCAAACTTGTACAACAGGTCCTTGGCGGTCTTGGGGCCCACCCCGGCAACGCCAGGGATGTTGTCCGAGGAGTCTCCCATGAGGGCCTTCAAGTCAATAAGCTTTTTGGGCTCGAAGCCGTACTCCTCCCGGAACACCTCCCGGGTGTACAGGGTGGCCGTGGTCTGGCCGGGCTTGGAGATCACCAGCTTCACATGGACGTTCTCGTCGATGAGCTGCAGAGAATCCCGGTCGCCGGTGACAATGACGCACTCCCAGTCGTTCTCCGAGCAGATCCGGCCCACGGTGCCGATGACATCGTCGGCCTCCCAGCCCTCGCACTCGTAGATGGGGATGTTCATGGCCCGGAGGACGTCCTTCATAATGGGCATCTGCTGGCGCAGCTCCTCGGGCATGGGATGGCGGGTGGCCTTATAGCCCGCGTATTTCAGGTGGCGGAAGGTGGGGGCGTGGAGGTCAAAAGCCACGCACACCGCCTCGGGCTGCTCCTCCTTCTCCATCCGTTCCAGAATGTTCAAAAAGCCGTAGATGGCATGGGTGCACAGCCCCTCCCGGGTGGTCAGGGGCTTTACGCCGAAAAAGGCACGATTGATGACGCTGTTGCCGTCTAAAATAAGGAGCTTCATACTTTTCTCCATTTTGTCCCCTGGGGGGTATCGATGATTTCCACGCCCCGGGCTTTGAGTTCCTCCCGGATGCGGTCGGCCTCGGCAAAGTTTCTCTCCTTCTTCGCCTGGGTGCGGGCGGCAACCAGGGCGTCGATCTCGGGATCAGCGGAGGCGGCGGCCTCGGCCGCCTGCTTTTCTCTCAGGGCCCCGGCGGCGGGGATCAGGTTCAGGGACAGAACCCGGTCAAAGTCCCGGAGGGCCGCCAGCTTGGTGGCGTCGCTGCACTTGGCCTTGAGGACGTCATAAAGGGTTGTCACTGCCACGGAGGTGTTGAGGTCCGCGTTGAGGGCGCTCACAAACCGGGCCTTCAGGGCGTCGAAGGCAGCCTGGTCCACTTCCCCTTCGGGCTTCAGCGCCGCGATTTTCGCGATGAGCTTGTCATAGGCCGCCACGGCGTTGTCCAGATTCTCCCAGGAGAACACAAGGTTCCGGCGGTAGTGGCTTTGCAGGCAGAAGAGGCGGTAGACCATGGGGTCATAGCCCTTCTGCTCCAGCAGGCTCACCGTCAGAAATTCTCCCTTGGATTTGGACATTTTGCCGGTGTCGGTGTTGAGATGGTGGACGTGGAACCAGTAGTTGCACCACTTATGGCCCAGATAGCTCTCCGACTGGGCAATCTCATTGGTGTGGTGGGGGAAGGCATTGTCGATGCCGCCGCAGTGGATGTCCAGGTCCTCCCCCAGGTACTTCATGGAGATGCAGGAGCATTCGATGTGCCAGCCGGGATAGCCGACGCCCCAGGGGGAGTCCCATTTGAGGGCCTGGTCCTCGAATTTTGACTTGGTGAACCAGAGGACGAAATCGTTTTTATTGCGCTTGTTGGGGTCCTCCTCCACACCCTCCCGGACGCCCACAGCCAGGTCCTCCTCGTCGTGGTCGTTGAACACATAGTATTTTTCCAGGGTGGAGGTGTCAAAGTAGACGTTGCCGCCGGCAAAATAGGCCTTGCCCTTTTCCAGCAGGACGGAGACCATGTGGATATATTCGTCAATGCAGTTGGTGGCGGGCTCCACCACGTCCGGGCGCTTGATGTTCAGCTTGCGGCAGTCGGAGAAGAAGGCGTCCGTGTAGAACTGGGCGATTTCCATGACGGTCTTGTGCTCCCGGCGGGCGCCCTTGAGCATCTTATCCTCTCCGGTGTCCGCGTCGGAGGCTAGGTGGCCCACATCCGTGATGTTCATGACACGCTTGACATTGTAGCCCAGGTAGCGCAGGGATTTTTCCAGCACGTCCTCCATAATATAGCTGCGCAGATTGCCGATGTGGGC
>DETX01000041.1:30970-32094 GCA_002362145.1 Clostridiales bacterium UBA3277
CACCGTGGGGCCGCAGGTGTACATTTTCACAATGTCCGGATGGTTCGGGGTGAACAGCTCCTTCTTGTGGGTCAGGGAATTGTACAGATACATAGAAATACCTCCATGATGATTTACTGATAGAAATAAAAAACGCCTCTTATACCCCTTGGGTACAAGAGGCGGCTTGGGCCGCGGTTCCACTCTCATTTATCGCTTTTCTTTTGCTCGCTCCCGGACGCACTTCCCAGACCTGTTTCTGCCCGGGCTTCCAGCCAACGGCCCCGGCTCTCTGAAAAAAATTGCGCTCTGGTACTCTTTCCGTTCTCCGCGATATGGAATTTTCCCTATTTTATCACCCCGCCGCAGCCTTTGTCAAGGGACGCAATGGAAATCCCCGGAAGAATTCTTGAATTTTTCTTAAGAAATTGTTACACTATTGACACCAGCGGCCTTTCCCGTTATAATGAACATGAGAAATGAGACGAAAGTGAGGTAATACCATGAATTTCTCCAAATCCTGCACGCTTAAAAAGGCCATGAGCCTGATTATGGTGATCGTTCTGGTAGTCGCGACCCTTACCGGCTGCTTTAAAAAGGACGACAATACCACGGAACCCTCCACCGATTCCGGGCTGAATCTGGACCTGTCCACCCCCACGGAATCCACCGAGGCACCCACCGAAACCACCGAGGCGCCCACTGAGAAAACCGGTGAAAACATGGGTACCGTCACAAACCTTCAGAACGTCCGCTCCATCCCCAGCATGGACGCTACTATCGTCCATCAGCTTGCCGTCGGCGACCGGGTGGAAATTCTCCGCCAGGAGACCGCCGCGGGCTTCGTCTGGGGCCTGATTGAGGAGCCTGTACGGGGCTGGGTCGTCATGGACTACATCGAGATGGACAACGGCGGCACCGTGCCTCCCGCTGATCCCACCGCTCCCTCTGAGACCACGCCTTCCAGCGGCGGTTCCTCTTCCTCCGGCGAGAGCGTCAACATGAAGGGCGTCATCACCGGCAACGGGCTGAGTATCCGCGAAGCCCCCGGCACCAGCAGCAACCGGGTTGGCTCCTACAACAAGGGCGACGTGGTCACCATCCTGGAGCTCAAGGACGGCTGGGGCCGCACCAACAAGGGCTGG
>DETX01000041.1:32429-55025 GCA_002362145.1 Clostridiales bacterium UBA3277
CCCACCACCGGCAGCAGCAATAATGGCGGCAATACCGGTTCCTCCACGATCAGCGGCAACGGCAGCACCACGGTCATTGCCCGGGGCATCGTCACCGCCAAGAAGCTGAACCTGCGCAGCAGCGCCTCCTCCACCGAAAATGATCCCATCGGCAGCCTGTCCTACGGCGACCGGGTCAACATCCTGGAGAAGAGCGGAAGCTGGGGCCGTACCAGCAAGGGCTGGATCTCCCTGAACTACGTCTACCAGGACGGCACCACCGGCACCAACACCGCCACGGGCACCATCACCGCCAGCCAGCTGCGCATCCGCTCCGGCCCGGGCACCGGCTATGACAGCGTCGGTTCCTACGAGTCCGGGGATGAGGTCAAGATTCTGGAGCAGTTCACCTACAGCGGCACCACCTGGGGCTGCACCAACAAGGGCTGGATCTCCATGGACTTTGTGGATGTGACCGAGGGCAGCACCGGCGGCGATTCCGGACTGAACTGGGAAGGCAGCGGCAGCTCCAACACCGGCTCCAGCTCCACCGGCAAGACCACCGGCACCGTCACCGCCAACAGTCTGTACATCCGCTCCGGCGCGGGCACCAACTATGACACCGTCGGCTTCCTGACCAAGGGCGATACTGTGACGATTCTGGCCACCACCACGGTCAATGGCGTGACCTGGGGACAGATCAGCTCCGGCTGGATCTCCATGAGATACGTGGACACCACCGGCAGCAGCTCCTCTTCCAGCTCCGACAGCTCCAGTATGTGGGTCGATTGATAAAACCAAAGGTCCCGGACATTTTGTCCGGGACCTTTTCAGTTTGACAAAAACAGACGGGCCTAAACCCGTCTGTTTTTGATTCCGTTAACCATCTGTCTGCGCGGCTTCCCACCGGAAGGAGTAGCTTCCCGGCGTTAAATTTTGAACCGTCCCATCCGGTAAGATGAGCTCCGCCTCCACTGGCGTGGAGACATCCAGCTTTCCCGACGCCTCGTCCACCTGCCATTGCACCGAGATGACGCCGTGGCGGCTGCGGTAGCTGCCCCTGACCGCCCCAAGGCGCGTATCCATAATGGGCCGCAGGGCAACCTTGGCAAATCCCGGCTCCATGGGCCGGATTCCCAGAATGTGGCGGTAGTAAAATTCTCCCACGCTGCCGAAGGCGTAGTGGTTAAAGGAAACCATATTATCGCCGGACATTTTGCTCTCGTTCACCGTGCCGTCCGGACGCAGCGCATCCCACCGCTCCCAGGTGGTGGTGGCCCCGCAGTTGACCTGATAGAGCCAGCCGGGGCAATCCTCATTCAGCAGTAAGTCGAAGGCCAGCTTCTCCTGCCCATGGTCTGCCAGCAGAGGCAACAGACGCTGGGTGGCAAAGAACCCGGTCTGCATTTTTTCTGAGCGCAGCTTCTCCGTCAGCCGGGCAAAGCAGGCGTCCCACAGCGGCCCCTCCGGGATCACCATTTGCAGCGCCATCACATAGGCCCCCTGATAGTCGTCCTTCATGGAGCCGTCCTGCTTTACAAACGCTTTCAGATAGGCATCCCGGGTTTTCCTCAGCTGCTGGGTGTAGCGCGCTTCGTCCTGGGGTTTTCCCAGCATTCTGGCCGTTTTTGCCATAATGCGCAGATCATTGACAATGAAGGCATTGGATACCGGACCGTTGTGCATGGCCATATATTTGACGTCCTTGCCCGGAGCGAGCCAGTCCCCCAGGCTGGGACCCATCCACAAGTCCTTTTTCCCCATCAAGCCCTTGCCCATGTGCCGGATCTCGCATTCCACATGGGCTTTCATGCTGTCGTACTGCTCGCGAAGATAGCTGTCCGTGCCGAACTGCTCCAGCATCATCCAGGGGAGAATCGTCACGGCGTTTCCCCAGCCAAGCATGGACATGAAGCCCACGCCCTCCGGCCCCCGGGCTGGCACCACCGGGGCCACATAGCCCTCGGAATTGTCCATCTGGGTATAGCGGATATCCTTGAGGAATTTGGCCAGAAACGCCTCGGTGTCATAATTATAGGCGCCGGTGCGGGCAAACACATGGCCATCGCCGGTGTAGCCCATGCGCTCATCCCGCTGGGGGCAGTCCGTGGGCACCTCCAGATAGTTGCTGCGCTGGCCCCACACCTGGTTGCGGTAGAGCCTGTCCACCTTTTCATTTTCACAGCTAAAAAAGCCGGTGCGGGTCATCTCGCTGTGAACGGCATAGGCGGTGATCAGGCCGGGCACATAGTCTACGCCCGACAGCTCCGCATAGCGCAGGCCCATAAAGGTGAATCTGGGGCGGTATTTCGCCGGGTTATCTCCCTTATGGTACACGATCTCCGCCTTGGCCTTGCGCAGATTCGTTGTGTACAGGCTGCCGTCAGCGTTCAAGATCTCCCCGTGGCGCAGCTTGAGGACGCCGTCCCCCATCAGCGCCGGGTCGATCTCAAGAAATCCGGCAAAGTTCTGGCCAAAATCCAAAATGGTCACGCCGTCCCGTGGAACCGCCGATTTTACCGGAATTTCCTCCTGGACTTTGGTATAGAGAATGCCCTCTTCGATGACCTCCGGCACCTTGCCCGTATAGGGCACCGCTTTTTCTCCGGAGGGTTTCAGGGTCTTTCCGTAATAGATTTCTCCATCGTACAGCCCCGCGTATTCGTAGGGACTTTCCAGCAGGGATACGCCGCCGCTGTCGCTGGTGTAACGGACTTCACCCCCTTCTCCCCCAACTGTCAGAATCCAGGAGACCGCGGCGTGGTCCCCGTAAATCTGGCATCGATTGTCAAAGGTGTAACGCCCGCAATACCAGCCCTGCCCCAGATACACCCGCAGGACATTCTCGCCCTGCTTCAGCATATGGGTCACGTCGTAGGTCTGGGCCTGGAGCTGGCGATGGTAATAGGTATAGCCCGGCGCGAAGAGAATGTCGCCCACCTTTTCGCCGTTGAGCTCCGCCTCGTAAATCCCCAGCGCCGTAATGGCCAACCGGGCGCTTTCCCAGTCTGTTACCGTAAATCGCTGCTCGAACACATCCACAGCCCCCTCCACAAAGGGGGTGGGCGACTGGATGAACCGGGTTTTCAAGTCTTGATACATGGTCATACCTCCTCAGAAGCGGGAATTCAGGTATTTCGCGCTGAGCTCCAGGCTCTTCACCGGGTCCTTGTCAATCCAGTTGCGGTGGCTCTCCAAAATAACCGCCTCAACGCCAAGGGCTTCGGCCTTGTCACACAGGGCGTTCAGCGGCATCGCTCCCGTACCCAGCTCCATGCTGTCGCTTTTCAGAATGGGGGTCATGCAGGGCCCCGGCTGCCTCGTTCCCCGGTCGTTGATGTGCCACAGCTTCATGCGTGTGCCCAGAGCGTCCATCACCCGCAGCGGGTCCGCTCCACACTCGGCGCACCAATAGCTGTCGAATTCAAAATTCACCGCGTCCGGGTCTGTCTCGGCCAGCAGCAGGCCGTACCCGCTGACACCGGGGGCGACGCGCAGGAACTCACAGTTATGGTTGTGATACAGAAGCCGGATACCCTGCCTTTTCAGTGCCCTGCCGGCTGCGTTTAACCGGCGGGCCAGGTCGTGGACAGCCTCTGCGCTGCCGTAGTCGAAACGGTACATGCCCGTAATCACCACGGTATCCGTGCCGAACCGCTTGGCTTCCTCCGCCACCGCCGCGGCATCCCGCTCAATGGAGCCTAAGTCCTGATGCACAGACACCACGTTCAGGCCGGACTCCTTTATGAGCTTTTCCCAATCCAGATTTCCGCCGCTGCCTACAGGCATTCCGGCCGCCTTGGTCAGTATCCGGATCATAAACCCCATGGGATGCAGCATAAAGCCGCACAGCTCGATGCTGTCATACCCTGCCGCCTTAATGGCAGCAAGGGTTTCTCTGACGGACGTTTCGTTTTTCAGAACCGAACCCAGCATAAACTGCTGGACTGCTTTTTTTACCATCGTTACACCACCTTGATCACTTTACCGGGGGTAATGCCGTTTTCGTTGAAGCTGTCTACGCAGACATAGTATTCCTGTCCCTGAATCAGGGTGGTCAGCTTCACCTCGTCCGCGCCGTAGACCAGCCAGCTCATGTACAGCTTGTCCGGGGCGATGCCGTAGCGGACATTGCAGCCCTGGGCATTTTCCATATGCTGCCAGGAAACCAGCGCTTCCAGATCGTTCACACGTTCCGCCTTGGCCTGGGCCGCTTCGCATGTTTCCCCACTGCCGTTGCCGAATACCCGCAGGCCGGAAATGCGCATGACCTGGCCGTAGGGCAGTTCCCCGCCGGTCACACGGATGAACCGGGCGGAAATTCCGTCGGGGTATTCATAATAGCCGTTGGAGCATTCCCGGGACACTTTTTCCAAGACCGTCCAGTGTTCTCCGTCTGTGCTGACTTCCAGGGTGTAGTGCGAGATCTGGGGCTCCAACTCAATGCGCCGGTCTCCCCGGTCGCTGCCGTATTCCTCAGCGGGGAATTCAGGAGACAGGGCCTCATCGGCAAAGTTTACCTGGATTGCCCGAACGTCCTCTGTTTTTTCCAAATCCACGCAGAGCCACTCCCCTGCCTCAGCCGTTTCGGCGCTCCACCAGTCCCGGATATTCTCGTTTACGACCAGCTCCGGGTTCGCGCCGGAGGAGGCGGTGACAGGCTTATGATAGCTCAGCAGCATCCACTTGGGCTGCTGGGCAGCGGCGTCAAACCTGCCCTGGGGCACCTCATGGGGATAGTCCGCGAAATTCTGGTTGCAGAACATCACGCCGTCTTTGTCAAAGCCAGCGGGGAACAAGCCGATGCGGCGCTCAAAATCGTGATTGCGGCTGATCCGCATGGTGGAAGCGTGCCACAAATTTCCGAACTCGTCGCAAATGGTGCTGCCGTGGCCCGCGCCGGTGATGAAGCCGCCGGGCTTGCTGGAATAGGGATTGCTCTTTTGCAGGGTGAAGGGGCCGAGAGGGCCGTCCCCCACATACACACCGTCGGCGTAGGTATTATACTGGGTGCCGGGACAGGCGTATTGCAGATAGTATTTTCCATCGTGCTTGGTCATGAAGGCACCCTCAATGTAGGGCTTGCCAACGGAGAGGAAAATCGCCGTCATGGCATCGGCACTGTAGCCGCCCAAGCCCTCCATTCCCTCCGGGAATTCGATTTTCCCAGTTGCGGGATTGAACATGTGCTTCAGATGCTGATAGACAACGCTGCTCTCCCTGTCCACCACGCCATTGTCGCCGGGGCGCTCATAGCCCAATTCCGTTTCCCTTCCGTAGACCAAGGGTACTTTTTCCCCTATGGGCTCCATGGTTTCCGGGTTCATCTCCACACCCCAGATAGGCTGGGTGTTGGTGCAGCCCCAATAGAGATACACCCGTCCGTCGTCATCCTGGAAAAGGTCCGGGTCCCAGAACGGGAACGGCGCGCTGACCTGCTCGAATTCCTCAGTTAGCGGGTCCCGGGTGCGGAGGATGGGACAGTTGACACTGCGGCGGGAGGCGCAGAAGTAGAGATATTCGCCAATCTGCCGCACATCCGGGGCATAATCATAGATCAGCAGATTTTTGGCGGGGTGAAACTGCCAGTTCAGCAGATCCGGACTGTACCAGAAGCCAGCGCTCATGGACACGAAAGCGTAATAGGTACCCTTGAAGAAAATCAAAGTGGGATCGGCGCCCTCCCGGTGGGAGAGGCGCTTTCCTTCATTCATATGAGAATACCGATAGCCCAGGTCAAGGGGATTGCAGTAGGTTGTTTTCATAATGATCACACCTTTTTATATCTTTGCAGGATGCGGTTGAGCTGCTTGACCGTCTGCTCGTCCGCGCCGGCCTGCTTCATCAGGGAAAGAACCGTCATGCGCCCCATCATCCGCTGGAGGGCAGGGTTATCCTTTACCACATCGGCCACATCTCCCCGGGAACCGGCCGCTTGGGCGGTCATGGCATCCATAACCGCAGCAGCCTCGGGATTTCGGCGGATATCGGACAGCTTGTCGGCAACAGAATAATACGCCGGGTCAATCTCGTCGGCATCGAACCAGTTGATCACCGGTGCGGATGCCACCATCCGGTATGCCGGATTCGGCGTGCTCACCTTACGGACGAGAATGACACTGTGGCAGTCGCCGGAGGATGCGTGAATGGAGTGTTCCCCGGAAATCGGCACCTGGAAGCGGAACACATGGGCTCCCCTTTGGGTTTCAAAGGGCTTGCCGTCCACACTGAGGGTCACTTCCGGCTGATTGGAGTATACCTTAATCTCCGTGACCGGTTCCGCGCGATCCACATATCTGCCCCCCGCAATATGGACAAAGGGCTCTTTCTTGTTCCAGTAGGCTTTGTAGAGATAGAAGGCGTCCTTCTTTGTCTGGCGGTCGATGGTCACAAGACCCTTCTGGTTCTGGCCGTGCTTGCCGCCCTCGTCCCGGCCGTCGGCGGCAAAGTCGAAAATATTCCAGACGTGGGTGGCCCAGAGCCAGGGGCGTTCCTCGATGATCTTCAGCATATGCTCATGGTACACTGCCTGATAGCTCTCGGAGTAGTCGCCCTTTTCCGGATTCGGAGACTGAAACTGGGGATTGGCGTCGGCGCCGTATTCGGAGAAACCAATGCAGCGATCCGGGTATTTTGCGTGATATTCGTCGAAAAATTCCTCGTTCTGTTCCAATTCTCCCAGATACCAGCCGAAATACAGGTTATAGCTGTTCACATCGGGAATTTCCAGAATAGGGCTGTCGGTTTCCAGCATGAACACATTTGCCATGGTGGTGAGACGGGTGGAATCCAGCCTGTGGCACAAGTCGTTCAGGGCCCGGTGGTTTTCCAGCAGATCTTCATTCACCGCACTGGCGGCAGTAATTTCATTGCTCAGGCCCCATACGGCAATGGAGGGGTGGTTGTAATTCTGCACCACCAGCTCCTCCATCTGGGAGAGGGTGTTCGCTCTTCCGTTTTTCATGTGCATGGTGATGTAGGGAATCTCCGCCCAGACCACCATGCCGTATTCGTCGCAGAGGTCGTAAAATTCCTGGGCATGCTGATAGTGGGCCAGCCGCAGGGTATTGCAGCCCATCTCCCGGATGATCTCCATATCCCGCTTATGATGCTCGATAGTGAGGGCATTTCCCACCCCCATGCAGTCCTGATGCCGGGAGCCGCCCCGGAGGGGATAGCTCCGTCCATTCAGGAAAAATCCCTTCTGGGGTTCGATTTCAAACTTGCGGCAGCCGAAGCGGGCAGACACGCTGTCGCCGCTGGGCAAGGTGGCCGTGGCCGTATAAAGGTAGGGATCGTCAATGCCATCCCACAGATGGACATTGGGGATGGTAAATTCCGCCTTGGCGCAGCCATCCACACTGGGAACCGTCTTGCTCTGTCCGGCCGCTTCCATGGTAACAGACTCGGCATTTGTTTGCCAGGTTTCCACAGTAACAACGGCGGTCTTTGCTTCCAGATCCACCACAGGGGTAACCTTGATGCCGGGGGTTCCGCAGTAGTCAAGGGCAAAGTGGGAGGCGGGAACCACAATCAGATTGACACCTCGGTACAGTCCGCCGTAGAAGGTAAAGTCTGCCTTCTGAGGATAGACCCGGTCATTGTCGTCATTGTCCACACTAACCACTAGGGTATTTTCTTCTTTCAAATTGTCCAGCTTCACCCGGAAGGTCGAGTAGCCGCCCTCGTGGTGGCAGATTTTCCTGCCGTTCAGCAGTACCTCACAGGTGTGGGCAGCCCCCAGGAATTCCAGCCAGACCTCATCGCCTGGATTGGTCGCCGGTTTGTCCAGCTGCCGGGTATATTCACAGGTGCCGCGGTAGTAATCGTTGCCGCCGTCTTGGCCGTCCAGGGCATTCCAGGTGTGCGGCAGGGTGACCGGAATTGGTTCGCTGTTTTCCTTGGAGAACAGCCAGTTATCCAGAATGGGAATGATTTTGCGCATATTCTGACTCCTTTGTTGATTCTACTTGAAAAATGGGGAAAAATTTCTTATGATATACGAAAGGGAGGGGTTTTCATGGATGTGCAGCAGAATTTGGAGCTGTTTCAGGAGCTGATGCTCTGCGACGGGAATATTTACAGCTGGCGCTATGACGCCTCCGGAACGCTTCTGCATTCCAACTGTCCGGATCAGGCTGTGTTTGCCGCCGCCTTTGAAGTATTCGGGTGCCTGGACAAAATGCTGAAAATCGGCGGGGAACGGGATACCCCTGCCTTCCTCACCAGCGACACGGGCCTTGTCTGGGGCGTGGCCTTTGAAAAGGTGGAAAACGTGCTCTACCGATGCCATGTGATCGGGCCGGTATTCTATTCCAATGTTTCCGTGAGCAGCAGCTATCATGGCTTTCTGTCCAAGGATTTCAGCGGCTACAGCGCTGCCTGGCTTCGCAGCTTTTACGAGGCTGTCTATCGCGTCCCTACCAGTCAGTATACCATATTTTCCCGGTATTTGCGAATGTTACATTACTGCGTCACCGGCCAGCGGATCGTGATCAGCGACGTATTCGCGGAGGATATCCAGGTGCTCCCATCCTCCAAGCGGGACACGCCGCCGGACCGCCATCGTGTCTACCAGGCGGAAAAGGCCATGCTGAAAATGGTCACGCTGGGGGATCTGAACTACAGAGACGCGCTAAGCGCCTCTATGAGCATCTCAAACGGCGTAAAGGTCAACAAAGACCCAATCCGGAGTGCCAAAGTAAGCACCATTGTGTTCTGCTCCATCGTCTGCCGGGCCGCCATCGAGGGGGGCCTGAGCCCGGAGGAGGCCTACTCCCTGGGAGATGCCTACATTCAAAGCGCCCTGGACGCCAGCACCCTTGACGAAACCTCTGCCATCTGTATGAGTATGTATGACGATTTTGTCCGCCGGGTTCATCGAAGCCGGGAAAACCCAAAGCATTCCGAGCCCATCCGGCGCTGCTGCGATTATATCGAAATGAATCTGGACCGGAATATCCGGGCTCAGGAGCTGGCGGATCTGGTGGGGTATTCCGTAACCTATTTCACCCGCCGTTTCCGGGAGGAAACGGGGTTTGGCATCAGCGACTATGTGAAGGCCGCCCGGATCGAGCGGGCCAGGATTCTGCTGGAAACCTCGGACAGCTCTGTTCAGGAAATCTCCGACAAGCTGGGCTTTACCACCCGGAATTATTTCACCCGCTGCTTCCGGGAGGTCACCGGGAAAACGCCCATAGAATACCGAAACAGCCGATAGGTGAAAGAGTGCCTGCCCAAAAGCAGGCACTCTTTATGCCCCCGATTATACGTTCACGCCGTTTTCACGGGCAGTTTCCAGAATGCCCTCCTGCTTCTTCTCAGCAATCCGCTTCTGCACGTTGACCATTTCTTCCTTGGTCAGCTGGCACTTCTTCATGGCAATCAGGGTGATCCACCAGCCGATCAGGGGCAGGCCGAAGAATACACCCATGGTGACCCAGAACACGCCGTTGGTAGCGGGATCGCCGGGCTGAGGAGGCGTGGTGCTGGTGTAGCCGCAGATCATGATGGCCAGGCTTGCCAGCAGAGCGCCGCAGGAGGAAATCATCTTATCAATCAGGCTGTAGGTGCCGGAAACCACAGCGGGGATATACTTGCCGGAGCGGTCCAGCTCATAGTCGATAACATCGGCCATGAAGGAGGTGTCCGCCGTGGTGACACACATCTTGGAGGCGTTCAGGCACAGGGTGAACACAACGTGCAGGATCATGGGGATGCCCATGGCCGCAATTGCCTGGGTTCCCACAGAGAAGCGGAGGATCACCATAAACGCGAACTGCCCCGCGGCAATCGCCATACAGGCCTTGGTCCAGTTGACAATGGCCTTCATGCTGCCGTGCTTACCGGCGTACTTGCCACCGACGAATGCGAAAACGATAGAGGGAAGCATTCCGATCATGCTCAGAATGGATGCCAGACCCATATTGCCGATCAGGATTCCGTTCAACAGGGTCATAACCACGGACTGGGTCATGGTAATCTGAGCCACCTTGTCGGAGGCCTGGGCAGCGATATAGCACTGCAGGGGCTTGTTGCCCTTGAGGACGGCGACCATATCCTTAATTCTCAGAGGCTCCTGCTTGCCGATGCCCCGGTAGTATTCAGGCTTATCAAACGCGGAAATGCCGATGCAGACCATAACTGCGCCAAAGGCGCCCATTGCCAGGCAGATTTTCACCGCCATGGACAGAAAAACCTGGTTGAACTGGCCGCCTGCCATGGGCAGGACAACAACGGGAAGGACAACACCCAGAATCATGGGAATCAGATAGTTGAAGGCGGTGACGATTACGCCCATCATGGGACGCTGCTTGGGATCGTTGGACATAATGGCGGGCAGGGTCTGGGCGGTCATATTGGTGATGGTGTAGCCAATGACGTACAACACATACAGCAGCACAAACACCACGCCGTTAAATCCCTTGGAGGACATCCCATCGAACATCAGCCACAGGGCCACAGCCTCAATGGCAAAGCCGCCGGCGACCAGGATGCGCAGTTTGCCGAACTTGGTGTCCACCTTGTCATACAGCAGCGCCAGCAAGGGGTCTGTGATGCCGTCCAGGATACGGGCGCAGGTCAGCACAATGCCGATGACGGCAGCGGTCATGCCGAAGCCGATCATGCCTGCGTAGTTGGCGTAGCCGATCAGGGTGTAAACGCTCATTCCCACAAACGCGTTGCAGGAATACAGGATGATCTGCCAGAGCTTCGCTTTCCGGTACTGAACGCCGTCGATCTCGCTCTGGGTGGGTTTTTTTGTCTTTGCCATGAGATTTCCTCCTATAATTTCGCCCGCGGGCTTTTGATGGATTCATCATAGCGTATCTTTTTTTCTTTGAACAGGCAAAATCATGTGATCCCGGATAAAAATATGTGCATATCCGATTAGTCCACACATTATTGTCCCATATTGCATGATTTTGCCTTTTTCTGGTTTTTTCGTTGTGTTACAATCCCATTGTCAAAATATAATAAAGGAGCGATTCATTATGCGCAAATTCCCGAAAGGCTTTCTCGTCGGCGCCGCCACCGCAGCCCATCAGGTGGAAGGAAATAACACAAACTCCGACTGCTGGGCCCAGGAGCAGATGCCCCATACCACCTATAAGGAGAAAAGCGGCATCGCCTGTGACCACTATAACCGGTATGAAGAGGACATCAAGCTGATGAAGGAGGCCGGTCTGAACGCCTATCGCTTCTCCATCGAGTGGGCAAGAATCCAGCCCGAGGACGGCATATTCGACGACGGGCAGATCGAGCACTATCGGAAGGTGATCCGCTGCTGCCGGGAAAATGGGATTGAACCCATCGTGACATTGTTCCATTTTTCCAGCCCTGTCTGGATCATCCGCAAGGGCGGCTGGGAAGCTGAAACCATCGTGGAGGACTTCCGGAAATATGTGGCTTATGTCATTAGGGCCCTGGGCAGTGAAATCAACTATGTGTGCACCATCAATGAGGCCAACATGGGCTTGCAGGTGGCAGCGATCTCCCGGCGCTACACCATGATGGCAAGGAAGGCCGCCGAGGCAGCCGCCAAAAACAGCGGCGGAGAAGTCCAGATGGGCCTGAATATGCAGGCCATGATGGAAAACATGAAAGCCCAGGCCATGGAGAACACGGAAATCTTCGGCACACCTCAGCCCCACTGCTTCAACCTGGGCGGCAGTGAACACAGCGACCTTCTGACCATGAAATGCCATCAGGCCGCAAGAAAAGTCATTAAGGAACTCTACCCGAACATTCAGGTTGGCCTGACCCTTTCCCTCCACGATTCGCAGCCTGTGGCGGGCGGCGAAGCCAGAGCGGAAGAAACCTGGGCGGAGGAATTCACCCACTATCTTCCCTATATTCAGGGCGACGATTTCCTTGGCGTCCAGAACTACACCCGCACCCTGGTGGGTGCCGTGGAGGATCTTCCCGTACCCGACGGCGCAGAGCGCACCCAGATGGGCTATGAATACTATCCCCAGGCCCTGGAGCATGTGATCCGTAAGGTGGCGAAGGACTTTACGGGCAATCTGATGGTCACGGAGAACGGCGTTTCCTGCGACGATGATTCCCGCCGTGTGAACTTTATCAACGTGGCCACCGACGGCGTGGCAAATTGCATTGCCGACGGCATCCCCGTAAAGGGCTACTTCTACTGGAGCCTGATGGACAACTTTGAGTGGCAGATGGGCTACCGGATGACCTTCGGCCTGATTGCCGTAGACCGGGCCACCATGGAGCGCAGGCCCAAGGGCAGCCTGTATCATCTGGGAAGTCTGTAAGGGTAATCAAAGCTGGACTGTGAGGCCTGCCTTCCCAAGGCGACGAAACTGGACTGTATAACAATATGGGGCAGACAAACGTCTGCCCCATATTGTTTTTCTGCACTTCGCCGCATTTTTCCTGACAGTCGATGCGTTATCGCAACCCTGCCCAGTTTCTACCGGTCATACAGAGGGCTCCCTTGGTTACTCCGCAACAGCAATGGCCTCGATTTCACAGAGAACACCCTTGGGAAGCGTCTTTACCGCCACACAGCTTCTGGCGGGCTTTGATACAAAGTACTTTGCGTAAACCTGATTGAATTCCGCAAAATCTCCCATATCCGCCAGGAAACAGGTGGTTTTAAATACCTTTTCAAACCCGCTTCCGGCAGCCTCCAGAATCGCACCCACGTTTTTGCAGCTCTGCTCTGCCTGGCCCTGAATTCCCTCGGGGACCTGGCCGTTTTCCGGATTGACCGGGATCTGCCCTGATGTGTAGACAACCCCGTTTACTTTATACGCCTGGGAATACGGCCCAATGGCCCCCGGAGCCGCAGTGGTATTGATGACTTTCATTGTTTTGTCCTCCGTTCTGAATTTCTCGAATGCTGGGGAAAGGCAGCGCCTGTGCCTTGTGAATCCCCATTCTGAACATCCGTTTGATGTTATCTCCATTATACCCTACCGTTTCCCGATTGTCAACGCCCAGGGGTTCCGTGCATTGACTGATCGGCCAGGCGCCGGGCCGGGTGCTTCGGGCGTGTCCTGAAGGATCGTCCGCTTCTTCCCTGACCGCCGACCGCCTTCGACTTGACTTTGGACCGCGGAGGGGATAAAATAGAGGTATCCAAAATTTTACAAGTATCATTAAGCCGCCATGGCGGCTTAATTGCGCACCGTAGGGGCGCAATTAAGTTGACGCAATTTCCGCCTTTTGGGCAATTCTGAATGCCGGGCTTTCTGATTTGCGCTTGAATCGGGAATATGACCGAACCGCGTTGAAAATGGCCGCTTGGAAGGAAAACCCCTATGAACGTCTTATTTAACAGCGAGCGCCTGCGCCAGATGCTTGGCTGCCTCTATCTTTTTTCGGGGATTCATACCAATATCTATGACAAGAGCGGCCGGGACATCCGCATTTTCGGAAGCCCCTCAGAATTCTGTCAGCTTATGAACCAAATCCCTGAGGGCAGCCGCCGGTGTGAGCACTGCGACGCCATGGCAGTGGTGACCTGCATGGAGAAGAAGCGCTTCCATACCTATCGCTGTCACGCCGGGCTGTGCGAAACCATCCTCCCCATTTTCAGCCAGGGGGAACTGGTGGCGTTTCTGGCCTTCGGTCAGGTTCTTGACGATCAGCCCTATGAAACCCAGTGGGAGCGCACCCTTGGGTCCCTCTCCTGGTATGGAGGGGACCGGGAGCCTCTGCGGGAGGCGTTCTTCCATCTGAAACGGGTGCCTCCGGAAAAGCAGCAGGCCTACGAGCAGATTTTGGAGGCGGTGGCGCTCTACATCTCTCTGGAGGGCATCATCATGTCCACAGAGCTCTCCGAGCAGCAGCGGCTGGAAATCTACATCAACGACCACTTTCGGGAAAAGCTCTCCCTGGACCAGATTGCCAGGGATCTGAATATGGGCACCACCAAGCTGTGCGCCCTGGCGAAAAAGCTCACCGGTGAGGGCAGCGTCACCAAAATGATCTCCGCCCGCCGGATCGCGGAGGCAAAGGCCCTCCTGGCAAACGAAAATCTGTCCATCACCCAGATTGCTGAGCAGGTGGGCTTCAGCGACTATAGCTACTTTACCAATGTGTTCCGGAAAACCACGTCCCTGACACCCACGGCCTACCGCAAATCCCTGGAGCAGGACATGACCAGCCTGGACCGCCCCTTAAGAAAATGAGAATCTCACGGAATATGAAAGATTTTCCATATATGCCGTGTGTTTTTGATATACCTGGTAAAAATTACAAGTATAATATAAGTAGTAGGCACTCCATTGTATATTTTGTCCACCCAGAAGGCAGTTTCGAACAAGGAGCGTCGGCTTTTTTATCCGATAATCGGTGAAACTGCCCATATCCCATCTTGTGAAAAATGGCTTCGTGCCTTTTTTCTGTAAAAAATCAAACAAAGGAGACTCAAAAATGAAAAAGATTTTCGCAATGCTTCTGGCTCTGTCCATGGTATTCGCGCTGGTCGCCTGCGGCGGCTCCCCTGCCCCCGCCGAGACCAAGGCTCCCGCGGAAACTACGGCTCCCGCCACGGAAGCACCCACCGAGGCCGCTGCTCCCGCCGCCGATGACATCACTCTGGACGTCATCATCTGCGAGTACGGCCCCAATACCCGCGAGTGGTTCCTGGGCTCCGGCATGAACGGCACCAACTTCGTGGACAAGTTCGAGTCCGAGAACCCCGGCGTCAAGCTGAACCTGGAAGTGGTTTCCTGGAATGACGTTTACACCGTGGTCGATACCCGGATCGCCAGCAACCAGGCTCCCGACATTCTGAACATCGACGTGTTCGCCAACTACGCAAACGACGGTCTGCTGGAGCCTGTCTCCCAGTACTGCCCCGACGAGCTGTATAAGGACTTCTTCCCCTCCTTCATCGACCAGTCCGTCATTGACGACACCGTGTGGGCTGTTCCCGATCTGGCTTCCGCCCGCGCCCTGTACTACAATGTGGATATGTTCGAGGAAATGGGCATTGAAGTTCCCACCACCTGGGCTGAGCTGGAGGATGCCGCTCAGACCATCCTGGACTTCTATGACGGCGAAGTGTACCCCTGGGGCATCGACATGACCACTGACGAAGGTCAGGCTGCCTTTGCCTACTACACCTGGGGCAACGACGGCGGCTTCGTGGACGCCGACGGCAACTGGGCTCTGAACTCCGATGCCAACGTGGAAGCCATCGAGTACGCTGTCAGCCTGGTGAAGAACGGCTACACCAACCCCAACCCCGAGACCCAGACCCGTTATGACCTGCAGGATATGTTCGCTGCCGGCAAGCTGGCCATGTGCATCGCCCCCAACTCCATGCCCACCTACGTCTCTGACAAGGGCGGCACCATCAACATGGCCACCGCTGCCATCCCCGCCAACGAGGGCAAGACCAGCTCCTCCGTGGGCGTTATGGACCGCATCATGGCCTTCAAGGACGAGTCTGCTCCCGACCAGGCCGCCCGTGACGAGGCCATCGGCAAATTCCTGACCTTCTTCTACAACCCCGAAAACTACGTGGGCTGGGTCAGCATGGAAGGCTTCCTGCCCGCTGTCAACTCCGCCGTTGAGGCTCTGGTCGCTTCCGATCCTTCCTTCGAGGCTTGGCTGGATGTTCTGAACTCCTGCAAGTTCTACTCCACCGCCAAGGCCGAGTGGGATCAGGTCAAGCAGGGCGTCATCTCTGTGGAGCAGAAGGCTCTGACCGGCGCCGATGTCCGCACCGAGCTGGACGCGCTCCAGGCGCAGCTGGTTGGCTAAGCGCTGAGCATAGCTACTTAACTTAAAAATTCAGCCGAGGGGGCCGGGTTCGCGTCCGGCCCCCTATTTTTCCATCTGATGTGAAACTCCCAACAATGGAACGGCGATGCCACAACGATTCTCTTATCTATGAAAGTCCTCTTTTCAAAGACTGCCATTTTTCCATAACAGTCTTTGAAAAGCGAATTTTTGCACATACAAAACACATAAGAAAGAAGGGTGAGGCGTGAACAATCGATTAGGAAAAAAGGTGGAGCCCTATATCTGGCTTCTGCCAAGCATTGTCCTGATGGCCATTTTTCTGGTGTACCCCATTTTTATCGTATTCAAGCTCTCGTTCAGTGAGATCTCCAAATCCGGTGTGGTTACCGGCTTTGCGGGTCTGCAGAACTACAAGGACGCCATCGCGCTGCCGGCCTTTAAGACCGTCATGAAGAACACCATTTGGTGGGTCATCGCGGTGGTGGGACTTTCCACACTGTTTGGCTTTATCATCGCCATGGTGATGAACCAGAAGTTTGTGGGCCGGAAGGCCGCCAGAGCCATCATCGTATTCCCCTGGGCCACCTCTCTGGTGATTCAGGCCAGCGTGTGGAACTACATCATTAAGTATGAGTACGGCAATCTCAATAACATCCTCCTGAATCTGGGCGTCATCAAGCAGGCCATCAACTGGCGCTCCTCCTACCAGGTGGAGTTTATTTGGGAAATCTGGGTGGGCATCTTCGTCACCATCCCCTTCGTCACCTTCTGTGTGCTGTCCGGCCTTCAATCCATTGATGGCTCCCTGTATGAAGCGGCGGAGATCGACGGCGCCACCTTCTGGGATAAGCTGTTCCGGGTGACCATCCCCCTGATTAAGCCCTCCCTCACCGTTTCCACCGTGCTCAATATCATCTACGTTTTCAACTCCTTCCCCATCATCTACACCATGACCAAGGGCGCCCCCGCCAACCAGACGGATACCCTGGTCACATACCTGTACATGCTGAATTTCTATGACCGGAAGAAAGGGCCCGCAACTGCCCTGTCTGTCATCGGCTTCATGATTCTGTGCATCTGCGCCGGCATTTACATGGTAGGCGTCATGAGAAAGGAGGATGAACAGTGAAAGATTCTGAGCGCAAGACCAACCGAATTGCGTTGGTGCTTCTGATCGCTTCCCTGGTGGTCGCCTTCGTTCTGCTGGCGATGCCCACCTATTATTTTACCTCCACCGTCTATACCAAAAAGTCCAACAACACCTTTGTGGGCGACGAAAAATACAATGAGGTCCTCTCCGAGGTCAACGCGGTTGCTGAGCAATACCGTGCCGACGGCTTTGACGTAGCGCTCAAGGAATCGGTCACGGAGCGCACCAACTCCAAGGGCGAAAAAACCAGCATGATCACCTTTACCCTCAGCGAAACCTTGGAAAAGAGCGCCCTGTCCTTCCTGGAAGCCGGGACGAACGCCTCCTGGGTCATGACGGTGATTCTGCTGTGCATGGCGGCCTCCGCCGCCTGTGCCGTAACCGGCTCCGCCTGGTCCTTAGGTACGCCGATCAAGGCACTGGGAGACCGGGAGCGGGCCATGCGCACTGTGTCCGTGGTTTCCGCCTTCATCGCCATGCTTCTGATCCCGGTGTTCGTCATGATGAATACCGCCGGGCTGGGCCATCGTCTGGACCTGTATAACAGCGACATCATCACCGAGGGAAAGGATGTTTTGTTTGCCAAGCTGGACCGGTTCCTCTTCGACGGTCTGTCCGGTGACAACATTGGAAATGTCCTGAAATCTCTGAGCTTTGAAACCAGCGGTATCATTTGGGTGGCTATGGCTTTCCTGTTCGTGATGCTGCTGTCCGCCATCCAGCTACGCTACGGCGCTGTGAAGCCCGCCCTGATGAGGGGACTGCTGTATACCTTTGTCATCGGGCTGTGCCTGCTGATTCTGTACCCCTACTATGTCATGCTGGTCACCGCCTTCCGTTCCAACGGCGAGACCAACGATATGTACTTCCAGCACATCTTCCCCACGGAGTGGCTGTTCAGCAACCTCAAGTACATTATGAGCCGGGGTGTGCCCCGCTACCTCCTCAACTCCCTGCTTATCGCCGGCGGCGCCACCCTGATCGCTCTGCTGTGCGGAATTCCCGCCGCCTACGCCATGGCCCGTATGCGCTTTAAGGGCAAGAACATCTTCCTGGGCTTCGTGATCATGAGCCAGATGTTCTCCCCTGTGGTTCTGCTGATCGGTATCGCTCAGCTTATGAGCACCCTGAAGCTCAACGACTCCATTGTCGGTCTGATGCTGATTAACGCCGCCTTTAACCAGGCCTTTGCCATCTGGCTTCTGCGGGGCACCTTCGTCTCCATCTCCCCGGAGATGGAACAGGCGGCCTGCATTGACGGCTGCACCACCCTGGGTTCCCTGATCCACGTTCTGCTGCCCATGGCCGCTCCCGGCATCGTCACCACCCTGATTTTCGTATTCATCAACTCCTGGAATGAATACACCATCTCCACGGTGCTGATCTCCACCGGCACCAACCGGCCTATCACCGTGGGCATCACCCAGTTCTCTTCCTTCAACATGATCGAATGGCAGTACCTGTTCGCCGCGTCCCTGCTGGCAACGATTCCCGTCGTGATCCTGTTTACCTGCATTGAAAAGCACCTGACGGCGGGTCTTACCTCCGGCGGCGTAAAGGGCTGAGATGTCCTTTTGACTGGGAAAGCCAACCAAAAAGAAACTGCATGGGCCAACTCCTTTCGGAGTTGGCCCATGTGCTTTTCCGCCTGGATGATGGAAGGTTACGGGTACTCAGACAGCTGCGTCAAACCAGCGCTTCCAAAATGCTCCCGATGTCGGAATTTATGCTTATGGAACGTGCCTTGATTGCCTCCGGTACAGCGGCTCCCCCCAAATTGATGCACCCATAAACCGCCTTGGGCTCTGCTGCCGTCATCCTCCAAAACGGGTACTTGATTATGGATGGGGTATTATAGCCAACACCCAATTCCAGAAACAAGATCCGCCCGCCGGCGCTTGCGCGCAGGAAGTTTTCGTACTGCCGGGCCGCTCTGTGCCACCCAGCGTCCTCCACAAATTTGTCATCGCAGCGCAGATTCATGACCAGCGGCTTTCCACAGTAGGGGCAGCGGGGCACCAGCCCCGAGGGGATGCGCATATCCCGCTGGTGCTCCACCATGCGGCGAATGAGGTTCTCATTATCAAAGGTTTCCTGGCGGCATGGCCCGCTGCACTGAAACAGGCCGTAGTCCCCCTGGGTGTAGAACAGGCGCTTCTTGTCAAAGCCGGACTTTTGAAAGCAGTGATCCACATTGGTGGTTATGACAAAATACGCCTTATTCTCCATAAGCTGGCGCAGCATCTTATAAACAGGCTTTGGCGGGTCCATATATCGGTTGACATAGACATACCGGCTCCAATAGGCCCAATGCTCCTCGGGGGTGCTGTAGGGATAAAAGCCGCCGGAATACATATCGTGAAAGCCGTATTTCTCTTCAAAGTCCGAAAAATGCCTCCGGAACCTCTCCCCGCTGTATGCAAACCCGGCAGAAACGGACAGTCCGGCTCCTGCCCCAATGACCACCGCGTCGGCATCGGCAATTGCCTGCTTCAATTGGTCAACCTGCTCCAAAAATTCTTCGGTAGATCTCATAGTCCCGGTCTTTAAAAACATTGAATATCACCTTCATTTCCCCGGAGGTCCGCTTCCGGTATTCCCGGACCGTCCGGACGGCAATCTCTGCCGCCCTTTCGTTGGGAAAGTGGAATTCGCCTGTGGAAATGCAGCAAAATGCCAGGCTTTTTACCTGGTTTTCCTCCGCAAGCTCCAGGCAGGAGCGATAACAGGACGCAAGCAGCTTTTCATCCGCTTCGGTAAGCCCTCCGTGGGCAATGGGGCCCACCGTGTGCAGCACATACCGGCAGGGCAGATTGTAGGCCGGTGTGATTTTTGCCCGCCCGGCGGGCTCTTCCCTACCCTGACGCTCCATAATCCGGGCACATTTCAGGCGAAACTGCACACCGGCAAAGGTGTGGATGGCATTGTCGATGCAGCCATGGCAGGGGCAGAAGCAGCCCAGCATCTGGCTGTTGGCCGCATTGACTATGGCGTCGCAGCGGAGGGTTGTGATATCCCCCTGCCAGAGGTAGAGGCCCTCCTGAATTGGGGACAGGTCCTCCAAATCTGTAATGCCCTTTCGCCGGATTTCCTCTTGCAGATACGCGTCCTGGATTGCGAGGAATCCATCCTCTGCCGGCATGGGCATCCGAACATTGAACAGGGCCCGAAGCAGCTTTTTTTGCTCCTCCTGGTCCTGGGAGGCCTCCAGCCCGGAATACCGGGGCTGTTCTTTCAGAAGTGCCGTAATCAGATATGTCCTTCTCTCCGCCTGGGTCATGATCTCCCTCTCCTTGTTTTTTTGGCGGGGCCGCCGGAACGGCAGCCCCGCCGCCAGATTATGCGTAGAAAAAGCCTGCCGTCATGTCCAGGTAGTTCTGGCCGGTGTACCCGGGGTACTGTTTCCCCACCTCGGCACGGAAGCTGTCGGCATCCGGGCAGTTCGCCGCGATTGCCTTCAGATTTTCCAGATAGTCGATCTTCGTCTGGGCGTCCTTCAGGTCCTCCGGGGTGTAGTGGGAGGTCAGGATCAGGTCATAGCCCTTGGAAATATAGCTTCTCAGCTCCGCGATGATCCCGTCGGCGTGGGCAGCGCCCGCAACGATGGAGTGGCAGTCGTGACCCAGCATATGGGTGTAGACCGCGTTGATCTCGGGGATCTCCACGTCAAAGGCATCCTTTGTCTGCTTGATCACAAAGTCCATGCCCCCAATGGTCAGCTTCCCAGCCTCAATCACGTTTGTGATCTGATGGACAGAGGAATCAAAGATTGGGCCGAAGGCGCCGGTAAAGTTGTCGATCAGGCCCTTGCCGCCGCCGTTTTCAGAATAGGCAACGGCGTTGCGGGTGGCATACTTAGGCACTTCGGGCAGGAAGGTTCCTCCCGCGCCGTGGTATGCCACCAGGATTCCCGCGACCTCCATGTCCTTTAAATACTCCGTCAGCTCCTGGATATTGTCAAAGAAGCAAGGGGACTCGACGATCACGGCCCTGCCGTTCTTCTCCACGATGAATACCTCATCATCGATGAAATCATTGGTTTTATAGGCGTGGAGCTTTACATCGCCAAAATCGTATACGTTCATTTCGCCCTTGGCGAGCGTCACAGTGGAAAAAGTGTTCTTATTCATGGCTGTAGCCTCCTGAAAATATTGCTTTCGCTTCGGAGCGGCCGTTCCCCTCAGCTCTTGACCGTATTATACGGGAGGTTTTTGGGGTTGTAAAGTAAGCACAATATTGTGCCGTAGTTACCTTCCGGTAACCATTGGGCAGTTACCGGGAGGTAACAATTGTGTGTTTTCAAGGCTTTTTCCCCCTCTGGGCAAAGGAAATTTTTTCTTGCTTTTTTTCAGGCGGGGATATTGACGAATCCGGCGCCTTACCGTATAATCAGAGGCAAAGTATCCAATCGAAACCATTGCAGGGAGGAGCGCAGAATGAGTCCGCAGAAGCAAATAAAGGAGCTGCCCGCCTGTCCCGTGGAGACCACCCTCATGCTGATCGGGGACAAATGGAAGGTGCTCATCCTCCGGGATCTCATGCCTGGAACCAAGCGGTTTGGGGAATTGAAAAAGTCCATTGGAAGCGTCTCTCAGAAGGTATTGACGGCCCAGCTCCGGGACATGGAGGAAAAGGGGCTGATCCACCGGCAGGTTTACGCGGAGGTTCCGCCCCGGGTGGAGTACAGCCTGACGGAGCTTGGGAAAAGCCTGAAACCCATTCTGGACGCCATGGTGACCTGGGGGGAAGGCTACCAGGCTCAGAACAGCTAAGGTTCTAGGAATGGGGTGATACCGCCCGTTTTTACAGAGCCTCTATCCAGCCATGCCAAACCAGCTGCCGCCCGAAAACGGGCGACAGCTGGTTTCTTTTTACAGGATCAGAACGGGACCATGTCGGAGTCCCGCGCCTTTCCGAAGCGCTATTTGTGGGAATGGCAGGCACCGTTCATGGCGCAGTGGGCACAGGAATAGCCGCAGGAGGACCTTCCCTTTTTTCTGTCCCGGAGGATGCTCATGATGACCGCTCCCACAATCAGGAGCAGGAAGGCACAGACCAAAATCGTTCCCATATTTTCTGTAATCCAGGCAAGCATTGTTTTTTCCTCCTGTTCCGCCTATTTTGTTGCTCTGACAGTCTTTGTCAGTTTATCGGCTTCTTTGTGGGGCTTGATAAGCATATACACCATTCCTCCAAGAATGGCCACGGCCGCAAGGACACCGGCCGCATTCCCCTGCCCTACAAAGAGCATGGCAAACTGGTAGATCATCAGGGAAACGGCGTAGGCAAAGCCGCACTGGTAGCCCACCGCGAACCAGGTCCATTTGGCGCTGTTCATCTCCCGCCGGATGGCGCCGATGGCCGCGAAGCAGGGGGCGCACAGAAGATTGAATACCAGGAAGGAATAGGCAGCGGCACCGCTGAAAGCGGCGGCCAGATTCGGATAGACCCCGGCGTCTCCGCCGCCGAAGAGAATGCCCATGGTGCCCACAATGTTTTCCTTCGCCACCAGGCCCGTGATGGACGCCACGGCGGCCTGCCAGCTGCCCCAGCCCAGAGGCCTGAAGATCCAGGCAATGGCCCCGCCCACGGCGGCCAAAATGGAATGGTCAATCTCCTCCTCGGCAAGCATTCGGAAGGAACCATCCACGAAACCAAAGAAGGTGGTGAACCACACAAGAATCGTGGAGAGCAGGATGATGGTTCCGGCTTTCTTAATAAAGCTCCAGCCCCGCTCCCAC
>DETX01000041.1:55332-55570 GCA_002362145.1 Clostridiales bacterium UBA3277
GCTCCAGCCCCGCTCCCACATGGAACGCAGGACGCTTCCTGCGGTGGGCAGATGGTAAGCCGGCAGCTCCATAACGAAGGGCGCCGGGTCCCCCGCGAAGGGCTTTGTTTTCTTGAGCATAATGCCCGAGACAATGATGGCCGCCATACCAATAAAATAGGCGGAGGTTGCCATCCAGGCGCTGCCGCCAAAGATAGCCCCGGCGATCATGGAAATGAAGGGCACCTTGGCCCCGCAG
>DETX01000041.1:55891-69331 GCA_002362145.1 Clostridiales bacterium UBA3277
GATGAAGGTGGTGGTGATGATGGTCATACGGCGGTCCCGCTCATTTTCAATGGTACGGCTTGCCATAATGCCGGGCACTCCGCAGCCGGTGCCGATGAGCATGGGGATAAAGGACTTGCCGGAGAGGCCGAACTTCCGGAAAATCCGGTCGAGGACGAAGGCGATTCTTGCCATGTAGCCGCAGGCCTCCAAAAACGCCAGCAGCAAAAACAGCACCAGCATCTGGGGCACAAAGCCCAGCACAGCACCCACACCGGCGACGATCCCGTCGTTGATCAGGCCCGCCAGCCAGTCGGCAGCTCCCGCCGCCTCCAGGTCGTTTCCTACCAGTGTGGGAATACCGGGCACCCACACGCCGTAATCGGCGGGGTCCGGCTCCTCAAAGCCGTTTTCTTCCAGATAGGCAACCGCGTCCAGGTAGGTCATGCCAACGGTTTCCGCTTCGTCGGCGCCGGCAGGAATGGCGTCATAGTAGGCGGTCATGGTGCTGACTGCCAGCGTCTCTTCGTCCTCCACCTCCACGGTGGCGGAAGCCTCAGTGCTCCGGAAGGTTTTCAACTCGGAAAGCGCGGAAGCCTCGTCAAAGTCCTCCGCTTCCATAGCAAGGCCGGCAAAGGCCTCCACCGCCTGGACCGCGGCGTTGTATTCGTCATGGGCTTCTTCGTAGGCAGATGTGCCAATGCCAAACAGATGCCAGCCGTCGCCGAACAGGCCGTCATTGGCCCAGTCTGTGGCCGCGGCGCCCACCGTGACCATGGAAAGGTAGTAGACCAGGAACATGACTGCCGCGAAAATCGGAAGCCCCAGGCAGCGGTTGGTGACAACCCGGTCGATCTTGTCAGAGGCAGAAAATGTCCCAGCGGATTTTCTCTTGCAGCAGCTCTGGATGATCTGGCCGATATATCCATACCGCTCGTTGGTGATGATGGACTCGGCGTCGTCGTCCAGTTCCTCCTCGGCGGCTTTAATATCCGCCTCAATGTGGGAGAGAATCTCCCCGTCCAGCTTCAGCTGTTCCAGGACCTTACTGTCCCGTTCAAAAATCTTGATTGCGTACCAGCGCTGCTCCTCCTCAGGCAGATTATGTACCGCCGCTTCCTCAATGTGTGCCAGGGCGTGCTCCACCACACCGGAGAAGGTGTGCATGGGGATTGTTTTCCCGTTTTTCGCCGCGTCAATGGCCGCCTCGGCAGCCTCCATGATGCCGGTGCCCTTCAACGCGGAAATCTCCACCACCTTGCAGCCCAGCGCCCTGGACAGTTCCGCGGTATGGATCTGATCCCCGTTTTTCTTCACAATGTCCATCATGTTGACAGCCACCACCACCGGAATGCCCAGCTCCGTCAGCTGGGTGGTGAGATAGAGGTTCCGTTCCAAATTCGTGCCGTCGATGATGTTTAAAATGGCATCCGGCCGTTGGGTGATCAGGTAGTTTCTGGCCACCACCTCCTCCAGGGTATAGGGGGACAGAGAATAGATGCCCGGAAGGTCCGTCATGATGACGCCCTCATGCTTTTTTAACCGGCCTTCCTTTTTCTCCACCGTGACCCCCGGCCAGTTTCCCACAAATTGGTTGGAACCGGTCAGGGCATTAAACAGGGTGGTCTTTCCGCAGTTGGGGTTTCCCGCCAGGGCAATGCGTATATCCATTTTGCTTTCCTCACTTTCTTAGTTAGTCTATGCTAACTCATGTTCAAAAATAATAGGGGACCCTCCCCTGTGTATTTCTGCCTATTCAACCTCAATCATTTCCGCGTCGGCCTTCCGGATGGAAAGCTCATAGCCCCGCACGGTCACTTCCATGGGATCTCCCAGAGGCGCCACCTTCCGGATGTGCACTTCCACACCCTTTGTCAGGCCCATGTCCATGATGCGCCGCTTGACAGCGCCCTCCCCGTGGAGCTTTACCACTTTGACGGTGTCTCCGATTTTCGCTGCTTTCAGTGTTTTCATACCCATACTCCTTCCTGAAATTCAGACCATAATTTTCTGCGCCATCTCTCTGCTGATGGCAATCCGGGACTGCTTCACATTGACAATAATATTGCCGCCCATGGCGCTGACAATGGTTACCGCGCCTCCCACCACGAAACCAAGGGTCTCCAAATGGGCTTTCAGCTCCTGCTTTCCCCCGATCCGCCTGATGATGTTTTCCTCTCCCACTTTCGCAAAAGCAAGGGGTATCATGGCTTTCACCTTCTTTTTTATACTTAGCATAGGCTAACTTGTGCCCTAAAATATGTGGTTAGCCTCGCCTAACCATTTCCTATTATAGCCACCTCCCCTGCTCTTGTCAAGCATTTTTCTTAATTTCGCTGTCCCTTTTTTATCCGCTACAGCCTTCGGCTGATTTTCCCAGGAGGGCCGCGTTTTTACGCACTAGACAAGCGTGATATAATAAGGGCAGAACAAAAGGAGGCAGATAACATGGCTGAAACGAACGCGCCAAAGGCAATCCAGATTCGAAATGCCCATGTGCATAACCTGAAACACATTGATGTGGACATTCCCCTCAACAAAATCGTCGGAATTGCCGGGGTGTCCGGGTCCGGGAAATCCTCCCTGGCCCTGGGGGTTCTCTACGCGGAGGGTTCCCGGCGGTATCTGGACGCCCTCTCCACCTACACCCGGCGGCGCATGACCCAGGCCGCCCGGGCTCAGGTGGACGAGGTCTTATATGTTCCGGCGGCATTGGCCCTGCATCAGCGGCCCGGCGTGTCGGGAATCCGCAGCACCTTCGGGACGGGCTCTGAGCTTCTAAACAGCCTGCGGCTCATGTTCTCCCGGCTGGCCAGCCACCGCTGCCCCAACGGCCACTACTTACCGCCCACCCTATCCGTTGCCGCCGGGCAGGAGCTGATATGCCCGGTCTGCGCCGCCCGTTTCTATGCCCCCTCCGCCGAGGAGCTCGCCTTCAATTCCCAGGGCGCCTGCCGGACCTGCTCCGGAACCGGACGCGTGCAGACCGTCGATTTGAGCAGCCTGGTGCCGGACACGTCGCTGACCATCGACGAAGGGGCGGTTCTGCCGTGGAACACGCTGATGTGGTCGCTTATGACGGATGTCTGCCGGGAGATGGGGGTCCGCACCGACGTGCCCTTCCGGGAGCTGACCGAACGGGAAAAGGAGATTGTCTATCACGGCCCCGCGGAGAAAAAGCACATTGTCTACAAGGCAAAGGGATCGAATCAGTTCGCCGAGCTGGATTTTACCTATTTTAACGCGGTCTACACCGTGGAAAATGCCCTGTCCAAGGTAAAGGATGAAAAGGGCATGAAGCGTGTGGAGCGTTTTCTGAAAGAGGATATCTGCCCGGACTGCGGCGGGACCCGGCTGTCCCAGCGGGCCAGGGAGCCCAAGCTCCGGGGCATCACCTTGGCAGAGGCAAGCCAGATGACTCTTGCCGATCTGGTGGAATGGGTCCGCGGTGTTCCCCAGACGCTGCCCGAGGCCATGGCGCCCATGGCGGAGAGCATCTGCGAATCTTTCCAGACCGTCGCCCGGCGGCTGATGGAGCTGGGACTGGGCTATCTCTCCCTGGACAGAGCGGCCTCCACCCTCTCCACCGGAGAGCGGCAGCGGATGCAGCTTGCCCGGGCGGTGCGAAATCGAACAACCGGCGTACTTTATGTGCTGGATGAGCCCTCCATTGGCCTGCACCCCTCCAACATCGAAGGGCTCAAGGCTGTGATGCGGGATCTGGTGGCCGATGGAAACTCAGTGGTGCTGGTTGACCACGACACGCAGATTCTTGCCGAGGCGGACTGGGTGGTGGAAATGGGGCCGGAGGCCGGCGCCGACGGCGGTGAAGTCATCGCCCAGGGAACCATTCCGGAAATCGCGGCCAATCCCGATTCCAGAATCGGCCCGTTTTTGGCCGGTCATACGGCACCCCTTCGGAATAGATGCCCTGCCGAGCACCTTTTTTCCGACGGCTGCATTCATCTCTCCACCGATGCCATTCATACGGTGAAGCCGCTGGAAGCGGACATTCCAAAGGGCAGGCTCACCGTGGTCACCGGGGTGTCCGGGTCCGGAAAAACAACATTCATTTTGGAAAGCCTGATCCCGGCGCTGGAGGCGCTGACCGGAGGCAAGGCCATGCCTGCCCATGTCAAAAGCATCGCCGCCCAGGGTATCGAGCAGGTAAAGCTCATCGACGCGGCCCCTATCGGCATCAATGTCCGCTCCACGGTGGCCACCTATGCCAATGTCCATGACGAGCTGCGAAAGGTCTTTGCCCGCCTCCCCCAGGCAAAAGCGCTGGGCTATTCGGCGGGAGATTTCTCCTACAATACGGGAAAGCTCCGCTGCCCCACCTGCGACGGCACAGGCTCCATCAGCCTGGATGTCCAGTTTCTGCCGGATGTGGAAATCCCCTGCCCGGACTGCCGGGGCAGCCGGTACAGCCGGGAAACAGAGCGGGTTAAGCGGGAGAACAAGGCCGGGCAGGCCCATTCTCTGCCGGAGCTCATGGCCATGGATATTAAGCAGGCGCTCGCCGCCTGTGATGATCTGAAAGCGGTCCGCTCACGGCTGCAAACCCTGCAGGAACTGGGGCTGGGCTACCTGACCCTGGGTGAGGCAACGCCCAGTCTCTCCGGCGGAGAAGCCCAGCGGCTGAAGCTGGCCTCCGAGATGGGCAAACAGCAAAGCGCTTCCGTGTTTGTGTTTGATGAACCCACCATCGGCCTCCATCCCTTGGATGTGCAGACCCTTCTGCGGGTCTTTGACCGTCTGGTGGACAGTGGGGCTACGGTCATCGTCATTGAGCACGATCTGGATGTAATCCGCAACGCGGACTACATCATCGACATGGGTCCCGGCGGTGGAGAGATGGGCGGCCGGATTGTTGCCGCCGGAACGCCGGAACAGATTGCGGCAAAGGAAGAAAGCATCACCGGGAGATATTTAAAACGGGATTTCCTTGTGGAAAAGCTCTGGTAAGTCCTCTCCGTTCATAAAAGCCGGCCCGCCGCTTTTCCCCAATGTGCCCTGTATTGCAATGGTCCGGGGATTATGCTATAATGGGCAGGCAGCAGGGCCCGAGCCGTGCAGCTTTGCGGCAAATGGTTCTATATCCATCCCCGGAGATTGGAGTGTTCCGCCATGGCAAGAGCATCGACGAAAAAGAACAAAAACATCTACCACACCACCCGGGAGAGCCTCCACCTCACCCGGGAGGCTGCCAGTGAGCTGCTGGAAACCATCTCTCCGGAGCGCATTGAAAAGATTGAAAACGAGCGCTCCCTGCCCAATCCCGACGAGGTGCTGATCATGGCGGAGAAGTACCAGAAGCCCAGCCTGTGTAACTTCTACTGTGCCAGGCAGTGCCCCATCGGGCAGCAGTATGTGCCGGAAATCAAGATCAAGGACCTGTCCCAAATCGTTTTGGAAATGCTGGCCTCCCTGAACGCCATGAATAAGAAGAAGGAGCGTCTTATCGAAATCACCGCCGACGGGAAAATCTCCAACGACGAATTGGAGGACTTCATTTTCATTCAGGAGGAGCTGGAACGCATCTCCATCACCGTGGAGACCTTGCAGCTTTGGTCGGAGCAGATGCTGGCCACCGGCGTCATTGACCCAGAGCAGTACCGGGCCTGTCAGAACAGCCGAAAAGCGTGACAGCTGGGCTATTTCTCCAAAAACAGGGAATTAACCCATCTTATTTTGCGGATTCGATCCTTTATTTTTCGGGCAGTTTCCCCTATAATGGCAGCATATCAGAGGACCAATATTTTAAAGTGCCCGGAAATGAGGTTCCTTTTCAGTGGAAGGAGAAATGTTTACATGTTTGAACTGTTGAGCCTGTTCGTATTTATCTGGCTGCTGAGCAAAACCATTGGTTTGGCGCTGAAGCTCACCTGGGGCGTGGCCAAAATCGCCGCCAGCATTCTGATGGTCCTCGCCCTGCCGCTGCTGATTATCTGCCTGGTATTTGCCGGCGGCATCGCGCTGATCCTGCCAATCGCGGTGATCGGCCTGGCGGCGGGGATTCTCAAAGCCTGCATCTGACAAAAATGCCCGTACCATCGTTTCCGATGGTACGGGCATTTCTCATCTGACGGGGAACACACTGCGGTGGGCAGCCGCTGGTTACCGCTCTTGCAGATACCCTTCCCGGGGGGTGATCTCGAAGCGGTCGGCCAGGAGCCACATCTGGGCATCCGTGATGGTGTTGACTCTGGGCAGGTGGGAAGTGAGCATATAGATCTGTGCTGCCTTCTCTACAGTTTCAATCAGGCCGAAGGTCTCGTCCATGGTCTTTCCCGCACCGTAGATGCCGTGCATCCCCCAGACAACCAGCCGAAATTCCTTCATTTTCTCTGCCGTGGCTTCACCAATGGAATTGGTGCCGCAGAGCATCCAGGGCAGCACCCCCACGCCGTCGGGGAACACTACAATGCACTCGGTACACATCTCCCAGAGCGTATGGGTGAACTTCTTCTCGTCCAGCTCGTGGACATAGTTCATAGCCAGGGTGTAGGTGGGATGGCAGTGCATCACCACCCGGTTGCCCGGATCAACGCTGAGCCTTGCCATATGGCTCATTAGGTGGGCAGGAAATTCGGAGGTGAATTTGCCGCCGTCCTGATAACCCCACAGCAGCTCGGCGGTCTGTCCATCGGGAGCGATGCGGACGATCCCCAGATTGGTTTCAGGGTCAGCGTCTACGTTCTTGAAATACTTGCCGGTGCCGGTGACAATGAAAATCTTTCCAATCAGCGGTGTTGCGTCAAAGCCCAGGGGGATGGTGCGCTTGACTGCGTTCAGGTCAAGGTACTCCCCTACCTCAGCCTCGTCCAGCAAGAAGCTAATATTCCCGCCGTTGCGCTCGTCCCAGCCCAGACGGTACATGTTGGCGGTGGTTTTCTTCATTTCCTCCACAAAGGGAGCGGTAAAAATGTCTTTCATTTGATTAACCTCTCTTGCTCAGAACTTCATTTTCGTACTGCTTGACGGTCCGGAACCACTCGCCATCGGCGGGCGCGCCGCACTCCCGGCAGTATTCCTCCCACACCTCACCGAAGGGCATAGTTTTCAGTTCCTCCTGCATCACCATCAGCTCCGTCCAGTTACCCTCATTCTGCATGGCTGTCAGGTCGGGAGTTACCAAGGCCATCAGCAGGGCTTTCTGGACATTCCGGAAGCCAACTGTCCATGCGGAGATTCGGTTAATGGAGGCGTCGAAGTAGTCCAGGGCCATGTTCACCCGGCCCTCCAGACCGCCGCAGCGGACGATCTCCTTGCAGATTTCCTTGGTTTCATCATCCAGCAGCACCACATGGTCACTATCCCAGCGGATGGGCCGGGTGATGTGCAGGGCGATCTCCGGGAAGAAGGCCAGCAGCGCAGGAATCTTATCGCTGACAACCTCGGTGGGGTGGTAGTGGCCGTTGTCCATCAGCGGAATGCACTTATTCTGGTTCATAGCGGCGTAGCTCAGGGCAAACTCGGCACTGCCCACGGTATACGCCTCCACGCCGATGCCGAACACCTTGCTTTCGATACAGGGCTTGACTTTGGTGAAGTCGTAAGGCTCGGACAGGATTTCGTCGATTGCTTCCTTATAGCGCACTCTCGGCCCCATCCGGTCGGCGGGGATGTCCTTGAAGCCGTCGCCGGTCCAGATATTCATGACACAGGGCTGGCCCAGCTCGTCAGCCAGGTACTGAGAAATACGGATGCATGCCTTGCCATGGTCGATCCAAAATTTGCGGATTTCAGGATCAGGGGAAGAAAGGGTCAGGCCGCTGGCTTTGGGATGGGAGAAGAAGGTGGGGTTAAAGTCACAGCCCAGGCCCTGCTCCTTGCAGAAGTCCACCCATTTTTGGAAGTGTTTGGGTTCCAGCTTGTCCCGGTCCGCCCACTGGCCATTCTCGAAAATGGCGTAGCTGGCGTGGAGGTTCATCTTCTTGGTGCCGGGACACAGCTTTAAGACCATGTCCAGGTCTGCCATCAGTTCCTCCGGAGTCCGGGCGCGGCCGGGATAGTTGCCGGTGGTCTGAATGCCGCCGGTGAGGGGCTTGGTGGGGTCGGTATCGAAGCCCCGGACATCGTCACCCTGCCAGCAGTGCAGAGATACGGGGACGGTTTTCAGTTTGGCAATCGCCCCATCGGTGTCCACCCCCAGGGCAGCGTACTTTTTCTTTGCTTCTTCGTAGCTCATAAGTCAGCCTCCATTTGTATTTTCAGATTGCCCAGGGCCGTGGCCTCAATGGGCAAAGCAATGACTTGTTTGCCGGTAGCTTCTTCCGTCAGACGGTTGAGAAACTGGTTCTTTGCGCCGCCGCCAACGATGTACAGCATTTCATAGGTTCGCCCCGTGTTCCGTTCCAGTTCGTCCAGTGCATTCCGGTAGCTGACCGCCAGAGAACGGTAGGCACAGCGGAAATAGTCGCCGACAGTTTTCAGCTTCCCGCCGGTTGCCGCATCAAAAGCGGCTTTCATGCTCTTGGGTGCCAGAAATTCTTGGGCGTTGGCGTCTACCAGAAGGTCACATTTGCTTTCCTCTGCCGCTTTCACGATCTCCGGGAAGGACAGTTCCGGGCAAAGATCATGTTTCAGTTCGTTCACCAGCCACATCCCCATGATGTTTTTCTGGTATCGGTTGTAGCCCACGCCGCCCTCGTTGGAATAGTTGGCAGCTTGGCTGACTTCATTCGTGATGGGCTTTGGGGTTTTCACTCCCAGCAGTGACCAGGTGCCGGAGGAGATATAGGGGTGATTTCCGTCCATGGGAATGCCCTCCACGGCGGAGGCGGTGTCGTGGGTGGCGCAGAGGACGCATTTTATTCCCCGATATTTGCCGATCACGGTTCCGGGCTGACTGAGGGTTGGGAAAAGATGCTTGGGATAGCCCAGCTTTTCTCGAATTTCCTCGTCAAACCCTCCGGTTTTGGCGTTCACCATCCCCATAGTGGTGGCGTTGGTATACTCTCCTGCCTTGGTTCCACAGAGCTTGTAGAGAAGATATTCCGGGATCATGAGAAGATCGGTGACATCGTCCAGCCTGCCTGCCAGCTTATCCGCATAAAACTGATAAATGGAGTTGAAGGGCTGGAATTGACAGCCGGTGCGGCGGTACAGCTCAGAAAAAGGCACCTTCTCGTGAACCTCCTGAATCACACTTTCCGTCCGGCTGTCCCGGTAGGCATACACGGGAAAGACCTCTTTGTCCCCCCGCATCAGCACATAATCCACGCCCCAGGTGTCGATGGAGAGGCTGACGATATCCGGGTAGGCTATCTTAGCCTTCTCAATGCCCATTTTCACATGGGACAGGAGGGCTTGGATATCCCAGGTAAGATGCCCGTCTTTCTCTTGAACCCCGTTGGGAAACCGGTAGACCTCTTCGGTCCGAAAGACGCCTCTCTCCTGCCAGCCCACAATATGCCGCCCGGAGGACGCGCCGATGTCGATGGCCAAATAGCAACGCAAAATCAGGACCTCCTTTTTTCTTCTGTCAGCATTTTATCATGCCGGAAGGAAAAACAGGAGGTCCTGATTTTTCTAAAAAAGTTACCTGATTTGCATTCGGTAGGTCCGAGGAGAGACGCCGTAGGCCCCCCGGAAGATACGGTGGAAGTAGCCGATATTTTCGTAGCCCACGGCGCCGGCGATGTCGTCCACGTTCCGGTCGGTATTGCGCAGAAGAAAGGCCGCCTGGGCAAGCCGTTTCTCCTGAACAAGCTGGGTATAGGTCTTTCCAGTCTGACGCTTAATCTCCCGGGAAAGCCAGCTCAGATCGTAGTGGAGAAGCTCCGCCAGCTCTGTCAGGCTTCCCGAAGCATAGCGGGTCTCCACATAGGACAGCACCTTCAGCATGGCCGCCTGATCCTCGTCCCCGGTCTCCAGAGCTTCCGTCCGGGCCGTCAGCTCCAGAAAGAGCAGAGCCATGGTCATCTGGCTGCTTCTGCGCTTGTTTATCCCGCCCTGTAACAGGATAAACAAAAGATTTTCCACCAGATTCTGCACCGGTTTGACATCCGACACCCGGAAAAGCAGATATCCCGGCCCGTTATTCTGCCCGCAGAGACAGTCCACCAGAAAGCGCCGCAGGGGGGTCTCCTCCTCGCCGATGGCGGCAAGAGAGGTGGAGAAAAAATCCGGCAGGACAATGAAGTTTACCGCAATGTCCCCCTCCCCTGCCTCGCACACCTCATGCCGGGCACTCTGGCTCAAAAAGAGCAGCTCCCCGCAGTGCAGCGTCACCGCGGTTCCGTTGACGATATGGCTGGTCTGGCCCTGGCACATATACACCAGCTCGATATAGTCATGGGTGTGCTCCGGGAAGTGAATGAACCGGGTATGCGTGCGCAGGGTGATGAGCTTGCCCACCGCTAAGAGCTTTTGGCTGTTGATGACGTTTTTCTGGCTGAGCATATACAGCTCCCGGTCGATGGTCTGCCGTCCGTCCAGAATTGCCTGCTCCTCCGGGGTCACCGTCCACAGTTTCTCCAAAATTCTGCTGTCCATGGTTTTCCCTCCCTGCATCTATTTCTAAGGCAGCACCGCATAATGGGGCAAGGATTTTCGGCGAGAGATTTTGACGCAAGCGAAAGTGTGGAAAATATGGGAATACTTTGTGTATTTCCCATTTTCCACACGGAACGCTTGGGGCAAAAGATCCGGCGAAAACCGCCGCTCCCATTGTGCGGTGTTGCCCTAAGGAAGCTGCCTGCCGGTTACCCGGCAGGCAGCAAAATTCGTTGGATCAGCAGGTAGCGCCGCCCTTGACGGTCTTTTTCAGGATGGCTTCCTTATCGATGGACTGGGTGAGCAGCTTGTCGTTGACATAGTCGAAGCCCAGACGGGTGACGGTATCGGCAAAGCGTTCGCCGCTGATGCCCTCGTCCCGGAACAGGAGGATGGCTCTCTCCACCACATCCATGACCTCTTCCTCAGTGGTAAAGACCTTGGTCAGAGGCAGGCCATGGGCCGTCTTTTTGCCCCAGCGGCCGCCGATGTACACGCGATAGCCGTCCATATACTCGATGGCGTCGAACAGGCACTTATTCCGGCAGCGGCCGCAGTTATTGCAGACGCTGGGATCAATGTGAATCTTGCCATTTTCCATGTGGGCAACCTTAATGGGGCAGTTCAGCTCCACCTGGCACTTCTTACAGCCGCGGCACTTGGCGAAGTCCACCATGGGCACTCTCTGACCGATGATGCCCAGGTCGTTCAGGTCGGGCTTGACGCAGTTGTTGGGGCAGCCGCCTACGGCAATCTTAAACTTATGGGGCAGGGTCACACCGTGATAGCCCACGTAGAATTTCTCATGGAGCTTCTCGCTGAGGTCGAAGGTGTCAATGAGGCCGTACTGGCAGGTCGTACCCTTACAGGACACCACAGGACGCACCAGGCTGCCGGTGCCGCCGGTGGACAGGCCGTGCTCTGCCAGGAAGTCGATGAGGGGCTGGATGTTCTCGTGCTTGACCCCCTGGATTTCCAGGGTCAGACGAGTGGTCATGGTGACGGCGCCGGAGCCGAACTTCTCCGCCGCCTCGGCAATGACCCGCTGCTCCTCGGCGGTGATCTTACCGTTGCGGGTGATGACACGGACGTTGAACACGTCGGCATAGCGCTTATCCTGGAGGCAGCCCAGGCCCTTGACCCGCTTGATCTCCTCCGGAGGCAGCTTGCCGCCCTCGAAGCGGACCTTCACCACATTGGCAAAGAGGCCGCCCTCCAGAGCCCGGGTGTTGGTATAGCCCATGGCCTTCAGGCGATTTTGCAGAAAGTAGCCGCGCTTGCCCTTGGCGCAGACCAGCAGCAGCTTCTCGTCCTTGTCCAGGCCCTCAATGGGCCCGGTGACCTTAGAAAGGTCCACCCACTTGGCGCCGGGAATGGCCGGGGCGGGAGAGACATCGATGATCTTGTAGCCCTTGGCCGCGCCGGCGGCATACTCGGCGGGGGTAAAGGATTCATATTCTCCGGCCATCTTGTTTTCCAGAATATAGCAGGCCTGAACAAAGGGATGGATGGCCGTGGAGAAGGGAGGCGCGTAGGAGAAGTCGAAGGTGTCGAAGTCCTCCAACTTGGCGTTCAGGCTGATGCCGGTGACGGCAATGTCCACCATCTTGTCTACAGCCCCAGCGCCCACCACCTGGATGCCCAGCAGTCTGTGGCTGGTCTTGTCGGCAATGAGCTTGGTCAGGAAGGTGCCCGCGCCGGGATAGTAATGGGCCTTGTCGTCGGTGACACAGGTGGCGGTGATCACATCGAAGCCGGCGGCCTTGGCCTGCTCCTCGGTCAGGCCCGTGCGGCCGGCGTTAAGGCTATCAGCCAGCTTCACAACGCCGGTGCCCAGGCAGCCGCCGTAGGCGGCGTCCTTGCCGGTCAGGTTCTTGGCAAGCAGACGGCCGGTGATGTTGGCGGTGGAGCCCATGGCAGACCACTGTCCCTTGCCGGTGATTCGGTTGAACACCATGGCGCAGTCGCCCACGGCGTACACATCCGCCAGGTTGGTTTTCTGATGGTCGTCCACAACGATGGTGCCCTTGAACATCTCAATGCCGGAATCCTTGAGGAAGCCCGTGGCAGGCCGGACGCCGATGGCCATGACCACCACGTCGCCCTCGAAGCTGCCCACACCGGTGCGGATGCCGGTGGTCTTTTCCGTGCCCAGGACCTCTTCCAGCCCTGCGCCGGTGACAATGCGGATGCCCTTGGCCTGGAGCTGGCGGCGCAGATAATCCGCCATCTCAGGATCAAACAGGTTGGGCATAACCTGGGAAGCCATATCCACCACGGTGACCTTCAGGCCCTTAGCCAGGAGATTCTCGGCAATTTCCAGGCCGATGAAGCCGCCGCCCACCACCACCGCGGAGCGGCAGTGATTGTCGTCCACATAGGCGCGCAGGCCGATGGCGTCGTCCGGGGTGCGCATGGTAAATACGCCGGGCAGGTCGGTGCCGGGAACCGGGGGCACAAAGGGAGCCGCGCCGGTGGCAATGACCAGCTTGTCATAGCCCACCACCTGGCCGTCCGCAAAGGTGACAGTCTTGGCGGCAGCGTCCACCGCCACGGCCTCCATCTCGGTTTTGACCTCCACGCCGGTGAGGCCCGTGTACTTTGCGGGGGTGTTGACGATCAGCTCGTCCCGGGTTTCGATGCCGCCGCCTACGTAATAGGGCAGGCCGCAGCCGGCATAGGAAATATCCCTGCCCTTGGTATAGACGGTGACCCTGGCGCTGCGGTCCTGACGCATCAGCTTCGCGGCAGCCTTGGTACCGGCGGCAACGCCGCCAATGACTACAATGTTCATAGCACTATCTCCTTTTTTCTATTTGAAAAATACAAAACACGCAAATCTGCCTGCATCAGCCTCCGCAGCTTCCAAACAAGAAGGCGAAGGCATAAGCGGAAATGGCAACGCTGGCCAGCGCCGCGGCAAACAGATATTGTGGTTATCGGTTTTCATAAGCTGAT
>DETX01000030.1:0-5398 GCA_002362145.1 Clostridiales bacterium UBA3277
CTGGATGTCCACGGGGATGCCCCGGCCGTCGTCGGTGACGGTGATGGAATCGCCGGGGTTGATGGTAACGGTGATGTGCTTACAGTACCCCGCCAGGGCCTCGTCAATGGAGTTGTCCACAATTTCGTAGACCAGATGGTGCAGTCCCGAGGCGGAGGTGGAGCCGATATACATGCCGGGCCGCTTGCGCACGGCCTCCAGACCCTCCAAAACCTGGATCTGGGAGCCGCCATATTCCTGAGTTACTTTTTCATCAGACATAGGTGTCCTCCAACTTCTTAATTTCTGTTGCCTTCGCTTTCTCCGGCGATTTTCCCGCCGTGAATTTCTATGGTCCGGCCGATTTTCGTCAGACGGCCGGGCTCGCAGCAGGTGATGAACACCTGCCCGTCCAAAATCTGGTTGAGTACAAAATCCTGCCGCCCGGGGTCCAGCTCCGACAGCACGTCGTCCAGCAGCAGCACCGGCCCTTCCCCGAACTCCCGGGCCATCAGGGCCCGCTGGGCCAGCTTTAAGCTGATGGCCGCCGTCCGGGTCTGGCCCTGGGAGCCAAAGGTTTTCAGGTCAACGCCGGAGAGGCTCACGGTGAAATCGTCCTTGTGGGGCCCCGTGAGACACTGCCCCGAGGAAAGCTCCCCCTGGGCGTGGGAATTTAGGTGGTCCATGAGCTGCCCCGTCAGCACGCTCACCGGGGCAAAGGGGTCTCGGACCGTGGAGACGGTCTTATATTCCAGACGGAATTTCTCGGCCCCGCCGGAAAATTGGCGGTGATATTCCCCCGCGGCCTTTCCCAGGGCCTCATAAAACCGGGCCCGGTAGGAGATCAGCAATGCCCCCACCTGGCACAGCCGGGTATTAAATTCCGGAAGAACCTCAAGCAGGGCGGGATTTTCAAAATGGTCCTTCAAAATCCGGCTCTTCTGGTCCAGAATCCGGTGGTACTCCGTCAGGGCGGCGTCATAGTTGGGCCGCAGTTGACATAACACACTGTCTCCAAACCGCCGCCGCTGGGCAGCCCCGCTTCGCAGGACCATCAGATCCTCCGGGCAGAAGATCACCGTGGGCAGCACCCCGGAGATCTCCTCCAGGGATTTTTTCCGCGCCCCGTTTCGGAAGATCTGCCGGGGCCGGGAGCCGGAGAACAGGAGAAACCGCAGCGTCTGCTCCCGCTCCTGGGCAAAAACCCTGCCATTTATCTCCGCGAAGTCTGCCCCGAAGGCGATCATCTCCCCGGTGCGCTGGGCCCGGAAGCTCCGGCCGCTGCCAAGATACGACACGGCCTCTAAGAGGTTCGTTTTCCCCTGGGCGTTGTCCCCCACAATGAGGTTCACCCCCGGGGAAAAGTCAAAACGCTCCTGATCGTAATTCCGGAAGGACCGCAGCTCCAGGCAGCTTAGATTCATACCTGGGCTTCAATGCGGCAGGAGCTTCCTGAGAATGTGAACACGTCCCCGGGATGGAGCTTCTTTCCCCGCATGAGGCACACCTCCCCGTTGACCAGAACCTCCCCGTTTTGAATGCGGACCTTGGCCTCGCCCCCGGAGGAGACCAGATTCATGAGCTTCATAGCGTCCTGGAGCTTAATATACTCCGTGCCGATGGGCAGGCGGGAGAGGGTTTCCTTTTTCTTTACCGTGACTTTCATGTTTCTCACCCCTTGATCCGGACGGGAAGGACCATATAGGCAAAGTCGTCCTTGTCGTCCACGGGGGTCAGAACGATGGGGCTTAAGCCGTTGGTCAGCTCCATGGTGACCTCCTCGCTGGGGATGGCCCGCAGGGCCTCGGAGAGATAGTTGACGTTGAAGCCGATTTCCAGCTCCCCGCCGTCCCCGGCGAAGGAGCACCGGTCCTCGGCCACGCCGATGGTGGTCTGGGTCCGCATCCGCAGCTCCTGATTGCCGAACACGCAGCGGATGGGGCTCTTATACTTTTCGGAGACCACCAGGCCCACCCGTTCCACGGAGGAAGAGAGGTCCGACACATGGGTAATCAGCCGGATGGGACAGCCCGTGGGCACCACCCGCCGCCAATTTAAGAATTCGCCCTCCAAAAGCCGGGACACCAATGTGGCGCTGCCCACCTGGAAGAGGATGTGCTTGGGTCCTAAGGTGAAGGAGGCATTTTCGTCACAGTCGGTGAGGATTTTCTCCACTTCTTTCAAGCTGGCGGAGGGGATGACGAAATTCATCTCCCGGCCGGTGCCCTCCTGGGGGTGGTAGGTCCGCCGGGCCAGGCGGAAGCCATCCACCGCCACGGCGGTAATGCTGTCGTCGGTGACCTCGAATTTGACGCCGGTGTGGATGGGCCGGCCCTGGTTTTCCGACACGGCGAAGATGGTGCCGGAGATCAGCTCCTTGAGCTTATTCTGGGGAATCATTACCGGACGGCCGGAGTTGACGTCGGGCAGCTCCGGGTAATCCTCGCTGGATTCGGCGGAAATGGTGAAGGAGGCCTGCCCGGCCCGGATGGAGACCTTAAAGCTGTCGTCCACCACCACGGTAACGGGCCCCTCGGGGAGCTTTTTCACAATATCGGAGAAGAGCCGGGCGGGGAGGATGCACTCGCCGGGGTCGGAGACGTCGGCGTCGATGTCGTAGGTGATGGCGGTTTCCATGTTGTAGCCTGTCAGGCTCAGCTTCATTCCGGCCTTGCAGAGGATGCCTTCGATGACAGATAGGGCGCTCTTCTGGGCCACGGTCCGTCCGGCGATGTTCAATCCGGTGACCAGCATATTTTTTTCACAGGTAAAACGCATCTTCAAGTTCCTTTCTTGCTAACGGATTCAAAATCTATCTAATAGCAGAAGTTTATTTAGTAATTGCAGTCGTAGAGGAAAGTTATGTGGAAAAGTGGGAAATCCCTTAGAGGGGAGCGGGAAATTTCTCCACAGCCCTCTGTGAGAAAAAGGAGGGATTTCCACAGGGCCTGTTGGGAAAAATCGGGAAAGGAAATTATCCACAGGAAAAATTCCACATTCCACAGCCCATGTGGAAAAAATTTGGTGTCTAAAAAAACCCGCTACAGACAGGAGTTGATGTTTGCGGTGATGTCGCGGATGTTGTTCTGCATATTGCTGTCCCCGTTTTTCAGGGACACCTCCACCTTGCGGATGGCGTAGAGCACCGTGGAGTGGTCCCGGTTGAATTCCTTGCCGATGTCCGGCAGGGACAGGTTCGTCAGCTTTCTGATGAGGTACATGGCCACCTGCCGGGCCTCCGCCGTGCCCTTGTTCTTTTGGGTGCCCCGGAGGACGGATTCGTCCAGATTGTAGAACTTGCAGACCTGGCTGACAATGAGGCTGGGGGTGGGCAGGGCGCTGCCCTCGCTCTTGAACATATCGTCGATGGCCCGGGAGATGTTGGGAAGATCCAAAGGCATGTTGTTCAGATCCCGGTAGGCCAGAATCTTCTTCACCGTGCCCTCGATCTGCCGGACGTTGGAGGTGATGTTGATGGCGATGTAGTTGCACACCTCGTCGTCCAGGGTAAGGCCCAGCTGCTTGGCCTTGTTTTTGATGATGGCCATTCTGGTCTCGTAGTCCGGGGGATTGATGTCGGCAATGAGGCCCCACAAAAACCGGCTGCGAAGCCGCTCCTCCAATGTCAGCATATCGTCGGGCTTCCGGTCGGAGGTCAGGACGATCTGCTTGTGCTCCTCGTAGAGGGTGTTGAAGGTATGGAAGAACTCCTCCTGGGTGGATTCCTTGCCGGCGATGAACTGGATATCATCCACCAGGAACAGGTCCGCCTCCCGGTACTTGCTGCGGAACTCCACGTTCTTGCCGTTTTTGATGGCGTCGATCAGCTCGTTGGTGAACTGGTCGCCCTTGATATAGACGATGTTGGAATTGGGGCTCTCCTTGCGGATGCCGTTGGCGATGGCGTAGAGCAGGTGGGTCTTGCCCACGCCGGGGGGGCCGTAAATGAACAGAGGATTGTAGACCTGGCCCGGGGTCTTGCTGACGGCGATGGCCGCCGAGTGGGCAAACCGGTTGGAGGGGCCCACCACAAAATTGTCAAAGGTGAACTGGGGGTTAAAGTCCATGGAGGAGGAGGCGCCTTTGCTTTTCCGGGCGGCCAGCTCCTCGTCCCCAAAAACCAGGAGCTTGGCGTCGGAATTGAAGATCTCCTTCAGGGCATCCTGAATATAGTCGGTGCACCGGCGGCGGATGACCTCCCGGCGGAAGTCCGAGGGGGAATAGAGAATGAGATTATTTTCGTTGAGCTCTACCACCTCGGCGTCGTCAAACCAGGCGGAAACCGTGGTGGGGCTCATCCTCTCCTCCAAATAGCTTAAGACCTTAGCCCAGACATAGGCGGATGAATACATATGGGGGCTCCTTTCTGTATCTAGGTCGGCGTCCCAAAATTCCTTTGCGAAGGATCGTTTTTGGGCAGATTCTTTCACGTTAAATTTTATCATATTTCACCAGAAAACTCAAGGATATTTTGTGGATGTTCCAAGGAAAAATTGCCGGAATTCCCAGAAAATCCAGTTTCGATTTTGTGGAAATGCCGGAAAACACGGCGAAGGCATCCCCAGGAAAGACCCCCTTGGGGACAAGTGATAGCTTAAGATGCGGAAGGGGACAGAAATTCGTCAAAAACGCGCCTTGACCCCCGGAAAAAGCTATGCTAGAATGGATGGAAATTCAAAAGCGGGAGGAGTGCCTGCTTTTCGCGGGCGAAAGACTATGGGGAAAAAAGTTTGGACCTATGGGGTCATTATCCTGGTGGCCATGCTGGCGGCCGTGAACTATGAGCTCTTCATATTTCCCAACCAGTTTGCTCCGGCGGGCCTCAACGGCATCTGCACCATGATCCAATACCTGACAAACATCAGCGTGGGCTATTTAAGCCTGATCATCAACGTGCCTCTGGCCCTGTGGTGCTATCTGGAGGTCAGCAAGCCCCTGGCGCTCAGGAGCATGGTCTATGTCATCACCTTCTCTCTCGCCCTGCTGATTCTGGACCACGTGGACATGAGCGCCTTCGCCTATGCCACGGAAAACGGAACCAGCAAAATTCTGGGGCCCCTGGTGGCCGGTGTCATCCAGGGCTATGTCTACTCCATTCTGGTCAAGGCCAGCGCCTACACCGGCGGCACGGACTTCATCTCCGCCATCATCCACAAGCACCACCCCAACAAGCCCTTCTTCGGCATGACCTTCGCCATCAATACCTGCATCGCCATGGCCAGCTACTTTGTCTATGGCTACCAGATGGAGCCTGTGATCTTGTGCATTCTCTACACCTTCATGTCCACCAACGTGGGCGACCGGCTGATGAAGTCCGGCCGGGAGGCCATCTGCTTTGAGATCATCACCAACTACCCGGAGGAGATTTCGAAGGAGCTCATCGAAAAGCTGCACCATACCACCACCCTTCTGCCCGCCA
>DETX01000030.1:5757-6702 GCA_002362145.1 Clostridiales bacterium UBA3277
ACCCAGATCGCCGCGGTGATCCGGATTATTCAGAGCTATCCCCATACCTTTGCCATGGTCCATCCGGTCAGCGAGATCTTCGGCAACTTTAAGAATTTGAGCTCCGACGGAAAAGAGGTCCACCCGGTGCTGGACGAAGGCGACGGGGAGACACTCTAGGGAAACCCTGCAAATAGCATAGCACATGGGCGCTCTTTTGTCTGTCGGACGGCGCTCTCCATTTTTCGACAAGGTTAAAATGAATAAAATATAGGAGGAATTCAAAAAATGGCGTATTATTATCCGGAACCCAGCCACACCTTCAGCGAGTATCTGCTCATCCCCGGCTACACGTCGGAGGAGTGCATCCCCGACAATGTCAGCTTGAAAACCCCCCTTGTCAAATACCGCAAGGGCTTTGAGGAGCCTGCCATCTCTCTGAACCTGCCCCTGACCTCCGCCGTGATGCAGTCCGTGTCCAACGACACCCTGGCCATCGCCCTGGCCAAGGAGGGCGGCATCAGCTTCATCTTCGGCTCCCAGTCCATCGAGAGCCAGGCGGAAATGGTCGCCAAGGTCAAGGGCTACAAGGCGGGCTTTGTCACCTCCGCCTCCAACCTGACCCCCGACGCCACCCTGGCGGACGTGCTGGCTCTGAAAAAGCGCAACGGCTTCTCCACCGTGGCCATCACCGAGGACGGCACCGCCAACGGAAAGCTCCTGGGCATCGTCACCAGCCGGGACTACCGGGTCTCCCGGATGGAGACCACCGACAAGGTGGCCGACTTCATGACCCCCCGCTCTAAGCTCATCACCGCCCCCAAGGACACCACCCTCAAAGAGGCCAACGATATCATCTGGGACCACAAGCTCAACTCCCTGCCCATCGTGGACGAGGAGGACCATCTGATGTACTTCGTGTTCCGCAAAGACTACGCCTCCCACAAGGAGAATCCCCTGGAGCTG
>DETX01000030.1:7046-7271 GCA_002362145.1 Clostridiales bacterium UBA3277
TACGCCACCCGGATTCCCGCCCTGCTGGCGGCCGGCGCCGACGTCTTTGTCATCGATTCCTCCGAGGGCTACACCTGCTGGCAGGCCAAGACCATCGCTTGGGTCCGGGAGCACTACGGCGACAAGGTGAAGATCGGCGCGGGCAACGTGGTGGACCGGGACGGCTTCCTCTTCCTGGCCAGAGCCGGAGCTGACTTTGTAAAGGTGGGCATCGGCGGCGGCTCC
>DETX01000030.1:7595-8149 GCA_002362145.1 Clostridiales bacterium UBA3277
CATCGGCCGGGGCCAGGCCACGGCCCTCATCGAGGTGGCTGCCGCCCGGGACGAGTACTTCCGGGAGACCGGCATCTATGTGCCCATCTGCTCCGACGGCGGCATTGTCCACGACTACCACATGACCTTGGCCCTTGCCATGGGCGCGGACTTCCTCATGCTGGGCCGGTACTTCGCCCGGTTTGACGAGAGCCCCACCAATAAGGTCATGGTGGGCGGCGCCTACATGAAGGAATACTGGGGCGAGGGTTCCAACCGGGCCCGGAACTGGCAGCGCTACGACCTGGGCGGCGCGGCAAAGCTCTCCTTTGAGGAGGGCGTGGATTCCTACGTCACCTACGCCGGTCCCCTCCACGACAATGTGGAGGCCTCCATGTACAAGGTCCGCTCCACCATGTGCAACGTAGGCGTGACCAACATCCCGGACCTCCAGAGAGACGCCAAGCTGACCCTGGTATCCAGCGTGTCCATTGTCGAGGGCGGCGCCCACGACGTGACGCTGCGCTCCACCTCCAACGTGAAGTAAGGCAAAAAAGAAGATACCCTCCCTTGAA
>DETX01000030.1:8436-10125 GCA_002362145.1 Clostridiales bacterium UBA3277
GAAAATGGGAGGGTATTTTTATACAGGCGGGCTCCGGAGGAATGCGACAAATTGTTTCCCTTTCTTTTCGTAATTTTCAAGATTCGTTTTTGTCGAATAAACGCAAAGTTTCGACAAACCACTGATTTTTGTTGACTTTCACCATTTTTAAGGCTATGATGGGAAAAAGGAGGGAGTGACTGCGATGAATTGTCCACGCTGCGGCGCCTGGATCGCCGAGGGCAGGGTGTGCACCTTCTGCGGCGGCGAGGCCGCCTCCAAAGAAAAAAGGCCAAGGCCGCCGGTGATCATGACCGTGCCCACCGATGAGGAGCTTCCTCCGAAAAAGAAGAAGCGCCCCCCGGAGGTTTTTCCCCGCCGGGAGATCTACCCCGTACCCTTGAGGTCCAGACCCGTTCTCGGAAGCCTGGGGGCCCTTCTGGGCGCCATCCCGGGAACCGCCGCCCTGGTGCTGCTGGAACGGGTGAGCTGGCTGTCCTTTTTGGGCGGGATTGCCCTGGGAATGTGCGTCCTGGGCTTTTGCCGGTGGCTGGGCCGGGGCTACCGGGGCGCGAGTATCCTTACGTGTGTGATAATCCTCCTGACCGTGCCTGGGGCGATTGGGATTCTGGGGCAGTCCATGCAGGAGAAAACCATGGCGCTCACGGCGCTGCCGGTACAGGTGAGGCTTTTTGTGGACCTGGGCCAGAGGTACCTATTCACCCTTGTGGGCGCTCTGCTGGCCGGAGTACTGCTGCGAAAGAAGAAAAAGAAGCCGGAATACAGAACATAAAAAGGAAATGGTGAAAAAATGATAACGATTGTACCGCAAAATGGAATTTTCGGAAAAAACCTCCGACTGCGCCGGGAGCAGAAGAACCTGAGCCTGACCGAGGCCGCCGCCCGGCTGAACATCTCAGAAGAGGAGCTGAGCCTGATTGAATCCGGGGAACAGGTGGAGATCAGCAGCGCCGTCATGGACCGGATGGACGCCCTGCTGGGGGTCTATGACCCGAAGATGTGCACCCAGGACTTAAGCTGAGAGATGAACGAAAAAGCCCTCCGTTTTCAAAACGGAGGGCAATTTTTATACTGATATTCAATAAAAGACTTTAATTCACAGAATTGAAGTTTTTTATTGAATATCAGTATGAACCGGTTCGAATGAAGAGAGCCGACCTCATCCGCCCCAGTGTGCGCACTGGGGCACCTTCCCCAGAGGGGAAGCCTTTTTACGAATTTCTCCACAGGAAGGTAAGAAACTGTGGAAACTTTTCAAAAGAAGATTCCCCTCCTTTTGGAGGGGAATCCGGGAAAAACCAAAAATTACTTCTGACCAGCCATTTCCTTCAGGGCGTCTCTGCGGCTGAAGTTGGCCCGGCCCTTTTCGTCGAAGCCCATGAACTTCACCCAGGTCATGTCGCCCAGGTTCAGCACGTCCTCCACCTTTTCCACCCGGTGGTTTTCCAGCTTGGAGATGTGGACCATGCCGTCATGGCCGGGGGCAATCTCCACGAAGGCGCCGATGGGCAGAATCCGCACCACCTTGCCGTAGTACAGCTTGCCCACCTCGGGCACGAAGCAGATGTCGTCCACCATCTTCTTGGCGGCGTAGGCGGCGGCGGAATCCACAGCGGAGATAAACACGCTGCCGTCGTCGTCGATGTCCACCTTGGCGCCGGTGTCGGCGCAGATCTTCTGGATGGTCTT
>DETX01000092.1 GCA_002362145.1 Clostridiales bacterium UBA3277
TGGGACAGCACATTGCCGCCTGCCCCGGTGGCCAAGAGGGAAATTCCGGCAGTGGTATCGATCAGGGTGTGCATCAGCAGGCAGGCAAGGACTCCCTTCCACGGTTTTTTCACATGGACCCCCCAGCACACCACCATGGACATGGCGGCCTGGACAGTCATGGTGAGAATCCGCTCAAAGCCCGCCAGTAGAAACAGGGTTGCCGGAGTTGTGAGCAGGGCGTCCCGGGCCATTGTAAGCTGGCTTATGTCCCCGCCCAGGGCGGCGGTCTGGGCGATGAAGGTTTCAAAGGCCCCGGAATTGATCATGGCAATGATGACCAGGTTATTGATGTAGGTCATGCCCACGATGATCATGGCCTCAATGCCGCCGTGGCCCAGGCCGGCGGCCAGGGACCGCTTCCAGGTCAGATTCTTCCGCGCCAGCAGCTTTGCCACGGCGAAGCGCCCGGCCAGCTCAAAGAGCCCCGCCGTAAAGGCCAGAGACAGGGCGTACAGGAAGATATGCTTCTGAGAAAAGGCGATGAAGCCCGGCATCGCGCCCACCGCGTTTAAGATGGGCAGGCGGATGAGCATCTGGGGCACGAAGAATCCGGCGGCGCCCAGCAGCCAGGCCGGGACGATGCCCTGCTTTCTGTTTTTCACGGCGTAAACCACGAGGACCGCCACCGGCAATATCAGGCTCACAGCCAGGGTAAAGACGCAGGCGAGGACGGCAGAGGTGGATACCATAGGTCATTCTCCTTTCAGATCGGTGAGCCAAAGCATGATTTCCTCCAATACAGAGGCGTTCAGCTCATAAAAAATGTACTTTCCCTCCCGGGTATCGGTGATCAGGTCCGCCTCCCGGAGCACCGACAGGTGTCGGGATACCGCCGCGGCAGTGACGTCGAAGCACTCGGCAATCTCTCCGGCGGAGCGCTTGCCGCCTTTTAGCATATTGAGAATCTCCCGCCGGGTGGGGTCCGACAGGGCCTTCAGGGTCAGCTGTAACGACATGACCATCCTCCTTTTCCAAAAGTTATTTAACAATTAACTTAATTGTTAAATATATGGTAGCACAGGCCCCCGGGTTTGTCAAGGGGAATGTGAAAATTTTTCCGGAGCCCGCAAAAAAGAGGGCGGAAACGGCCGGGGGCCTGCCCGTGGGCGCGAAAAAGCCGCCGGGGCGCCGGCGGCTTTTTTCTTATGTTTTCTTGATAAACCGCTCCCGGCACTTGGGGCAGGTGATGGAGATCTTGCCCTTCCCCCGGGGGACCCGCACCGTCTGGCGGCACTTGGGGCACTGGAAGTAGCGGTTCTTCCGGTCCTTCAGCCGGGACAGGAGAAGCATGAACCTCCGGTTCTCCTGGTAGCGCTTATAGGTATTCCGGGACAGCGTCCTGAAAATCGCCCAGATCATCAGGCCGTAGCTCACCAGCACCAGCACCAGATTCAGCCCCGGCCAACGGATAAACACGGACAGCAGGCTCACAAGCAGGCCCCCGCATAGGATCACCATGCTCAGCCGGTCCGTGCCGTACCGCCCCGCCATGAAGCGGCTCATGCCCATTTTCATTTTGAAGCCCAGCTGCCGCAGCCAGCCGCCAAAACCATTCATACAGGAAATCACCTTGTTGCAAGAATTTATAGCACTATTATATTGCAAAAACTGCCGAATGCAACGGGTCCGGCAGAATGTTTACGGATTGTTTAAGATTTCCTTAAGCAAAAAATTCCAGCCCTTTTTGCTCGCTTTCCCCAGGGAAATATGATATACTATGTCGAAAGACTTTTTTATAAGGGGGTTTGGGATTTGAAAACGCTGTTCGAAGATCATACGGAGGAACAGGAGCATCTGCCCTCCGAGATGCCCAGCCTGGAAGCAGACTGCGAAATGCCGGAGCTCCCGGAAGCGCCGGAGACCGCCGAAGAGCTGTACCCCGTGCCCATGCCCCCGAAGAGGCGGGTCCGGCCGGAGCTCATTCTGGGGTTGATCGCCGTGCTGGCGGCGGCGGTGCTCATTGCCACGGTGATCGCCTGCACGCCCCACTTCGGCCGCTACAGCGTCAGCGAGGACCCCGAGGACATTCTGGACCGGGGCGAGGACGAGATTGTGCTGCCCATGCCCGACCAGGAGCCGGAGAACCAGCCCCCTGAGGAGCCGGAAAACCCCACCATTCCTCCGGACCGGAACCCCTACGACCAGTACGATTTCCAGTTTGACCGCCACAACTACCTCCGGCTCCAGAACCTGCCGAGTATGGCCGGGGTGGACGTGTCCGCCCACCAGGGGGCCATCGACTGGAAGCTGGTGGCCGGGTCCGGCATTGAGTTTGCCATGGTCCGTCTGGGCTACCGGGGCTATGGTTCCGGCAAGCTCCAGGTGGACGACTACGTGGAGGAAAACCTCCGGGGCGCGAAAAAGGCGGGCCTCAAGGTGGGGGCCTACTTCTTCTCCCAGGCTCTGACCATCCAGGAGTGCGAGGATGAGATCAACTTCATGCTGAACATTCTGGGGGACTTCCAGCTGGACATGCCCATCGTCCTGGACTGGGAGATTCCGGCGGAGGACGCCCGGACGGCAAACATGGATGCCCGGACCCTGACGGACATCCAGCTCTTCTTCGTGGAGACCATGCGCATCAAGGGCTATGAGCCCATGGTGTATTTCAACTGGCACCAGTCGGAGAATCTGTACTACCTCAGCGAGCTGGAGCAGGCCCCCTTCTGGCTGGCCCTGTACCGCTACCGCATGACCTACCCCTGGAAGGTGGAGATGTGGCAGTACACCTCCACAGGCCGGGTCCCCGGCATTCAGGGGAACGTGGATTTGAATGTGTATATGCCCGACTAGGGTGGCGGGGAATGAGCCATCCTAAGAGATTTCAGCGCCTGTACGGTTCCCTGCTGCGCGATAGCAGGGAACCGTACAGGTATACAAATTGGAATTTGACAAAGGAGGTTGATTGTATGATTATCTTGGGCAGTATATTTTTATTGATTGTTGGAGTGCTGATGTTATGTTTCCCTAATGAGGTATATGACATTACAGAAAGTTGGAAGTCTAATGCTTCCAGTGAACCCTCTGAATTATATAAGATACATATTCGTATTGGTGGTATTGCCTGCTCCTTAGTAGGCATTGCAGGTATAATTGCCAATTTTGTTCTATAAATTCCAATTTGACAACGGAGTGTGCGTAATGGCTGAAAGAAACACAAGTAAACGAAAATGGACGGCAGAAGAAGTCCAGCAATGGTATAGAGATACGGGTGCTTTTACATACGCAAACCCCGACGATTTGAATATCATTGTCAAGAAACCCCGCCGAGAGGGGCTAACTGTGAATTGGGCTAATCCGAAAGCATACTTACTACAAGGAGCAATTCTTGCGGTTGTCTTTGCTATCATATATTTGCTGAAATAAATCACCAAATTCCAATTTATCGAGCAAAAACCTCCCGCCGCCAGCACGCTGGCTTTCCCCGCACAAAAATCCGCCCCCGTTTTTCCCGGGGGCGGATACTTTTTATGTAGCGGATACGGCTTCCGGCGTCTTTGCGGCCCACGTCAGGCCCCGGGGGTAGAAAAAGCGCAGCTTCTCCTCCGCCACGGAGAACTCCGCCCGGCGGGCGGTCAGCAGCTCCCCGTCCAGATTCACGGCGGAATCTTCCCCGCAGTCTACGCAGAAGCGGTCCGTCCGCACATGGCAGATGAGCTGGGGATAGCGGGCATAGCGGCCCTTCTTGTACTCCCCGATGACCCCCGCCACCTGGAAAAGGTTCACCTTCTTCACCAGCAGCACGTCAAGCAACCCGTCGGCGGGGTCCGCCTCCGGCACCGGATTGTAGCCGCCGCCGTAGAACCGGCCGTTGCAGGCGCAGATGAGGGTCTGCCGGGCGTCGATGACCTCCCCGTTGATCTCCACCCGGAAGGGCCGGGAGATGCCCCGCAGGAGATTCACCACCGTGGACACATTGTAGGCCCCCAGCAGCCGTAGCACCGGGACGCGCTTATATTTGGCAATGTCCGTGCCAATGCGGGCATCCAGGCCCACGGAGCAGACGTTCAGGGCGAAGGTGTCGTTGCAGCGGATGAGGTCGAATTCCGCTTCCTGGGCATCCAGCAGCCGGGCTAGGTCCCGGAAGGCCTCCGGCTCACTGAAAATGCGGATGAAGTCGTTGCCGCTGCCCCGGGGGAGGCAGGTCACGGCGGCGTTTTTATGGCCCGCCACACCCCGGACCACCTCGTTGAGGGTCCCGTCGCCGCCGCAGGCGTAGATACGGACCTCTTCCCCCGTCTCGGCCGCCTCCCGGGCGATGCGCTCGCAGTCCCCGGGGGCCCGGGATACGGCAATCTCATAGGGAATCCCCGCCGGGCCGCAGACGGCGCGGATTTCCGCCGACAGCGGCACGGTCTGGTCACAGCTGCCCGCCGCGGGATTGATGATGAAAAGATGCTTCATTTCTCTTCTTCTTTCCGGGCAGAGCCCTATTTCTTTCCCTTCCGTCCGCCGTCCAGATACATATAATAATTGCACTGGATCATGCCGTTGTAGAGCTTGCGCTTTTTCGACGCCCGGGCGCCGAAGTAGTGCTCAAACTCCGGCTCCGAGGTGATGATGTACTTGCGCCAGCCGTCGGCAAATTTCAGGTGCCGGCCCAGGGCGGCGTAGAGCTGCTGGGCGCTTTTCTGTTCCAGCATCCGCTGGCCGTAGGGGGGATTGCAGATGAGAACGCCGCTGTCGCAGGGCAGACTCATTTTCGTGGCGTCCCCGTCCCGGAATTCGATGACGTCCCCCACCCCCGCCTTCCGGGCGTTGGCCATGGAAAGAGAGACGCACTTGGGGTCGTTGTCGGAGCCCAGAATGCGGTAATTGCCGGAAAACTCCCGGTCCCTGGCGTCACTGCGGACCTGGCCCCAGATTTTCGGGTCCAGCCAGGAGAAGGCCTCGGCGGAAAAACGGCGCTGAAGGCCCGGCGCCCGGTTTTTGGCGATGAGGGCCGCCTCGATGGGGATGGTGCCGGAGCCGCAGAAGGGGTCCCACAGGAAATCTCTGCCCCGGTAGCGGGTCAGCATCACCATGGCCGCCGCCAGGGTCTCCCGGAGGGGGGCGTCGTTGCCCTGGGCCCGGTAGCCCCGCTTGTGGAGCCCCGGCCCGGTGGTGTCCAGGTAGAGCTGGACCCGGTCGTTCATGATGGAAAATTGGAGCTGGTACTTATTTCCCGTCTCGGGAAGCCAGTTCAGGCCGTATTTCTCCCCCAGGCGCTTGGAGGCGGCCTTTTTGATGATGGCCTGGCAGTCCGGCACGCTCATGAGCTGGCTGCCCAGGCAGTGACCCTTCACGGGAAAGCTGCCGTCTCTGGGGATGAAGTCCTCCAGATTGGTGCTGTAAACCCCCTGGAAGAGCTCCTCGAAAGTCTTTGCCGGGAAGTCCGCCAGGACCAGCAGCACCCGCTCGCCGGTGCGCAGGCACACATTGGCCTTGGCCAGGGCCTCCTCGTCCCCGGAGAACAGCACCCGGCCGTTTTCCACCCGGACGTTTTCAAAGTTCAGCCGCCGCAGCTCGTCGCCGGCAATGCCCTCCAGGCCGAAGAGGCAGGGCACGGAAAATTCAAAAGTTGACATAATTCCTCCAAAAAGTTCAGGGCAGGATCTTCGAGGGCTTTAAGTACCGCTCCTCCTCGGAAAACACACAGCCGCAGTATTTCTGCATATAAAACCCGTGCTCCCGGGCGAAGGCCTGGCCCTCCCGGAAATAGGGCCGGAAGTCCCGGTAGAGAAAGCTGACGCCGTATTCCGCCGCCGCCCGCTCGGCAACCTCCCGCATGAGCTCGTGCTTCTGATAGGGGCTGATGAACAGGGAGGAGGTGAAGCTGTCAAAGCCTCCCTCCGCCGCCTGGCGGGCGGTTTCGAAGAGGCGCATCTCGTAGCATTTGACGCACCGCCCGGGGATGTCCTCCGCCACCGCCCGGACGAAGGGCCGCAGGCCGTAGTCGTTGCGTTCCATCAGCGGCAGGCTGATTTCGGCGGCGTACTCCCGCAGGCAGTTTCTTCTCGCCCGGTACTCGGTGAAGGGGTGGATGTTGGGGTTATACCAGAAGCCCGTCACCTCCAGGCCCTCGGCCCGAAGGATGTCGATGGGCCGGTTGGCGCAGGGCGCGCAGCAGATATGCAGCAGGGTTTTCATGGACGTTTCTCCTTATCGATCAGTAAAGCTCAGTAAAGTATCATATCACGAATGGCGGCCCTTTGCAAGGATGTCCCGGGGTCAGTCCACAATTCGGCCAAGAACGCCGTCGCCGTGGAGGCCCAGAACCTCCACCCGGCGGATCTTGTTGTGCAGGTCCGCCCCGGGGGCGTAGACCTTCACATAGTTGGGGGCGTGGCCGGTGTAGAATTCCCCCTGGGCCTCCTCAAAGAGCACCTCCTGGACCGTGCCGGTGAGGCCCTCCCGGTAGGCCCGGCTCATCTGCTCCGCCAGGGCAATGGCCTGGCGGCTCCTTGCCTCCTTGACATCGTTCGGAAGCTGCCCCGGCATGGACGCCGCCGGGGTCCCCGGGCGGCGGGAGTAGGGGAAGATGTGCATATCGGCAAAGCCGCACTTGCGGATGAAGTCCAGGCTCTCCCCAAATTCCTCCTCCGTCTCCCCGGGGAAGGCCACGATCATGTCCGTAGTCACGGCGCAGCCGGGGAAGTGGGCCCGCAGCAGCTCCACGCTCTGATCATACCGGGCGGTGTCGTACTTCCGCTTCATCCGTTTCAGCACCGTGTCGCAGCCGCTCTGCATACTCAGGTGGAATTGGGGGCAGAGGTTTCTAAGGGCCGCCATCCGGCGGCAGAATTCCTCCGTCACAATCCGGGGCTCCAGGGAGCCCAGCCGGACCCGGCACTCCGGCACCGCCCGGCACAGTCCCTCGATGAGCTCCGCCAGGGGGGGCTTCCCCGGCAGGTCCGCACCCCAGCCGGCAATCTCGATGCCGGTGACCACGATCTCCCGGTAGCCCCGGCGGGACAGCTCCCGGGCCTGGGCCACGGCGCTTTCCAGCGTGGCCGACCGGATGGGGCCCCGGGTGTAGGGGATGATGCAGTAGGTGCAGAAGTTTACGCAGCCGTCCTGGACCTTCAGCATGGCCCGGGTCCGCTCCTCCAGGCCCCCCGCCGGAAGCACCTCAAATTCCCGGCGGCTCAGGGCGTTGTCCACGGCTTCCCGCCGCTGCCGGTCCTCCAGGGCCGCGAGAACCATATCAAGAAACTCCTGCCGGTGGGCGCTGCCGCCGATGACGTCGGCCCCCAGATCCCTTGCCGCCTGGGCGTCGTGCTGGGTGTAGCACCCGCAGACGGCCAGCAGAGCATCGGGATGCTCCCGGCGGCACCGGCGGATCACCGCCCGGTTTTTCTTATCCGCCACGGCGGTGACGGAACAGGTGTTTACGATGTAGCAGTCGCAGCTGTCCGAGAAGGCGCCCAGAGTGTGGCCCTTCTCCAGAAGCAGCCGCTCCATGGCCTGGGTCTCATACTGATTTGTCTTGCAGCCGAGGGTGTAAAAAGCGAATTTCATTGTCAAAACCACCAATTTATTATCTGTCGGATTGTGTTATTTGTCCAATCCCACACTTGAATTTCGAAAAAAACAGTGATATAGTATATAGCATCCGATGCGAGCAGACGCAGCAAATATGCTCCTCGTTTATTATACACGAAGATAAGATGTTTGTATAGATATTACAAGGAAGCATTTATGAGAGAATTTACGATCCGGCTCAGCTCCGTCCGGGATGTCCAGGACTTAGTCGCCCTGGCCACCACCATGGGATTCACCGTATTCGTCCATGACGGCCACCACAAGGTCAACGGCAACAGCTTCATGGAAATGTTCTGTTTGGACTGCACGCAGCCCCTCACCGTGTCCGCCAACTGCGGCGAAGCGGAGTTTGACGCCTTTCGGGTGGCCGCCCAGCGGTTCCTGGTTTGAACCAGGCTTCTGAGCGCCGCTCCCAATCCTTCCATATGGCTCTAGTAGCACCGTCCTGGGAATACCCGGGGCGGGTTTTTTTATGCCTGATACTGATATTCAATAAAAGACTT
>DETX01000059.1 GCA_002362145.1 Clostridiales bacterium UBA3277
GAAAAAGCCTTCGCGTCTGCCAGGCAGACGCGAAGGCTTTTTTACGCGGGTCAGTGCGCCGCCCCCACGCAAGTGGGGGCGGCTTTCGTTATCTTTGCAGCGCCCGGAAGATCTTCTCCGCCCCGTCTCCCGGGGAGAGGGAACGGGCGGCAGCGGCCATGGCCTCCCGCCTTTCCGGGTCCGTCAGCAGTTCCAGGCACAATTCCGTCAGCGCCTGGGGCTCCCGGGCGGTAACCGCCGCGCCCCGGGCCGTGAACAGCTCCAAATTGTGCTCCTCGCAGCCGCCCACCGCGTCCACAAAGACCATGGGCACCCCCTTCACCGCCGCCTCGGTGGTGCTGATGCCGCCGGGCTTGGTCAGATACAGATCCGCGCTGTCCATCAAAAGAGAAACCTGATCGGTAAATTGCAGCAGGCGCACCTCTCCCCTGCCCCCGGGAAGCTCCCGCAGCTTCTGGTAGAGGCTCTCGTTGGTGCCGCAGACCACGGTCATGGCCATGTCCTTGCGCATCCCCATTTCCAAAAGCTCCACCAGCTCCCGCATGGGGCCGCAGCCCATGCTGCCGCACATGACCAGCAGATGGGCCTTCTCCGGATCGATACCGCAGCGAGCCTTTGCCTCCGCCTTCTCCGTGGCCGTGATAAAGTCCCGGCGGACGGGGATTCCCGTGGCCACCTGCTTTTCTTCCGGCAGGCCGCTGGCCGCGAATTCCGGGATAAGCCCCGGGTCCGGAATGAAAAACAGATCCAGATCGCACTTGTCCACCATGGGGGAACAGGTATAGTCCGTGGCCAGAAAGGCGGTCCGAATGGGCAGGGGATCGTTTTTCTGGGCCACGGTCAGGGCCAGGGCCGGAAAAACATGGGTGCACAGCACCGTGTCAAAGCCGCCCTCCTGGATTCGCTGGCGGAGCCTCTCCGCCCCGGAGGTCAGCAGCTTATACAGATGGCCCGAGTCCTTAAAGTGCTCCGGATGCTCTTCGCTGTATTCGTAGGTCTCCTTGGAAAGCCCCGGCATATACCGGTAGAGCCGGGTGTGCCAGCGGCTGATAAAATCCGACACCGCCGGGGAGATATAGGACAGGCCGTCCTCGATGACGCAGGTCTGCCCATGCGCTTGCAGGCACTGCTGCACCGCCCTGGCGCAGGAATTGTGGCCGGCGCCGGTGTTGGCGCTTAAAATTAACAGGTTCATAGATCCGTTCCTCCCGGTATCCAATTTTTTCGATGGGCCCGCTGCCCGTCAGGTGGCAGGCGGCTTGGGACGCCGCTGTTTCTTTTCCAGTAGCCGTCTGAGCCTGGGGCGGTTGTAGCGCTGAATCAGCATAAAGGGAAGATTTCCCAGAAGAATATAGGCCGCCGTCACCACAGCCCCGCCCGGGCCGGGCCAGATGGCCAGCATCCCAAGCCCCAGCACACACAAAATGCCGTGGACGCATTCGGCGACACAGGTCTCATGGATCAGCGCTTCCATTCTCTGCCCATCGTCGCGGAGGGAGACCTTCTTTTCCGGCAGCGTCCGGGTCAGGACCCTGCTCATGTCCGGAAGCAGATCCTTCCAGCGGCGGATGCCCAGCTTCTCGTAGAATTTTCCATCTGCCTCGAAGGGCAGGCTTTTGTAGGGGAAGCGGTCCGGGTCCAGCCGGGCCTTGGCAATGAGCCGCCCGGCGGGAGTGGCGAGAACGCCCAGCAGGGCCATATACATCAGGCACTTTAACCATCCGCTGCTCACAGCCATCCCTCCCTTTCTCTTTTTCCGGTATCTTTATTATACCGTTGCCGGGAAACTCTGCCTATGGGACAGTTTCCCCGGTTTGTCCAAATACACCACGGAAATTGTAAATTTTCTATGATGTATTTGCTTTTTCGATACACTTCGTTCACAATTCCATGGTATTCTATGCTTCACTACGGTAAGAAAGAGAGTGGGTTCCATGGAGAAGCTGAAACGTGGGGTTTTTCTGTTCATTCGGTATCTGGTGCGGCTGTTTTATCCCAAAACCAGCCTGGAGGGCCTTCATAACCTTCCCCAGGAGCCCTGCATTCTGGTGGGAAACCATGCCCAGATGAACGGGCCCATTGTCGGTGAGCTGTACATCCCCGGGGAGCCCTACACCTGGTGCGCCGGGGAAATGATGGAGCTCAAAGAGGTCCCCGCCTACGCCTACCGGGATTTCTGGTCCAAGAAGCCCGGCTGGAGCAAGTGGTTTTATAAGCTGCTGTCCTACATCATCGCTCCCCTGTCCGTCTGCATCTTCAACAACGCCCGGACCATCCCGGTCTACCACGACAAGCGGCTGGTAAAGACCTTCCGCGCCACCATGGAACGTCTGGAACAGGGCAGAAACGTGCTGATCTTCCCGGAGCATGAGCAGCCCTATGACCACATTCTCTGCGACTTCCAGACCGGCTTTGTGGACGTGGCCAGGATCTACTATAAGCAGACCGGCAAGTGCCTCAGCTTCGTGCCCATGTACCTTGCCCCCAGTCTCCACACCGCCTATTTGGGGGAGCCCATCACCTACTGCCCCGAAAATCCCATCAAGGAGGAGCGCCGCCGGATCTGCCAGTATCTGATGGCCTCCATCAGCGCCACGGCCCAGGCCCTGCCCCGGCACCGGCTGGTGCCCTACAGCAACGTCTCCAAAAAGGAGTACGGCTATAATCGCGAGGAGGAATGCAGCTATGAAAAAACCGGTAGTTGATTACCGCCAATTCCGGTTTTCCAAATTGAACGATCCCCAGTTCTCCCACCTAAAGCTGCTGGGAGGCTGGATTGTATACTTTATTTTCTATTTTCTCACGGAGAATCTCATCCCCCCGGAGCAGTGCCACCCGGTTCACTGCTTTATCGATGATCTGGTGCCCTTCAATGAGTATTTTGCCATATTCTATGTGTTCTGGTATGTGCTCATTGTCATCTCCCTGGGATACTTCGCCCTCTACAGCATCGACAGCTTCAAAAAGCTCTCCAAATTCATCATCATCACCCAAGTGGTGGCCATGGCCTGCTATATAATCTACCCCACCCGGCAGGATCTGCGGCCGGAGGTGTTCCCCCGGGAGAATTTCTTCAGCTGGGTCATGGGCATCATCTACAGCTTCGACACCAGCACCGGCGTCTGCCCCTCCCTCCACGTGGCCTACTCCATCGGCATCGCCTCCGTGTGGCTGAAGGACCCCACCGCCCGGCCCTGGGCAAAGGTCTGCGTCACCATTTCGGTGGTTCTCATCTGCCTGTCCGTCATGTTCGTCAAGCAGCACTCCGCCGTGGACGTCATTGCCGCCCTGCCCCTTTCCCTGCTGGCGGAGCTGATTGTCTACCGGCACCGCTATTTTCATCGCCGGCCTTTGGCGGAATTGAATTAAAGACGGGGCCATATTGCCGAAAAACTCTCCCTTTCGCCGAAATTCTCTCCGGGCCTTGACATTTCCCGAAAAAAGCGGTATCCTTCTTGTGTAATTTAATAAAAGACAAATGAAGTTCTTAGGAAAACGGCGCAGTGCCTGCCGAAGGAGCAAAACTCTCAGGCGCCCGGATTACGGGTAGGGACTAAGGACGGATGTGGCTCTGGAGAATCCCATTGATGGGTACCGAAGGTGCAAAGCGGGCTCGCCCGCCGAATCTCTCAGGTAAAAGGACAGAGTAGCGTAAGTTTCCCGCCGTCAGGGCGGGTCCTGCACGCTTTTTCTGCCGCCGGAGCACGTCTCCGGCGGCTTTTTTCGGCTGTGTCGGAAAACAGGCGGACGCCCCAATTTCCTGGGCGTTTTGACGGTTTTCAGACAGGCATCAGCTTCTTTGTCGGGAAAGAGGTCAATCTATGGAAAGCATCGCATCCTTCTTCGCGGCGGCAGGAAACGTACTCAACTGCGTCGTGGCTGCCGTCAACGACGTGCTATGGAATAAATACCTGCTGCTATTGTTCCTGCTGATGGGCAGCGGCGTATTCTTTTCCATCCGCACCCGGTTCGTCCAGGTCCGCAGATTCGGTGCGGGAATGCGCCGGGTCTTTGGCAACATCAGCCTCAAGGGTAAAAAGGCCGGCAAGGAGGGCATGAGCTCCTTCCAGGCCCTGGCCACCGCCATTGCCGCCCAGGTGGGCACCGGCAACATCGCCGGCTGCGCCTCCGCCCTGGTGGCCGGCGGCCCCGGCGCCATCTTCTGGATGTGGGCCTCCGCCTTCTTCGGAATGTCCACCATCTACAGCGAGGCGGTGCTGGCCCAGAAGTATAAGCAGGTCAGCGAAAACGGCGAAGTCACCGGCGGCCCCATCTATTACATCCGGGCGGCCTTCAAGGGCTGGCTGGGCAAGTTCCTGGCCGTATTCTTCGCCATTGCCATCATCCTGGCCCTGGGCTTCATGGGCAACATGGTCCAGGCCAACTCCATCGGCGACGCTTTCAGCACCGCCTTCGGTGTGCCCAAGGTCCTCACCGGCGCCATCATCGCCTGCGTGTGCGCCTTCATTTTTCTGGGCGGCGTGAAGCGGATCGCCTCCGTCACCGAAAAACTGGTGCCCGTCATGGCCGTGTTCTACATTCTCGGCTCCCTGGCGGCCATCGGCTTCAACATTCAGAATCTGCTGCCCGCCATCAAGTCCATCTTCGTCGGGGCCTTCCAGCCCCAGGCCGTCCTGGGCGGCGCCCTGGGCGTCGGCGTCAAGGAGGCCATGCGCTTCGGCGTAGCCCGGGGCCTCTTCTCCAACGAGGCCGGCATGGGCTCCACCCCCCACGCCCACGCCCTTGCCAAGGTTGAAAAGCCCCAGGATCAGGGCGAAGTCGCCATGATCGGCGTGTTCATCGACACCTTCGTGGTGCTGAACATGACCGCCCTGGTGATTTTGACCTCCGGGGTTCTGGGCACTGTCGGCCCCGACGGCAGCTTTATCACCGCCACCGCCCTGGCCCAGGCCGCTTTCAACAAAACCTTCGGTTCCTTCGGCAGCGCCTTTGTGGCCGTGTGCCTGCTGTTCTTCGCCTTCTCCACCATCATCGGCTGGTACTTCTTCGGCGAGAGCAACGTCAAGGCCCTCTTCGGCGGCAGCAAGACCGCCAAGGTCGTCTACAGCGTCATCGCCCTGGTGCTCATTGTGGTGGGCTCCTTCCAGAAGGTCTCTCTGGTGTGGGACATGAGCGATATGTTCAACGGCCTCATGGTCATCCCCAACCTGCTGGCGGTGCTGGCCCTCAGCGGCATCGTGGCAAAGTTTGCCAGGGACGACGCCCATACCCTTCGCTGAAAAAAATCAAGGTTCCGGCCGGTTCGGGCATTGTTCGCAGACTGTAAAATACGCAAAAGGCGTGACAGAAAGTCACGCCTTTTGCGTTAAGCGGATCGCCGCCCTCGCGGCGCAGGGGATACGGTCCTGGGTTTGGAATGGAAGTGACGTAAAACGCCCCGGGCATGGGAAGGTGCCCGGGGCGCTTTACCCCAATGCGTTACCTGTGTGGCTGCAAACCGGAAGGAAAC
>DETX01000039.1 GCA_002362145.1 Clostridiales bacterium UBA3277
CGTTGGAGCCGATGACGCTGTCCCGGCCGATGGTGGTGCCGCCGCCGAGAATGGAGGCGCCGGCATAGATGGTCACATTGTCCTCGATGGTGGGGTGGCGCTTCTTGCCCCGAAGGCTCTGGCCGCCCCGGGTGGTCAGGGCACCCAGGGTGACGCCCTGGTAGATCTTCACATGGTCGCCGATGACGGTGGTCTCGCCGATGACGATGCCGGTGCCGTGGTCGATGAAGAAGTATTTGCCAATGGTGGCGCCGGGGTTGATGTCGATGCCGGTGACGCTGTGGGCGTGTTCCGTCATAATCCGGGGCAGCATGGGCACACCCTGAGTGTAGAGAATGTGGGCCAGCCGGTACACCGTGATGGCAAAGAGCCCGGGATAGCAGTAGACGATCTCGTCGGTGCTGAAGGCGGCGGGGTCCCCGTCGTAGAAGGCCTCCACATCGGTCTGGGCCATGGCCCGGACGGCGGGAATGGCCCGGAAAAAGCTGAGGCTCAGGGTCTGGGCCCGGCTTTCCACACTTTCGGGGTCCTCGGAGGTTGCCCGAAGGACAATGGCAATCTGCTTATTGAGATTGTACATCACGTCCTCGATGAGCATGGAGAGGTTGTGCTTGGCGTTGTAGACCCGGTAGGCCCGGTCCCGGGAGAAGCCCGGGTAGACGATGCGCAGCAGCTTTCCGATCATGTCGATGACGACTTCCTTGTCCGGATGCTGGAAGGGGTCCAGCTTGTCGATGCTCCGGCCGCCCTGGTAATCCTGCAAAATGCTGTCAACGATGCCCTCGATCTGTTCTTCAATGGGGGTCATGGCGATCCCTCCTTAATTTTGGGTTCTTGAAAAAAGTGTAACACGGCGGGGCGCTCCTGTCAAGAAACCGTATGATAGTCTATGATAACAGGCCCAAAAGGTGAAAAAACGCCCTCCCCATGGGAGGGCGTTTTCTTCGTCAGTCCTCAAAGGTCAGGATGCCCTTGTACTTTTCCTTGAACAGGTCGTACACGGCGTTGAGGGTGTCCTCGTCCTCCACGGCCAGGTAGTTTTCGTTCTCCTCGTCCACGGGCTCGATTTCCAAAATGACGATCTCTGTCTCCTCGTCGCCCGCGGGCATCAGGATCAGGTACTCCTTCCTCTGATAGGTCAGGCAGTCCAGGTATTCAAAATCCGTATCCTGGCCGTTCTCGTCGGTGAGGGTCAGAATCTGGGCCTCCTCTTCGGGAAGCTGGGCGTTGTTTTCCATGGGGAATCCTCCTAAAATGGATGTTTTCCTTATTATATACGCCGGGAGGGAAAAATGCAAGCCGAAAAACCGCCTCCTGGGGTTTTCGTGTTGCATTGCCGGGCGAAATGTGGTAAACTGAAACGGATTCAAAGTTTCCACCCCTTCAAAGAAATAAAGGAAGAATGCCCTATGATCAAACGCACCATTGCTTTCGCCCTGGCGCTGCTGCTGGCCGTGACGGCCTTTGCCGCCTGCGGAAAACAGCCTCCCCGGGAGACCACCGCGCCGACGGAGCCTTCCCAGACCACCCTGCCCACGGAGACGGAGCCCCCGGCTACCACGCCCCCTGACGGAAATCCGGAGGATGTGACCTGTAAGGGAACCTATTACGACGGCGGCAGCGCCGCCGCCGTCGCGGCCGCCGCCGGGGAGGCGGAGCTGACCAACGAAGCGCTTCAGGTCTGGTACTGGGCCGCCGTGGGGGAGTATGTCCAAAGCGGACGGGAGCCCCAGCCGGATCTCAGCCGTGGCCTGGATGCCCAGGTCTGCCCCGTGGATGACAGCGTCAATTCCTGGCAGCAGTATTTTCTGCGCCAGGCCCTGAACGCCTGGCACACCGCTCAGGCCCTGTCCGCCGCCAGCGAAACCTGGCAGCAGCCCCTGGAAGAGGCCTATAAGCCCATCGAAAAGACCCATCAGGAGTATCTGGGGGACGTGCCGGCCACCCGGTGGCTCTACGGCTACAATACGGCCTACACCGTCAACACCATGCACCAGAAGTTTTTGGACGAGCTGCCGGAGCTGTTTGAGACCCTGGCCCGGGAGAAGGGCTATGAGAGCGCCGAGGCAATGGCCCAGGCGGCCTTCGGCGTCTCCGCCGAGACCCTCCGGTCCCAGGTGGAGCGCTATAACCGGGGCTATATGTTCTTCGTGGAGGAGACCTACTACCTGGACGCCCCCACGGACGAGGAAATTGAAGCCGAGGCCGCAGGGCTCACCGGCGGCACAGAGCCCTGCGTCAGCATCCGCCATGTCCTGCTGCGGCCGGAGGGGGCCACCATCGACGCCCAGGGCGTGGTGTCCGCCAGCGAGGAGGCCTGGGAGGCCTGCCTCAAGGACGCCCAGACCCGGCTGGACAAGTGGAAGCGGACCTACCCCGCCGGGGAGCCGACCTTTGCCAACCTGGCCCATGACAATTCCCTGGACGCCGGCAACGCCCTGGACGGCGGCGGCTATCAGGACCTGGTTCCCGGCCAGCTGCCCCAGGAGCTGGAAGCGTGGTGCTTCGACGAGACCCGGAAAAATCAGGACGTCACCGTGCTCCGGTCTCCCTACGGCGTACATATGCTGTTCTTTGTCTCCGGGAGAACCCAGGCGGAGGCCCAGGCCGAGCAGCTTCTGCGCCAGCGGCAGGAGCGGGCGCTGATCGATTCCGCCCTGGAGGCCCTTCCCATGGAGGTCCACTACGGGGACATCACCCTGCGGGAGGCGGAGGGCACCGTCAGCCTGGGGGAGCTGCTCTACTCCGACATCGGCCACGAGCGTTTCCCGGAGATTCCGCTGTACCTGCAGCAGGACTACCCCAGCACCATGTACGGAAACTACCGGATTATGACCCATGGCTGCGGCATCACCTCCATGGCCATGCTGGCCAGCTATATGGGCGACGATCTGTACACCCCGCCGAAGATGTGCTCCTGGTTCGGCACCTACTGCTCCGAGCACGGCACGGAGGGCGCCCTTTTCATCCGGGAGCCGCCCCGCATGAATTTCTACGTCCAAAAGTGGACCTCCGATCCCAACGAGGTTCTGGAAGCGCTGAAGGAAGGAAAGGTCGCGGTGTCCATCCAGCGCAAGGGCTATTGGACCCGGGGCGGCCACTTCATCGTCCTGGAAAAGCTCCTGGAGGACGGCACCGTCCAGGTCCGGGACTCCAATATCTATAACTACAAGCGCATCGCCGCCCACGCCCAGGACCGCCATGCCTGGAAGGACGTCACCGCCGCCAGCAAGGGCTACTGGATTTTCGACCACAAGATTGACACCATCCCCGCCTGCGCCCGCTGCGGCGAAGCGGAGAGCCTGAGCCCCAAGGTGGTTTCCGGGGACTATCTCTGCCGCAAATGCCGCCCCGCGGCCCTGCGCCGGGGGATCTACATGGATGCCATCGGGGAATAAACAAACAAGCCAGGGAGCCGAAAGCGCCCTGGCTTTTCAGACCGTCGAAAAACCCCTTCGGGGCTTTCCGACGGGAAGGAAAGCAGTCTGCT
>DETX01000119.1:0-7699 GCA_002362145.1 Clostridiales bacterium UBA3277
TGCCCCGAAGGGGCGAGGGAATGGCGCATTTTTTGTATGCTCTTGCATAGCAAAACCGCCGTTGCCGGGGTGCGGCAACGGCAAAGCAGGCCCCGGTCTGCCGGAGCGAAACAATCCTATGCGCACCTTTCACGCAGCGCTGGCGCTTAATGTCAGGTTCTTAAAAGGATGGTATCACATCCTTCTGCATTTGTCCAGCCCCGGGCCGGAAAAATTCAGCGCCCCCGGAGAAGGGGCGCTGAAAAATTATCCTGCCATGACGGCCTCAATTTCTGCCGGCGTTCTGGCAATGGCGGCGGAGAGGTTTTCACAGCCCGTCTCCGTCACCAGGCAGTTGTCCTCCAACCGGAAGCCAATGCCCCATTCCTCGTGATAGATGCCCACGTCCACGCAGAAGGCCATGCCGGGGGCCAGGACCTCCGGCCGCTCCACCACGTCGTGGACGTCATAGCCGATGTGATGGGCGCCGCCGTGCCACATGTAGGTCCCCACGTTCTCCTCCCGGTCCAGCACGCCGGCGTCCATGAGGAGCTTTGCGTTGTAGGCGCGGATGGTGCCGTCCACGTCGGCCATTTTCATGCCGGGACGGATGATGGAGAAAAGGTGGTTGGAGGTGGCCAGGGCGCAGTCGAAGAGGAGCTTCTGCCGGGGGGAGAATTTCCCGTTGCAGGGGAAGCCCCGGGAGACATCGGCGGACAGGCCGTCCCACTGGGCACCCACGTCGTTGAGGATCATATCCCCGTCCTCGGCGCGGCCGGTGTAGGCATCATAGTGGATGCAGAAATTGTTGGCCCCGGCGGAGATGATGGAGGCAAACCCGGGCCCCTGGGGGCCGAACTGGCCCAGGGCCCGGTCAAATTCCGCCTTGTATTGATATTCGTACATCCCGGTCCGGGAGGCGCGCATCATGGCGAGGATTCCCGCACCGGTGATCTCCTCCGCCCGGCGCAGGGCGGCAATCTCGCAGGGCTGCTTGATGAGCCGCAGCCGCCGGAGGAAGGGGCTTAAGTCCCCGGTCCGGAGCTGGGGATAGTCCCGGGCGGCGGTGGCGGCGAAACGGTGGCCGGGCCGGGGTGCGTCGGCGGGGGCGTTGCGGTAGAGATCCAGATAGAGGTTGCGGAACCGCCCGGTCTGGGAAAGGGCGTGAAAGTCCGGGGCAAACCGGTCCAGATTCCGAATTTCTTCCACCCCGGAGAGCTCCTGGGCCTCCTGGGCACTGAGGCGGCGGCCCGTCCAGCGCTCCGCCATGGCGTCCTTGGGAAGCAGATACAGCGTCTGCCGCACCTGGCCGTTATGGTCCTTGACGGCCAAAAGAATGCTCTGCTTCTGGCGGATGCCGGTGAGGTAGAGGAAATTCCGGTCGGCGTGGAAGGGGTAGCAGGCGTCGGCGGACTTCACCAGCTCCTCCCCGGCAAACAAGACGGCAAGAGAGCCCTCGGGAAGGTTCTCCCAGAGACGGCGGCGGTTGCCCATGTGAAATTCTTTTTCCATGAAAATGACTCCTTATTTATTATAAGATGGGGGTGCCCGTCAGGACCTGGCTCCGGAAGGAGAGAATCAGCGCCTCCGGAATGCCCAGCCCCTGGGTCAAGAAGGCAAAGCGGTCCTGCCAGCAGCGGTCGATCTCCGCCAGGGTGGAGAGAAGATAGGCCTCCCTGGCAAGGAAAATATCCCTTACCTTTTCCGCGTCGCCCTCCGGCATCCCGGAGGCGAGCAGTTTCTGGGCGTAAATCTCCGCCTTGGGCCCGTTTACCACATTGGTCAGCAGATAATCCTGGAGGATGGTCTGCTGGTCCACTTCCAGAGCCAGCAGCAAAACGGCGGCCAGGAGCCCGCACCGGTCCTTTCCCTCGGTGCAGTGCCAGAGAACGGCCCCGGAGGAGAAGTCCTGGTCCATGACGGCCATGGCGGCCCGGCCCAGATTTTTCCGGCAGTCCGGGTCCGCCACCATATTCCGGTACAGCGCTTCCATGGGGGGAATGTCGCTGAGCTGGAAGTCCCGGTTTTCGTGGGAGATTCCGGCCATACGCACGTCGAACACCGGAATGGGGCAGATTTCGGCCCCGGGGACGGCGGCGTCGGGCTTTTCCTGCCGCTCCATCCCGGTGCGCAGGTCGATGACCTTTTTCAGATGGTAATGGTTTTCCAGCGCGCGGATGTCCTGTTCGGCGGCGCCGCAGAGGCTGGCCGAGCGGAGCAGAAGCCCCCGGCGGATGCGCTGGCCCCGGGTTGTAGTCAGTCCGCCCAGGTCCCGGGCATTTGGGATGGACGCAAAAGAAATGATTCTGTCACACATAACCAGGTTCCTTTCTGTTTCTGCGGCCCTCCGGGAAGAGCCGGGCGTCGTGCCGGGGGAGGGCAGGGATACTTTTGCCTATGATATCACAAAGCCCAAAAATCCGCAAGACCGGGGGGCGATGCCGCAAAAAAGCCCTGGGCCGGAGTACGCCAGGGCTTTTCAGTGTTGACTTTTTCGGAAGAATCTTCTAAACTGGATTCATACACCTTCTGCCGGATTATTCCCGGTATTTGTCCATCAGGGTCCGGAAGAGAACCTGAGTGGAGGGCGGGGTATAGGTGATGGCGTTGGCGCCGGCCTCGACGGTCCGGCGGATGGTCTCCGGCTGGTTGCCGCCGGAGGCGATGATGGGAATGCTGGGAAAATCCCTTCGGATTTTCTCCACCACCCTGGGGGTGTTTGCCGCGCAGGCGACATTTAAAATGGAGGCCCCGGCATCCAGCCGGGCGGCGATGTCCGTATCCTCACGGGTCACGGTGATGACCACGGGGATGTCCACAGCCTTGGCCACAGCCAGAAGGTTCAGGTCCGTGACGGGGGCGTTGAGCACCACGCCCAGGGCCCCCTGGCTTTCGGCGTCCTTGGCAAGGCCCACGGTGCGAAGCCCCTTGGTGGTGCCGCCGCCGATGCCGCAGAACACCGGGATGTAGGAGTGCTTGATGATCGCCTCGCCGATGGCCGGCTGGGGCGTGAAGGGGTATACCGCAAAGACCGCGTCGGCGTTGCAGTTGCGGATGATGGCCAGGTCCGTGGAGAATACCAGGGACTTGATGCGCCGCCCGTAGATGAGGATGCCGCTGGCCTGATAGACCTCCTCCGGGATTTCTAGGATGTTATGCCGGAGCTGGCTTTCGATGCGGGGGAGAAAGTTCTTGCCGTCGCTCATAGGGGTTCCCTCCATATTCTGGTATTTTCCCCATTTTATCAGAGAAATTGCCATGAGCGGTGAATAAACTATGAATCCTTTTGGGAAAAAATGAAAAATCGGGCCGACCCGGTCCCTGGGACGGCGGAAAAGAGGAAGCGCGTATGGAACAAAACAACAAAAAGGGCTGGCTGTATCTGCTGCCGGCCATGGCGTTTTTGGGCGCCTTTCTGGTCTATCCGTTGGTGGATGTCTTTATCTACTCCTTTGAGGAGGGGTATAATTTCGCCTCCCAGACCTATTTCGGCATCGGCGGTTATAACTACGCCTATGTGCTCCATGACCCCTATTTTCTTCAGGCGCTGAAAAATACCTTCCTGCTGGTGATCATCACCGTGCCCCTGTCCACGGGCCTGGCCCTGCTCATCTCCGTGGGCCTGAGTTCCATAGAGAAGCTCCGGGAGCTGTACCAGACCGTCTATTTTCTTCCTTATGTGACGAACACGTTGGCCGTGGGTCTGGTGTTTATGATCCTGTTTCAGCAGACGCCCTACTCCGACGGCCTGGCGAACCTGGTGCTTGGGCTTTTCGGCCTGGGTCCGGTGGATTTCATCTCCGGCCCCTATTGGGCCAAAATGCTGGTGCTGTGCGTCTACACCGTGTGGGTGGTCATGCCCTTTAAAATCCTCATCCTCACCGGAGCCCTGGCTTCCGTGGACCAGACCTACTACAACGCCGCCCGGGTGGACGGCACCTCCAAGGGGCGCATCTTCTGGAAAATTACCCTGCCCATGATCTCCCCGTCGGTGTTCTATCTGGTCATCACCGGCTTCATCGGGGCCTTCAAGGCCTATTCCGACGCCGTGGCCCTCTTCGGCGTGGACCTGAACGCGGCGGGGATGAACACCATCGTGGGCTATATTTACGATATGCTCTATGGCAATTCCGGCGGCTACCCCTCCTACGCGTCCGCCGGGGCCATCGTGCTCTTTGCCATTGTGCTGACCATCACCTGCGTCAACCTGCTGGTGAGCAAGAAGCACGTCCACTACTAAGGAGGCGCAAACCATGGACTACGAATCCATTGAACGGGCCGCCGCCCGCCGGGCAAACATCCGAAGAGGCATCACCTACGTCTTTCTGACGCTCTGGGCGGTGCTGGTGCTGTTCCCCTTCTACTGGATGGTGCTGACCTCGGTGAAAAGCTACGGCGCCTACAACGCCGAGTGGGTGCCCAAGCTCTACACCCTCTCGCCCACCCTGGAAAACTATCAGAGCGCCTTCACGGCTGTGCCTCTGGCGGGGTACTTTGTCAATACCATCCTCTTCACCGTCATCACCACCGCCATCATGCTGGTGGTCACCATCCTGGCGGCCTTTGCCTTCGCCCGCCTCAATTTCCGGGGGAAGGACCTGGTGTTCACCCTCTTCCTCTCCTTTATGATGATCCCCGGAGAGCTGGTGGTCATTACGAACTACGTCACCATCACGGATCTGGGGCTGCGCAACACCTTCACGGGCCTGATCCTTCCCAGCGTCACCTCGGTGTTCTACATCTACCTGCTCCGGGAGAACTTCGCCCAGATTCCGGACGAATTGTACTACGCCGCCAAGGTGGACGGCACCTCGGACCTGCGGTATCTGTGGAAGGTCATGATCCCCATCTGCAGGCCCACCATCATCACCGTCACCATTTTGAAGGTCATCGAGTGCTGGAACAGCTACGTCTGGCCCCGGCTCATCACCGACGACCCCAGCTATTATCTGGTCTCCGGGGGCATCCAGGAGATCCGGGAAAACGGCTTCGGTCGGGAAAATATCCCGGCCATGATGGCCGCGGTGGTGGTCATTTCCGTGCCGCTGATCGTACTGTTTCTGATCTTCCGCAAAAAGATCATGGCAGGCGTGGCCAGGGGAGGGGTGAAGGGATGAAAAAGCTGATTTGCATTCTTGCGGCCCTGGCGCTGCTGCTGAGCCTCACCGGCTGCCACGGCTCCCGGGAGAAGGCCCCCTTCCAGATTCCCGAGAGCTTCGACGGGAGCCGGAACTATGAGATCACCTTCTGGGCCAAAAACGACACCAATATGACCCAGGTGAACATCTACAAGCAGGCCATTGAGGATTTTCAGGCCCTGTATCCCAACATCACCGTGAATCTGCGGCTGTACACCGACTACGGGAAGATCTACAACGATGTGATCACCAACATCTCCACCAACACCACCCCCAACGTCTGCATCACCTACCCGGACCACATTGCCACCTATCTCACCGGCGAAAACACCGTGGCCCCCCTGGACGAGCTCTTTTCCAATCCCAAGTACGGTCTGGGGGGCAGCGAGCTCCGCTTTGACGGCCCCGGGCAGACGGAAATTGTCCCGGAGTTTCTGGGGGAGTGCGCCATCGGAGGCCGCCACTATGCCGTCCCCTTTATGCGCTCCACGGAAGCCTGTTATGTAAACAAGGACTTTGTGGAGAAGCTGGGCTACACCCTGCCGGAGGTGCTGACCTGGGACTTTGTCTTTGAGGTCTCCCAGACGGCCATGGAAAAGGACGCCGACGGCAACTTCCTGCTAAACGGCCAGAAGGTCCTCATTCCCTTTATCTACAAGTCCACGGACAACATGATGATCCAGATGCTTCGCCAGCGGGAGGGGGGCTACTCCACCGCCCTGGGAGAGATTCAGATCTTCAACGAGGACACGGGGGAGATTCTGCGGACCATTGCCGCCCACTCCGCCGAGCGGTCCTTTAACACCTTCAAGCGTGCGGGCTATCCCGCCAACTACTTAAACGCCGGCCAGTGCATCTTTGCCATCGACTCCACGGCGGGAGCCACCTGGATGGGTTCCGACGCCCCCCTGATGGACATCCCCCAGGACAAGGTGGTGGAGTTTGAGACTGCTGTCATGGCCATTCCCCAGTACGACCCGGCGAACCCCCAAATGATCTCCCAGGGCCCGTCGCTGTGTGTGTTCCAGAAGGAGGACCCCCAGGAAGTGCTGGCCTCCTGGCTCTTCGCCCAGTATCTGCTGACCAACGACGTCCAGATCGCCTACTCCCAGACGGAGGGCTATGTCCCCGTGACCTTAAAGGCCCAGCTCAGCACGGAATACCAGGACTACCTCTCCCGCCGGGGGGAGGATCAGGAGCTGCACTACAGCGTCAAGCTGGACGCCGCCCAGCTCCTCCGGGACAACACCCAGAATACCTTCGTAACCCCGGTGTTCAATGGCTCCGCTTCCTTGCGTAACGCCGCCGGGCAGCTCATTGAGGACGTGAACCTGGCCGCCCGTCAGGGGCAGACCATCGACGAAGAATTCCTGGAGGCGGCCTATGAAAACGTCGCCGCCCTCTACCGGCTGGACCAGATCAGCGCCGCCTCCGGCAAGGCGGAATTGGGGCCGCTCCCCGGGGAGGCCAGGGCACTGCTCATCGCTCTGGCCGCCGTCTGGGCCGCCATGGGGATTTATGCCCTCAATTCCCAGAGAAATAAGAAAAAATCATAAACTTTTCCATTCAAACTTGATTTTTACGTAAGCCGTTGTATAATGGACCCGTGCGAAGCACAACCAATGAAAAGGAGATAAGATTCATGAAAAAGCTGATTGCAATGCTGCTGGCAGTGACGATGGTCCTGGCCCTGGCCGCCTGCGCCAAGACCGAGGCCCCTGTCACCACGGCTGCCCCGGAGACCACCGAGGCTGCCACTGAGGCAACTACCGAGGCCCCCACCGAGGCTGAGACCACCGCTCCCGCCGAGGAGAACACCGTCATGACCTATGAAGAGTACATGGCCGCTGAGGTGGACTCCAAGGTCACCGTGGAGACCTATGTCCAGGCCCATCAGTCCTGGTGGGAGGATAAGATCACCGTCTACGCCCAGAGCCCCGAGGGCGCCATGTTCCTGTACGAGCTGGCCTGCTCTGAAGAGGACGCCGCCAAGATGGTTCCCGGCACCAAGATCCGCGTCACCGGCGATAAGGCCGAGTGGAACGGCGAAGTGGAGATCATGAACGGCACCTTCGAGTTCGTGGAGGGGGACAGCTTTGTGGCTGAGGCCGCCGACCTGACCGCTCTGCTGGGCACCGACGATCTGGCCGCCCATCAGAATGAGTTTGTCACACTCAAGGGTCTGACCGTGGAGGCCGCCAACGACGAGGGCGCTGCCTACCTGTACAAGTGGGACGGCTCCGGCGAGGAGGGCGACGACCTGTATTTCAACGTCTCCCTGGACGGCAAGACCTACTCCTTCACCGTGGAGTCCTACCTCCGCGATAAGGATTCCGACGTCTACAAGGCCGTCAAGGAGCTGAAGGTTGGCGATGTGGTGGACCTGGAGGGCTATCTGTACTGGTACAACGATGCCCAGCTGCACACCACCTCTGTTGCCGCTGCCCAGTAATCAAACCCACAAGAAAAGTCCCATGCGTAAGCATGGGACTTTTTGTTCGGCGAAAATCCCCTTCGGGGCTTTCCGCCGGGAAGATGGCAGTCTGCTTAGCGCACTCCTTGTGCGCCTGCGGCGCACAACT
>DETX01000119.1:7966-10745 GCA_002362145.1 Clostridiales bacterium UBA3277
GCCTGCGGCGCACAACTCGCACACTTGCAGCCTGAGAGGTATTTTTTGCCAGGTACATGCCCCGGCAAAAAATGATTTGACTTTATTTGCCGCTGCGGCGGCAAACTCTGCGAGGCCTTTTTCTATGGGGAATCTCCAAAATTCGGGGCGTCAGCCCTCCCAGTTGGCGTTCATCCGAAAAACGTAGGTGGCCTCGCCCTCCGGCCAGCGGGCGGTGAGTTCATACACGCCGCCCTTTTCCAGGGTCAGGGCCTCTCCCAAAACGGGAATTTCCACATTCTCCGTCCGGGATTGCAGGGTGACGCTCTCCGGCACCGTGGGCCAGGACAGGGATACCTCCGGGGTCTCGGCGTCCAGAAGGGGCAGCGACTCCGGGTCCGTGGGGGCGGCCCCGCTGGTTGCCCAGTCCTCCTCTCCGCTGCGCCAGGAGCAGGAGGCGCAGTTTACGGTCAGGGAGCTGTCTCCGGCGGTGAGGGTCAGCGCCGGGGGCTGGATCAGGAATCCCTCGGCGGCGGCTCCGGTGTCCGGCTCCTGGGGCAGGGCTTCGGGCAGAGCCGCATCGCCCGCGGCGGTTTCGGGCAAAGCCTCATTGTCCGCGGCGGTTTCGGCGTAGGTGGGGGCCATGGCCTTGTCCCCGGACAGGGCCGGGGCGGAGGACCCGCAGCGAAGGACATTGGTGAAAAAGAAGAAGCCGCAGCCCATCACCAGCGCCAGGCAGGCTGCCATGGCGGCCAGGGGCCGCCAGAAGGAAGCCCGGCGGGGACGGCCCCGGTGCCGGTCCGCCTGGGCGACGAGATCCGCCGGAAGAAGGGTCAGGGCGTCGTGAAGCTGGTCAACGGTCATAGAAATCCCTCCTGTTTCAGATACTCCCGGAGCCCTGTCCGGGTCCGGTGGAGCAGGGATTTGCAGGCGCTTTCGGAAAGGCCGCAGGCCATGGCGGCTTCCCGGAGGGAGTCTAAGTAGTAGTACCGGCACAGAAAGGCCGTCTGGGCCGTCTCCGTCTGGAGCCGCAGGTAAACCCCGATGGCGTCCGCCAGGAGCTTGACATTCACCGCTTCCTCAGTGGTGTCGCCGCCGGAGACACACTCGGAGAGCTCCTCCAGGGACAGGGCGTATTGGCTGCCCCGGCGCTTGTCCCGGGTGCGGTAGCGGAAGCGGTCGATGGAAATGCGCCGGGTGAGCTTGGCAAGATACGCCTGCAGGATGCCCGGACGGTGGGGCGGCATGGAGTCCCAGGCGGCGAGATAGGTGTCGTTGACGCTCTCCTGGCTGTCCTCCCGGTCGTTTAGTATGTTGCAGGCGATCTTCATGAGATACCGCCCGTATTTTGTCTCCGTCTCCTGGATGGCCGTCTCGTTTCGGTCCCAGTAGAGGGAGATGATTTTTTCATCCTCCAAGGGGCATCCTCCTCTCATCTATAATAAATAGGATCGACAAATTTCCCCCCTGGTTTCGCGAAAATAAAATTTTTCCGAAAAAGGGGGAATGATCAGGAGAGACTTGCCTTGGCCCGGCGGTAGCAGCGGACAAAGTACCAGTTTTCGAACAGCGCCGTCAGGACCCAGGAGAAGGGATATACCAGATACAGCGCGGTAAAGGTGGGCAGCCAGGCAAAGACGGTATACACCCAGATGATGCGGAAGATCACCGAGCCGCAGATGACCATGACCATGGGCACAAGGCTTCTGCCCAGGCCCCGGCATCCGGCAATGGCGTTGTCCATAAAGGCGGAAATGCCGTAGCACAGGCCCATGATGGTCAGCCGCTTCATACCCGCCGCGATGACGGCGGGGTCCTGGGTGAACAGAGACAGAAAGGCCGGTCCGAACAGGAACAACGATGTGCCCAGAATCGCCCCCACCCCAAAGGAGTAAGCCAGGCAGATGAGGTAGCTCTTTTTCACCCGGCGGATGTCTCCGGCGCCGTAGTTGAGGCCGATGAAGCTGCTGCAAGCGGTGTAGAAGGCGGCCATCACGTCAAAGACCAGGCCGTCGGTGTTGGCGGCGGCGGAGTTGCCGGCCACCATGACGGTGTCAAAGGAGTTGACGCCCAGCTGGATGAACATATTCGCCAGGTAGAAAATGCCGTTCTGGATGCCGGAGGGAAGGCTAAGCCCCAGGACCTCCCGGCAGTTCCGGCGGGTGAGCCGCAGATCCCGGAGGCGGAGCCCGCATACCTCCCGGCAGCGGAAGAGGGTGGCCAGGATGAGCACGGCGGAGACATATTGGGAGAGAATGCTGGCAATGGCCACACCGGCCACATCCATCCGGCAGACGATGACAAACACCAGGTTCAGCGCCACGTTGAGCACACCGGAGATGAGCAGAAAGATCAGGGGCTTTTTCGTGTCGCCGATGGCACTGTATACGGCGTTGCCGAAGTTGTACAGGGCCAGGGCGGGCATACCGCAGAAGTAGAGCTGCATGTAGAGAGCCGCCTTGTCCAGCAGCTCCGGTTTCGTGTGCAGGGCGGTGAGCAGGGGCCGGGAGCCCACCAGACCCACGGCGGTCATGAAAAGCCCCAGAATCAGGCACAGCAGGGCCGAGGTGTGGACGGTCCGGCGAAGCTCTCCCTCGTCCCCGGCGCCGAAGTACCGGGCCACGAGGGCGTTGATTCCGCCGCCGAAGCCGATGAGAAAGCCGGTGAAGAGGGTCACGGCGGTGGTGGTGGAGCCCACCGCCGCCAGGGACAGGGGGCCGGAGAACTGGCCCACCACAGCGATGTCCGCCATGTTGAAGAGGACCTGGAGGATGTTGGAGGCCATCAGCGGCAGGCTGAA
>DETX01000012.1 GCA_002362145.1 Clostridiales bacterium UBA3277
CTGGTTGATGGTGTACTCGATGCCGGCAGCCTTGAAGGAGGCCTTCTTGCCCTCCACGTCGGCGTCGAAGGGGTCCTTCACGAAGGGGTTGGGGAAGATCCAGTTCTTGGAGATGATCTCGCACAGGGCGCGGGGCATCACGCAGCCGTTGCGGCTGAGGGCCATGTTAATGGTGGCAGCCTGGTCCAGGATGGGCATGATACCCACGTCCACGGGCAGCCAGATGCCGGCGGCGCGGATGGCGTCCAGCCAGTAGCGGAACTGGTCCATATCCCAGCACAGCTGGGTCATGATGTAGTCAGCGCCGTTGTCCTGCTTCTGCTTCAGGAAGGCGATGTCGGCCTCCAGGGAGCGGCAGGCGATGTGGCCCTCGGGAGAGCCGGCCACGGCGATGGTAAACTTGTCGCCGAACTCCTTGCGGACGAACTTGACGAGCTCGGTGGCGTAGTGCAGATCGCCGCCGGTGCCGGTCCAGCCGAAGGGCAGGTCGCCCCGCAGGGCCAGCATGTGGTTGATGCCATGGTCCAGATAGGTCTGCAGCTGCTCCTTGATGCCTTCCTTGGTGTTGCCGATGCAGGTGAAGTGGGTCACGCCGACGGTCTTGCCGTCCTTGGTGATCTTGTCCAGAACCTCCAGGTTCTTGCCCACGTTGGTGCCGCCGGCGCCGTAGGTGCAGGAAATGTAGTCGGGATTCAGGGTGTACAGCTTCTCCAGCACGCCACCCTCACCGCACAGCTTCTCCATGCCCACGTCGGTCTTGGGGGGGAAGACCTCGAAGGAGAAAGCGGAACGCTTGTCCATGATATCCACAACAGACATAAATTTACCTCCTAATTTTTGCTTTTTCATTTTCATGTTGGGAAATGATCAAATGGGCATACTGCGCCCATATCGATACAAGCATATCGTATCACACATTCCCTCCAAATTCAACCCAAAAATCGCTTGAATTTTGCACAAACTATGAAAATCAAATGGGCGTAAAGATAAATTTTTCAATAAGGCCGTCCACCGTGGCGAATACCGTCACACTCCCGCCGGGTCCGGGCTCGGCGGTGAGCTCCAGGCACCTGCCCCGAAGGCGCTGGCGCAGGTATTCCACCGGGTCCCCGCAGGTCACTTCCTCGAAAAACACGTCCCGCATCTGGTTGTTGCGGCACAGATTCTGGATCTCGTGAACCAGTTCGTATTCCATAATTTCCTCCTCTACAGCGTTTCCAGCAGTGCTTCCAGCTGGGTGATGCTCTCAATTTCGTAGTCCGGCCCGGGGTCCGGGCAGCCCAAGTGGTCGGGATTGACCCAGATGGTCCGCAGCCCCGCGTTTCTCCCGCCCGCCATGTCGGAGGTCAGGCTGTCGCCCACCATAACGGCCTGGTCGGGCCGAAAATCCGGGATTCTTTCAAAGCACCGGTCAAAATACGCCCGGGAGGGCTTGTCCGCCCCCATTTCCTGGGAAATGAAGATGTCGTCAAAATAGGGATACAGCCCGGCGCTGGTTAGTCGGCTGCGCTGAACGCTGGCGGTGCCGTTGCTGGCAAGATACAGATGGTACTTTTCCTTCAGGGACTTGACGGCCTCCAGGGCCCCGGGCAGGAAGTAGTGGCCGATGCCCAGATTCTCTTCGTAGCACCTGGCGATGGCGGCGGGGTCCTGGGGCCGCCCCAGCTCCCGGAAGAGGACGTCGAACCGGCCCACCAGCACCTGCTGCCGGGTCAGCTCCCCCCGCTCCAGCATTTCCCAGTGGGCCTTGTTGATCAGGTGGTAGCGGTGCAGCAGATGCTCCTCCGGCTCGGCGCCAAAGGCCCGGAGGGTCTTGCTCAGGGCAATGCGCTCTGCCTTGTGGAAATCCAAAATCGTATCGTCCAGGTCAAGAAATACAAACTTGATCATCGCTTACCTCCCACGTCTTTCTGATAATAAACAGATTTCACACCATCTTCGACAAAACATTCCACCAGCGCAAACCCATTTTTCTCCAGCACCCCCAGGGATGCCCGGTTGGCGGCGTAGGCAAAGGCGCCTGCCGTCCTCAAATCATACCGCCGTACAATTTCCTCCAGAAACAGCCGTAATGCCTCCGTGGCAATTCCCCTGCCCCAGAGCGTCTTTTCAAACAGGCAGTAGCTGAGCATGGCATCGGGCGTCTCTTTTGAATGAATCCCGTAGCACCAGATGTCGCCGACATAAACTCCGTCCACATAAATGGTTCGCCCGAAGCTGTCCGCACCGGGAAGCAGGGTTTTCCCATAGCTTTCCAGTGCTTCCTCCACTGTGGACGCCGCCTGAGGCAGCATCGCCTGAATCTCCGGGTCCCGGGTCCGCGCAAAGTAAATGCGGACGTGTCTTTCTGTTCTCTCTCTCAGTTCAATCATCTGTGATTGCCTCCGTTTTCTCAGGCGCCGCACCATCTGCCGATTTCTTCGGCAATTCGGGCAAATTCCGGAATCCCCAGGTCCTCCCCCCGGATATTCTCCGGCAAGCCCGCCGCCAATATGACCTCCCGGGCCCCGTCCTTCCCCAGTTCGGGAAAGGCCGCCGCCAGGCCGTTGCTGAGCTTCTTGCGCCGCATGGCAAAGCTGGCCCGGACCGTCCGGAAAAAGAGCTTCTCGTCGGGAATCACCCAGGGCCTCTCCTGCCGGACCACGAGCTGGACCACCGCCGAGGTCACCTTGGGCTGGGGCAGAAAGCAGTGGGCCGGTACGTCAAAGAGGAGCTTCGGCTGGGCGTAGTACTGGCAGAACACCGTAAAGGCCCCGTAGTTTTCCGAGCCCGGGGCGGCGGCAATCCGCTGGGCCACCTCCTTTTGGACCATCACCGTGACGGACTGAAAGCACTCCGCTTCCAGCAGGGCCGTGAGGATGGGAGATGTAATATAATAGGGAAGGTTGGCACAGGCCATGGGCCGCAGGCCGGGAAATTTTTCCGTGATCAGGGTCGGGATGTCCAGCTTCAGCACGTCGTCCCAGAGAATTTCCAGGTTCCGGAATTCCCCCACGGTCTTTTGGAGGATGGGCTCTAATCGCCGGTCCAGCTCCACGGCGCAGACCTTTCCCGCCCGGAGGCACAGCTGCTGGGTCAAGGGCCCCACCCCGGGTCCGATCTCCAAAACCCCGGCGGAGGCATCCACCCCCGCCTCCTGGGCGATGGTCTTGGGCACCCAGGGGGCGATGAGAAAATTCTGGCCCTTGGCCTTGGAAAAGTGGAAGCCCTGCTCCTGAAGCAGGGGCTTCATCACCTGGATGTCGCAAACGTCGATCATAAAAACCCGCCTTTCTTTTGATACCTATCATACCAAAAGAAAGACGGGTTTGCAATACGGATTTGAAATACGGGCCAGATCAGCCCAGGAAATAGATGGTGCACCGGCGGCGGCCGAACTCCCGGCACTCCTCATAGGTGGGAAGATACAAATCCATTCTGTCTCCCTTGATATCGCCGCCGCAGTCCTCGGCGGCGGCCAGGCCGTAGACGTAGCTTCCGTCGCTGGCCACAATGAACATCCGGGTACCGTAGGGGATGTAACGGGGGTCCACCGCTACGGTGCCCCGGTGGACGGTGGTCCCGGTGGCCGTGACCAGGTCACAGCCGGAGTCGGTATGGGTGTAGGCCGTGGCCCGGACAGTGTCCTTGCGGGTGTAGGTCAGCAGCTCCCCGGTGGGCAGCTTTATGTAGCCGTCGCCGATTTCCAGGCCGTTTTCCTCCGTCCCGGCACTGCCGGTGCCCCGGCCGATGATCTCCGTCACCGGCGCCCGGGTTCTGGTTTTGGACTGGACCTGGCGGCAGATCTCCTGGCCATTGCGGTAGGTCACGTCGGCGGTGCACATCAGCTCTCCGTCCTTACCCCCAATGAGCACCTCCTCCGTCCCGGCGGGAAGGGAGGGGTCGTCGCACACCCGCACCTCATGGGGCTCCGGCACACAGTAGACCTCCTGAACGGTGGTGAGCCGGTCCACCCGGATCACCATGCCGTCCATGAGGGGGGCATCCATACCATGGGAGACCAGGTCCTCTCCGGTCAGCTCCAGGTTCATCTGGGACAGCAGCTCCCCTACCGTCCCCTCCTGGACCGACGCAATCCTGGTGCTCCCATGGTATTCGATGGTGACGCTGCGGGCACGGCGGATGGTGATGGTCTCCGTGCCCTCCACCGCTTGGGTGGTGAAGGTATCGTTCTCATTTAAGGAAAGGCCCGCCTCTCCCAGCACCTGGGCCGGGTCCGTGGCGAAGGAGGTGTAGGTCATCACCGTATCTCCGTCGGTAATGACGTAGGTGGTGGCAAAGGCCCGCTGGACAAAGACCGTTCCCGTGAGCACCACGGCAATGGCGGCTCCGGCCAGGCACAACGGCAGCCGACGGCCTTTTTTCCTGGGCCTTGCGTACCGTCCCTTGGGTCTTGGCATGATCTCTCTCCCTCTTTCCTGCAATGGGTTTCGTTCCTGGATTCTATTTTGGTGTCGAAAAGTTACATTTCGTTTTCCGCGATCCAGGATGGCTTTATTATAACAAATAATCTCAAAAAGTCAAGTATTTCTTTGTTTTTTACAGGTTTCGTCAACTTTTTACAGATTATTGTTAACGAATTTATGTCAACGCCGCAACCTGGCGGCGGTCGTATGCCGTCGCTATTTCTTGCATTTTGTAACAATAAGTTACGGCAGTTGCCATAACCTGTCATATTATGTTACCTCTTGTAAAAGCAAGGCGGCAGGGCGTTATGGCAACCCATCGGAGAAAAAATCTCTCCGGAGGGATTGACTTTGGGCCCGGGATGTGCTACCTTGAATACCATAAAGGCAACGACGAAGACACGCGTCTCCCGTAAGAAACCCAGAGAGGGGCCCATAGGCTGAAAGGGTCCTGTTCCCCTGCCGGAGACGATACCACTTCCGAGCCGCATTGGCGGAAATGCCATGCCGGGTGCGCCCGTTACCGCGTCAATGAGTGACGATGTTTTTGCATCGTAACCAGGGTGGAACCGTGGAATGCTATCATAATTAGTATCCCACCCCTGATCTTGTCAGGGGTGGGATTTTCTATATTCTGCCCCCAATCTTAAAGGAGGGTAAACCCTATGGAAAACGAAAACCTGTACACCTTTGAAAACCCCGAGTACCGCAAGACCTACTGGCACTCCTGCTCCCACGTCATGGCCCAGGCCGTGAAGCGTCTGTGGCCGGAGGTGCAGCTGGCCATCGGCCCCGCCATCGACGAGGGCTGGTACTACGACTTTGACGCCCCCTTCACCTTCACCCCCGAGCATCTTGAGAAGATCGAGGCCGAGATGAAGAAGATCTGCAAGGAGCGCCTGAGCATCGTCCGCAGCGAAAAGCCCCGGGAAGAGGCCATCGCCTATATGCAGGAGAAGAACGAGCCCTATAAGGTGGAGCTGATCCAGGACCTGCCCCAGGATGCCGTCATCTCCTTCTATACCCAGGGCGACTTCACCGACCTGTGCGCCGGTCCCCACCTGGACCACACCGGCCGCATCAAGCACAACGGCTTTAAGCTGACCTCCTCCTGCGGCGCTTACTGGCGGGGCGACTCCAAGCGGAAGATGCTTCAGAGAATTTACGGCATCGCATTCCCCAACAAGGAGGACCTGGAAGCGCACTTGCAGCGGATCGAAGAGGCCAAGAAGCGTGATCACCGCCGGATCGGCAAGGACCTGGGCCTGTTTATGCTCACCGACTACGGCCCCGGCTTCCCCTTCTTCCTGCCCAAGGGCATGGTTCTGAAGAACACCCTGATCGACTACTGGCGCCAGGTGCACAAGCGCTATGGCTATGTGGAGGTTTCCACCCCCATGATTCTGAACCGTCAGCTGTGGGAGCAGTCCGGCCACTGGGGTCACTATAAAAACAATATGTACACCACCGTCATCGACGAAGAGGACTACGCCATCAAGCCCATGAACTGCCCCGGTGGTATGCTGGTCTATGCCAGCGAGCCCCACTCCTACCGTGACCTGCCCCTTCGGGTGGGCGAACTGGGTTTGGTGCACCGCCATGAGCTGTCTGGCGCTCTCCACGGTCTGTTCCGTGTCCGGTGCTTCACCCAGGACGACGCCCACATCTTCATGACCCGGGATCAGATGGAGGAAGAAATTCAGAATGTGGTTCGCCTGTTCGACGAGGTGTACAATGTGTTTGGCCTGAAGTACACCGTGGAGCTGTCCACCATGCCCGAGGATCACATTGGCACCGTGGAGGAATGGGAAGCCAACCAGGAGATTTTGAAGAAGGCCATCACCGGCATGGGCAAGGACTTCATCATCAACGAGGGCGACGGCGCGTTCTACGGTCCCAAGCTGGACTTCCACATTGAGGACTGCCTGGGCCGGACCTGGCAGTGCGGCACCATTCAGCTGGACTCCCAGCTGCCTGAGCGGTTCCACCTGGAATACACCGGTGAAGATGGTCAGAAGCACCGTCCCGTGATGATTCACCGGGTGGTATTCGGCTCTATCGAACGGTTCATCGGTGTGATCACCGAGCATTTCGCCGGAGCCTTCCCCCTGTGGCTGGCCCCGGTTCAGGTAAAGGTTCTGCCGGTCACCGAACGTGCCCACGAGTACGCAAAGTCCCTGGAAGCCCGTCTTACCGACGCTGGCCTCCGGGCGGAAAGCGACTGCCGCTCTGAGAAGCTGGGCTACAAGATCCGGGAGGCCCAGATGCAGAAGATCCCCTATATGCTGGTGGTGGGCGACCGGGATATGGAAAACGGCACCGTGTCCGTCCGTACCCGCAAGGGCGACGACCTGGGCGCCATGACCCCCGACGAATTTATGGCCAAGTGCCTCATGGAGATTGCCACCAAGAGCAAGGACGTCTAAATTCCATTTGATTTGAATTCTGCAAAGCGCAGCTATCTGCCACGATTGCGGCGAATAGCTGCGCTTTGTCAGTGGTTTTCTCTCTTTTTCTTAAGGTTTTATGAATTTCCAGCCGAAACGATTGTTTTTTCCCGAAAAACGTGATAAGGTAGCGGTATCTTTACACAAAGGGGAGGGCCCATATGAAATTCCACCTGCTGCCCTGGCTGCTCTGCGGGGGCCTTCTTTTTGCCGCCGGTGTGCTGAAATTCTGCCTGCCGGGGTACAGCTTTTCGGCCCTGGTCTGCTGTATTTTGGCGGGAATCCTGGCTTTTTATGAAATCACCCGGAGCCTGCTGCCCGCATTTCCCGGCCCCGTCCACGCGGTGCGGACAGTCTTTACCATCTGCCTGGCCTTGGGGATTCTCGCCGCCGCCGTCACCGAGGGCTTTATCCTCCGCTCCGCCTGCTTTCCCTCCCGGGAGGAAGTGGACTATGTGGTGGTTCTGGGGGCCAAGGTCCGGCCCGACGGCCCCTCCGTGTCCCTGTGGGACCGGATCACCGCCGCCTATGAATACCTGGAGGACCACCCGGACACCGTGGCCGTCCTCTCCGGCGGTCTTGGCTCCGACGAGCCCATCACCGAAGCGGAGTGTATGTACCGGGAGCTGGCCACCCTTGGCATTGACCCCAAGCGCCTCCTCCGGGAGGAAGCGTCCAAATCCACCTGGGAAAACCTGAATTTTTCCCTGGATCTGATCGAAAAAACCACCGGCCGCCGTCCGGAGAAGATCGGCGTCCTGTCCAGCGAGTACCACCTGTTCCGGGCGGAGCTGCTGGCGAAAAAATGCGGCGTGGAGGCCGTGGGCATCCCGGCCCGGACTTCCCGGCCCACACAGCTTTTCAACCATCTTCTGCGGGAAATCGCGGGAGTTTGGCATTTTATCATTTTAGGAGAATAACATGAACATTTCCTCTTACGCGGAATTCGCCTGGGAGAAGGCCGCGGCCCTGCTGGCCATCGACTCCCCCTCCGGCTTTACGGACAAGGCCGCCCAGTGGCTCCTCCGGCAGTTTGCCGATCTGGGCTTCGACGTCTCCATCACCACCAAGGGCGGTGTTCTGGTGGACCTGGGCGGCGAAAATGAAGCGGACGGGCTGCTTTTGGAAGCCCACGCCGACACCCTCGGCGGCATGGTCGCCCGAATCAAGGGAACCGGCCGCCTGCAGCTCACCGGCATCGGCGGAATGCGCCCGGAAAACGGCGAGACGGAAAACGTCCGGGTCTATACCCGGGCGGGAAAGATCTATGAGGGCACCTTTCAGCTGTCCAACGCCTCCGCCCACGTCAACGGCGCTTACAAGGATACCGGCCGGACCTTCGACACCACCGAGGTGGTGCTGGACGAGAATGTCTCCTCCGCCCAGGACGTCCGGGACCTGGGAATCGAGGTGGGAGACTTCGTCTGCTTCGACCCCCGGACCCGCCGGACCGAAAGCGGCTACCTCAAGAGCCGTTTCCTGGACGACAAGCTCAGCGTGGGCATCCTGCTGGGCTTCGCGAAGTACATCCGGGAGAACCGTCTGACCCTGCCCCGGCGGACGTATCTGCACATCACGGTCTACGAGGAAGTGGGCCACGGCGGCGCGGCCTCCGTTCCGGCTGGTGTCACGGAGGCCATCTCCGTGGACATGGGCTGCGTAGGCGATGGTCTGAGCTGCACCGAGCGCCAGGTGAGCATCTGCGTCAAGGATTCCTCCGGACCCTACAGCTACGCGGTGGTGGGCAAGCTCATCGAGGCCGCGAAGAAAACCGACGCCGCCTACGCCGTGGACGTCTATCCCTATTATGGCTCCGACGTGGACACAACTCTCCGGGCGGGCTACGATCTGCGCCACGGGCTTATCGGTCCAGGCGTCTACGCCAGCCACGGCTATGAGCGCAGCCACATGGATGCGGTCGCCGCGACGCTGAAGCTGCTGGGCGGTTATCTGGGGGTCTGAGGGCCCTCAGACCCTCTTTTAAAAAATTTCAAAAAAGCGTAAAATACCCCTTGACATTTCGCGCAGCTGTGTTATAATACAAAAGCTGTCTGAGACAGACACGCGAAAAGAATATGGGGGTATAGCTCAGCTG
>DETX01000054.1 GCA_002362145.1 Clostridiales bacterium UBA3277
CCGTGGTCGGCGGTGATGAGAACGGTGTAGCCGTACTTGTCAGCGGCCTCCAAAATGGCCTTCAGGCCCTTATCCACGCACTCCATGGCGTAGACCACCGCTTCCATCACGCCGGTGTGGCCCACCATGTCGCCGTTGGGATAGTTGCAGCGCAGGAACTGGAACTTGTGGGAGGCCATGTTCTCCACCATCTTCTCGGTGATCTCCCTGGACTTCATGGCAGGAGCCTGCTCGAAAGGAATCACGTCGGAGGGCACCTCCTCGTAGACCTCCAGGCTCTCGTCCACCTTGCCGGAACGGTTGCCGTTCCAGAAATAGGTCACGTGGCCGTACTTCTGGGTCTCGGACAGGGCGTACTCGTGGATGCCGGCGGCGCAGAGGACCTCGGTCAGGGTATTCTTGATGACGGGGGGCTGGACCAGGTAATGCTCGGGGATATTCAGGTCTCCGTCGTACTGGAGCATGCCCGCGAACTTCACGCCGGTGTAGCCGGGCCGGTCAAACTTGTCAAAGTCCTTCCGGTCGAAGGCCAGGGAGATCTCCTGGGCCCGGTCGCCCCGGAAGTTGAAGAGGATGACGCTGTCCCCGTTTTCGATCTTGGCAACAGGAGCGCCGTCTCTCGCCACCACAAATGCGGGCAGATCCTGGTCGATGCAGCCGGTCTCGGCCCGGTAGGTTTCAATGGCCTCCTTCGCGGAGGCGAACATCCGGCCCTGGCCCTGAACATGGGTGCGCCAGCCCTTTTCCACCATGGCCCAGTTGGCCTCATACCGGTCCATGGTGATCTGCATACGGCCGCCGCCGGAGGCGATGGCATAGTCGCAGCCGTCGGCGCTCAGCTCAGAAAGAACCTTCTCCAGTATATCCACATACTCAAGAGCGGAGGTGGCGGGCACGTCCCGGCCGTCCAGCAGGATGTGGCAGTAGGCCTTCTTCACGCCATCCTTCTTTGCCTGGCGCAGCAGGGCGATGAGGTGGGCGATGTTCGAGTGGACGTTGCCGTCGGACAGCAGTCCCAAAAAGTGCATGGCCTTGCCGCTAACCGCGTTGGCGGAGAGCTCCTTCCAGGTCTCGGACTGGAAGAGAGTGCCGTTTTCGATGGACTCGCCCACCAGCTTGGCTCCCTGGGAGTAGACCTGGCCGCAGCCCAGGGCGTTATGTCCCACCTCGGAGTTGCCCATATCGTCGTCGGTGGGCAGGCCGACGGCGGTGCCGTGGGCCTTGAGGTAGGTGTGGGGGCAGGTTTCCAGCAGGCGGTCCAGGGTGGGGGTGTTGGCGACCTTCACGGCATCGCCGCTGCCGCCGTCGCCCTTGCCGACGCCGTCCATGATCACAAGAACAATGGGTTTTTCCATATGTGTACCTCCGTAATGTAAACATTTCCGTAAATTTATTCTGGTATCCAGTGAAAAACGGGCCGTCCTCAAGCAGCCGCTTTTCCTCTGGGAATCCTCATGACACGGGCCCCCAGGCGTCAAAGGCGCGCCCGGCCCTGGAGGGTCAGGTCATGACATTGGTCATATTATTTTACATCATTTTCTCCACGGATACAACCATTTTTTTATTTTTTCCGTTCTGACGGAAAAAACTTCCGGGGTAACCGAAAAATGGTGGATTATCCCGGAAGTTGTTAAATTTGTTTTAAGGGCATATCTCCGTCCAGCGCAGAGCCCTTTCCGCATTTTTTAATACTTCTTTTTCCGGCTGGATGCCTTGTAAACCAGGGCCCCGATCAAGAAGAAGGTAATCACCGCCACAATGAGGACCAGGCCGATGATCCCGCCGCTCAGGGCGGAGGGTTCCTTCTCCGGCTCCTGGGGCTCCGTGGCCGTGGGAATCACAATGGGCTCCGTAACCGCCTCCGTAGCGGCCACCGTCACCGCCTGGGTGGAGGGCTCCGTGGCAGGAGCCGTGGTGGCCTCTGTGGTGGGCACGGTGGTCGGCTCCGTGGTGGGAGCCGTTGTGGGAGCGGTGGTGGGGGCGGTGGTTGCCTCCGTAGGGGGCTCAGTAGAAGCCGTAGGCGGCACCGTGGGGGTCTCAATCGCCTCGTTGTGTTCCGATTCCGTTCCCTCGGCCAGAACCTCCAGCCGCTCGCCGAAGTTGTACATGAGCTCCGCCACCGGTTCCTCGGGCCAGGGGTTGCTTACGGGATAGTAGATGGTGATATAGGACCCGTTCCACAGGCAGTTGCCCCGGAAGGAGGGCATGGGCCCGGCGCAGTTGACGATGGTGAGCTTGGTGCAGCCCTCAAAGCTCTTGGGCCCAAAGAGCCGGAAGGTATCCGGCAGGTCGATGGCCGTCAGGCTGGTGCAGCCCTGGAAGGCGCTGTCTCCCGTCTCCTTCAGGGCGTCTCCAAAGTCGATGGACTTGAGGTTCTCGCACTTAGCAAAGGCCCCGTCTCCCACCTTGGTGACGCCGTCGAGCACCAGGGCGATGATCTCGTCCTTCCGGTCCTCCCAGGGGGCAGAGGTGATCTCGCCGCTGCCGTAGACCGAGAGGATGCCTCCGTCCAGGCTCCAGCGCAGGCCCTCGCCGCAGCTCTCGGCAACAGTTTCGGCGGGAACTTCGTCAATCTCGCTGCTCTCCTCCCAGTCCATATCCCCGGTCTCCGCCGCCATGGCCAGGGGACTCAGCACGCTCAGTGCCAAGGCCAGGGTCAGTATGTACAGAAAAAGTGTTCTTTTCATGGGTATCTCCTTTCTCATTTGGGCAAACATCTAGTTCATGGTCCCCTCGGACCGGCGGAACAGCTCCCCGATCCGCGACCGCAGTGCCTCCGCCTCGGGGGAATCCTCGGTGCCATGGGCGTCGATCCAGGCCGCCGAGGCGCTCTGGGCCTCCTTGAGGGTGGTCATATCGCAGCTCAGGTCCGCCACCCGGAAGGCGGGCAGTCCCGACTGCCGGGAGCCGAAGAAATCTCCCGGTCCCCGGAGCCGCAGGTCCTCCTCGGCGATTTTAAAGCCGTCGTTGGTCCCGCACAGGGCCTTTAGCCGCTGCCGCGTCTCGGGATTCTGGTTGTGGCTCACCAGGACGCAATAGCTCTTGGCCCGGCCCCGGCCCACCCGGCCCCGGAGCTGGTGGAGCTGGCTCAGGCCGAACCGGTCCGCGTCCTCCACCACCATCAGCGTGGCGTTGGGCACGTCCACCCCCACCTCCACCACGGTGGTGGCCACCATCACATCGGCCTCCCCCCGGGAAAAGGCCGCCATGGCCGCCTCCTTTTCGGCGCTTTTCATCTGGCCGTGGAGCAGCGCCACCCGCAGGTCCGGAAATACGGTTTTCTGCAAGGTCTCCGCCCAGGCGGAGGCCGCCTTGAGGCCCAGCTCCTCGTTTTCCTCCACCGCCGGACAGACGATGAAGCACTGGTGCCCCTGCTGGACCTGCTTTCGGATAAAGGCGTTGAGCCTGGCCCGGTAGCTCTCCCCCACCAGGAAGGTGTCCACCGGCTCCCGGCCGGGGGGCAGCTCGTCCAGAATGGACACATCCAGATCTCCGTACATTAACAGCGCCAGGGTTCTGGGAATGGGGGTGGCGGACATGACCAGAAGATGGGGGTCCTCCCCCTTCCCGGAGAGCCTGGACCGCTGGCCCACCCCGAAGCGGTGCTGCTCGTCGGCGATGACCAGGCCCAAATCCTGGAAGGCTGTATCGTCTGAAAGCAGGGCGTGGGTGCCCACCACCGCCTGGACCCGGCCCTGGGTCAGCGCCTCCCGGACCTGCCGTTTTTCCTTCAGGGGCATGGACCCGGTCAGCAGGGCCAGGGAGATGCCCAGGGGGTCGAATAATTTTTTCAGAGAGTCATAGTGCTGCTCCGCCAGAATCTCCGTGGGGGCCATGAAGGCGGACTGCTTGTGATTTCCGGCGGCGCAGTACACCGCCGCCGCGGCCACCATGGTCTTGCCGCTGCCCACATCCCCCTGGACCAGGCGGTTCATGGGGGCCCCGGAAGAAAAGTCCCGGAGGATGTCCTCCACCGCCCGGCGCTGGGCCCCGGTGAGGGTGAAGGGCAGGGCGGCATAGAAGGGCTTCATATTCAAATTGAAATAGGGCTGGGTCCGCTTCTCCGCCCGGGCCGCCCGCATCAGAGCGAGGCCCGCCGAGAATACGAAAAACTCCTCAAAGATCAGCCTTTTCTTGGCCTGTTCCGCCTGCTCCATGGAGCCCGGCTGGTGGATGACCCGGTAGGCCTCCTCCGCCGGGAGGATTTCATATTTCTCCCGGATCTCCCGGGGCAGAACCTCCGCCGGAGGATCGCACACAGAAAGCGCCTGCCGGACCAGCTTCAGCAGCACCTGGTTGGACAGCCCCGCCGTCAGCGGATAGATGGGCAGCACCTGCCGGGTGGTCACCCCGGGGGCCTCCACCGGCTCAAAGACGGGGTTTGTCATATTGTAGCCGATAAAATCCCCGGAGACCGCGCCGTAGAAAATATACTCCCTGCCGTATTGCAGCAGGTCCGTGACATAGCGGTTGTTGAAGAAGGTCAGGCTGAGCCTGCCGGTGGTGTCCGCCACCTGGACCTTGGCAATGTCCAGTCCCTTGCGGATGTGGGAGAGACGGGGGGTGTTCATGACCATGGCCCGGAAGCAGGCGGGCACGTCCGGCTCCAGCTTTTCAATGGGGACCAGCTTCGTCCGGTCCTCGTAGCCCCTGGGGAAGTGGCAGATCAGATCCCCCAGCGTGCGTATGCCGAGATTTTCCAGCTGCTTGGCCCGGGCGGGGCCGACGCCCTTTAACAGCGTCACCGGATCGCTGAGTCTGGCCATCTGCGCGCCTCCTCCCATTTTTTCTCTATTATAAACCCATCCGCGCCGGGTTGCAACGTCTTTTTCCCCCGGAGATTCGGCAGAATCTCCCATCTTCCGATGGCCCGGGGCAAAAACGGCATGAAAAAACTCCCTCCGGTGAAAAAGAGCCGTGAGGGAGATATTTTCAGAGAACTCAAGCCAGCTGGTTCAGCTTCAGAGCCATGCTGCTCTTCTTGCGGGCAGCATTGTTCTTGTGCAGCAGACCCTTCCGGGCGGCCTTGTCAACAGCCTGGACAGCGGCCTTGTAGGCATTCTCAGCCACGGCCTTGTCGCCGGAGACCAGAGCGGCGTCGAACTTCTTCAGGTCGGTCCGCAGAGCGCTCTTTTCGGACTTGTTCTTCTCGTAAGCAATCTTGGAAGAAATGACATCCTTCTTAGAGGACTTGATGTTGGGCATGGATCACACCTCCTTTTACATTTGTAGTCCATACGATTTCACATTATAACGCCTTCCAGCCGCAAAATCAACCCCCTTTTTGAATTTTTCTTGCCGGACCCGCCGGAGCCGCCCGGGGACCCGCCTCACTAGGAAATGGGAGCTTGTCAAGGGGAAATTTTTGCACAAAGTTTGGGCCATGGTAAAAACCACGGGCCCCGAAAAAATAAGAAAGGTGTCGAAAGCCCTCCCCCAGTTTTATGTAAATCACCTTTTCTTTTCCACAGCCCCCGCCGGTTGTGGAAAAGTCCTGTGGAGAAAGGTGTGGAGAATGTGGAAAACTCTGAGTTATCAACAGATATTTTTCCCCTTTGCCCAATCCACGCCCCCCTGTGGAAAACTCCCGCCCCGGAGAGCCGAACCCCGGTTTTTTTGCCGGAGGCCGGGCGTTACGTCCCCGCCGGTTCCCGGTTTTTGTTTGCTGAAATGGGTCTAAAAAGTTGGTTTCCCGTCAAAGATTTCTGACGAAGCCGGTCTAAGCCCCGGCTTTTCCAAAAAATTTTTGTGAAAAGCGCCAAAATTGCGCCTCCGCCGGGCCCCTCCCCCAAGGAAGCGCTTTGCGAATGAACGCGGCAACTTGGGGCATACTTTTTCCATCTCACGATAAAAAGGAGGCAGACTATGCAGGGAAAAGTGGAGATCTGCGGTGTAAACACCTCCTCTCTTACGGTTTTAAAGCCTGTGGAGATGGAAATGCTGCTGCGCCGGGCCCGGGAGGGAGACACCGCCGCCCGGGACAGGCTCATTGAGGGAAACCTGCGGCTGGTGCTGTCGGTGATACAGCGCTTTGACAAGCGGGGAGAAAACCCGGACGATCTTTTTCAGGTGGGCTGCATCGGCCTGATCAAAGCCATCAGCAATTTTGACCCGGACAAACAGGTCCGCTTCTCCACCTACGGCGTGCCCATGATCGCCGGGGAGGTCCGGCGGTATCTCCGGGACAACAGCGCCATCCGGGTCTCCCGGTCTATCCGGGACGTGGCCTACCGGGTGCTCCAGTGCAAGGAGGCCCAGACCGCCGCCCTGGGCCGGGAGCCCACCCTGGAGGAGATTGCCAGGGAGCTGGCCATTCCCATGGAGGAGGTGAGCCAGGCGCTGGACGCGGTCTGCGCCCCGGTGAGCCTCTACGACCCGGTCTTTGAGGGCGGGGGCGATCCCCTGACGGTGATGGACCAGGTCCGGGATCTGAAAAACACCGAGGACGGCTGGATGGAGCACATCACCCTGCGCACCGCCTTCCAGGCCCTGTCCCCCCGGGAAAAGCAGATTTTGTCCCTCCGGTTTTACGACGGCAAAACCCAGATGGAGGTGGCCGGGGCCCTGGGCATCTCCCAGGCCCAGGTGTCCCGCCTGGAAAAGGGGGCCATCTCCTCCATGCGCAAATCCGTCAGCGTCAGTTAAGGCATATCTACTTCTGGGGGCGCATAGTCTTTCCCTGAAGATACGGAAGGGAGACTATGGGCATGAGGTTTACGGAGCTTCAATGTAAGGAAGTCATCTGCATCGGCTCGGGCCAGCGCCTGGGCTTTGTCCACGATGTGGTTGTGGAGGTCCCCGACGGAAATGTCTGCGCCATTGTGGTGCCCTGCTCGGGAAAATTCCCGGGGTGCCTGGGCCGTCCGGAGGACTATCTGATCCCCTGGAACTGCATCCGCAAAATCGGGCCGGATATCGTGCTGGTGGAGACCCAGCCGGACAGCTGCCGGTCCCCCCGGCAGAAGGGCCTGCCAAGGTAGAAAAGCCCCTTTTTGCCGCCGCAGCGCCAAAGACAAACGAGATCTTTTGGAAAAACCGGGCGGGAGGCTTCCTCTTTTGAGGGAGCCTCCCGTTTTCTTCCCTGTCCCGGGAATTTTTTCAAATTTTTTGGAAATACTACTTGCAATCGGGCTTCTTTTCCGATATAATGTATCGGCATGGGCTCTTTCCCATGCTATCAAACCACACACCCGGTGATCGGCCGCCCTTGTGCTTTATTGCGGGTCCGCCGAGATGATCGGGGTGGAGGAAACAACAAAAAAGGAGAATATCAAAATGGCTGTCGTATCTATGAAGCAACTGCTGGAGGCCGGTGTTCACTTCGGTCACCAGACCCGCCGCTGGAACCCCAAAATGGCGCCCTACATCTACACGGAGCGCAACGGGATCTACATCATCGACCTGCAGAAAACCGTCAAGAAGCTGGAGGAGGCCTACTCCTTCGTCCGTGACCTGAGCGCCGAGGGCGGCAACGTCCTGTTTGTGGGCACCAAGAAGCAGGCCCAG
>DETX01000017.1:0-6114 GCA_002362145.1 Clostridiales bacterium UBA3277
AGCCGCTCGTTGTCGGGCATGGTGTCGTCCAGGCTGGGCTCCTCCAGCTGTACGTCCAGGGTGACGAAGTCGTTGGAAAAGGCGATTCCGGCGTCCCGAATCCGGGCCTCCAGCGCCTCGAAGATCGCCACCTCTTCCCCCGTGGACAGGTCCGCCGTTTTCATCCGCTGCTGATAGGCAAACGCGATGTCCGGCACCAGCACCGTGGCGTTTCCAATCACTTTGCTGCTGCAGCTCAGCCGCCAGCCGGCGTCATAGTCCTCCTGGGAGATATGGGCCGTCTGGAGGGAGTCCAGCTGGCCCTCCAGCAGCTTTACCCGGCATTTCCCGCAGGAGCCGTTTCCGGAGCACGGCGCGTCGATGGCCACGTTGGCGCTCCTGGCGACCTCCAGCAGGCTGTCGCCCGCATTGGCGGAGACCGTCACTGGCTCCCCGTTTTCAATTTGAAAGATGATATCGAACACTTGTTATCCTCACTCTTATATACAGTTCCGGGGGAGGGAATGATTCCCTCCCCCGGATCGCCCGCTTACATCAGCGGCTCCATGGACAGGACCGGGTGATTCTTCTCGGTCAGGAATTCCATCAGCTGGTCGCATTCCGTGCAGATGGTTTCGTCGGCGATGTAGTCGGTGAAGTTGTCGATGCCGTACAGCTCTTTGGCGGTTTTGTTGAGTTTTTCCGCCACGTCTTCCTTCAGCTCCTTGGGCATCCAGACGATGCGGGCCACGCCGCCCTCGGCGGCGGCAAACTTCTTGGAGGCGATGAAGTGGCGGCCATGGCCCATGAAGCCCGGGGTCTGGACGCCGCCGCCGGTCATGGAGGCCAGCTCGCCGAAGGTCATGCCGGCAGGTGTCATGCCCTTGAATTCCCGGTTGACCACGATGAAGCCGTTGGACATGGGCTCAATGCCGCAGATGCATTCGAAGCAGCCGCAGCTGGTCATGGGGTCCTCCAGGATGGAGTACAGGGTCACGCTCTCCACAGCGCCGTGGGTGGCTTCCGCCACGGCCTTGTCCACAGACTCGAAACGGCCGGTGCGCTCGTCAATCAGGCCCTCCTTGAAGATGGGCTGGCTGGGGCCGTTGGGGTTGAGCTCATAGGTAGCCTTGGCATCCAGCCAGGAGACGGCGCCGCAGAGGCCCAAACGCTCGGGGGTGACCACGCAGCAGTGAGCGGGGGCGAAGGACTGGCAGAGGATGCACGTGAAGTAGCGGTCCACGGACTCGTCGGTCATGGAGGCCAGACGGTCGTCCCGCTGGTTGTACCGGGGCATGGCCACCTCATCCCGGAAGGCGGCGGCCTGGGCGGCGTCGGTGATCAGGGTCACCTGGCACTTATCCACCACGGTGTCAAACTCGTTCATGATCATGACGTAGAGGACCTCGGCAAAATCCTTCAGCCGCAGGCCCGCCTCGTAGGCGGCGTTGGACACCCGGATGCGGACCTGGTTGCGCTGGCCGGTGTGCATGACGCCTTCCATATAATTAAACCAGGCGTGGAACTTCCGCTCGATGACGGACTCGAAGTCCACCTGCATCTTCTTGCCGGCTACCTCCACAAAGGTGCACAGAGCCAGATCCCGACCGTCCTCAAAATCGGGGCCCTGGATGGTGATCTTGTGGTCCTCAATCTCGTCCATCTCCCGCATGAGCACCAGCTCGGCGGTGGGATTCTTGCCGGAGTAGAGCTCATTGTGGACGTCGGCCTTACGGATGATCTCACCCTCGAAAGCGGCGGCGAAGGCCACGGGGATGGGCAGCTCGGTGGTCTTGATCTTGATGCCCCGCAGCTCCAGAGACTTCTTCACTGTCTCGGCATGGTCGCACACGGATTCCAGAGCGCCGGGGACCTGGTTCTCGCCCAGATCGATGTCCACCACCACGGGGAAACCCAGGGCGATGGCGCCGGCACCGGCGGAGACCACCACGGCGTCGATGGCGCCGAAGGTATTGACGAAGGCGGGAACCCGGTTCTTGGTGTAATCCAGCAGGCCCGCCAGATTGCCGGGCTGGATGTTGCCGAAAATCAGAGCGGCACGGACGGCCACGGTGACCACATGGATAACGGAGGTCACGTCATGGCCCAGGGGGATGACCCGGAACTCCAGGCCCATTTTCACGCCGCCCTCGGCGCACTGCCCAATGACGTCTCCCACCAGGAAGGACATGATGCCCTTGCTCTGGTAGTCCTTGACCACCTTCACCACATCTTCGGCGTTCTCGGCCTTGCCCAGAACCACGGCCACACCGGGGATGTCGCCGGTGACCAGGGGCACGCCCAGAGAACGGATGATGGGGTCGGGAACGAAGCCGATGCCGGAATCGTTTTCATAGGGGTTGGCGCCGTCCACATATTTCAGGCCTTCCAGAATCTCCGCGCCCACGGCGGTGGCGAGGCCCGCGTTCAGTGCCTGGCCCAGGTCCTCCTGGCCCGTGATGAGGCTCTTGAGAACGCCTACGCAGGCAGGCAGGTCTCCCAGGGTCTTTACCTTCACGCCGGTGGCCGCGTAGATCGTGGGGAAGAAGTACGCAGTGTCGGGGAAGGCGATCTCTTTTTCTGCGCCGTACTTGGCGATGGCGTCGTTGACAGCGCCCTCGGTCAGGCCGGCTACGGCATTGGAACCGCCGTAAATCAGGTCAGTCAATACACTCATAATTACATTTCCTCCCATTTAAAATTGCAATGGAATCTTTATATTCAGCCCCAGGGGGCAAAATATACGGGCTCATTTTTTAGGCTTGGAGGGTTTCTTCGCCGGGGCTTTCTTTTCCGGCGGTTTCTTGTTCGCGGGGGCATCTTTTTTGGGCTTGGCGCTCTTCCGCCGCTCCCGGCTGACCCCCGCCTTGAGGCCCTTGACCAGGTCCGTAAAGTCCTCACCGCTGCGGTGCAGGACGTGCTCTTCCTCCGCGTGGACGGTGAGCACCGCCATTTTCGCCGCGGCCACGGTGGCCTTGCCGGTTTCGTCCACACCGGTGACCTTCTTCACCCGGCCGAAGGGAATGGCAAAAAAGGCGTCCCCCTGTTCCAGCAGGAGCCGCTCGCTGGTCAGCACCCAGCGGCCTCCCTTTTCGGGGCAGACGGTCTTGACGGTCTCCCGGGGCTTTAACACCGTCTCCAGGCGCCGGGTAAAGTCCCGGTCCCGGAGGCGTTTGGCCTTGCGGACGGTGCGGAGGAGCATCAGACCCAGAAGCAGCGCCGCCGCAGCCAGAGCCCCATATTGCCAGTTTTCCAGGGTTTGCATCATGTTCCTCTCGGGATATGCGGGGGAAACTCCGCGTTTCTCAGAGCTTCCCAAGTAGTATGGCCGGGAGGGAGGTTCCCTCCCGGCCGAAAACGCGGGTTACCGATTACAGTTCCAGGTAGCTGTCGGAGTACAGCACGTGGTTCTTGAAGATGTCGCAGGACTTGATGGTCTCCATCAGGCGCAGGTCGTTGGGGTTGACGATGGCAGAGGTCAGACCCTGCATCATGCACATGGCGACCAGAGCGGAGTCCATAATGGGCCGCAGGGTCTTGGGCGCGCCGTTAGAGTTGTTGGACAGGCCGCCGGTGGACTTCAGGCCCTCGTTGGAGAACATCTTGATGGCCTCCAGAACCTCCATCTGCTTATCCTGCATACCCTTGACCACCAGGAACAGGGGGTCAAACCACAGGTCGGTGGCCTCCATGCCCAGGCTCAGGCCGCGCTCGAGCATGTTGTGGCAGTGCTTCATGCGCTCCTCGTTGTCCTTGGCAATGCCGTCGGCAGAGCACAGGGCGATACAGATGGCGTCGTTGGCGGCAGCCAGGTCGATGTTGGAGATCCGGGAGCCGGCGTCGGCGGAGTTGACGATGGGCTTGCCGTTGGTCCGGTTGTAGACCTTGATACCGGCCTCGATGGCCTTCTTGTTGGCGGTATCCAGCGCCAGAGGCACGTTGTTGAAGTTCTCCTGCAGCAGCTTGACAGCCCACATCATGCGCTCGGGGCCGTCCTTCTCGGCAGGTCCGATGTTGACGTCCAGATAGGTGGCGCCGGCCTTGATCTGCTCAGCGGCACGCTTGAGGATGGGCTCGGGGTCCCGCTCGTCCATGGCCTTGCGGATGACGGGAGCGATGCAGTGGATGCGCTCGCCGATGGTGACGAAGGTGGGGGACTCGGGGTTGTGGCCCTTGTACTTGACGCCCATGTCCACGACCTTGATCTCGGGCACGCGGGTAGCCAGCAGCTCGTCGAAGGTCAGCTCCTTGACCTCCTCCTGGGGAGCGGCGGCGGCCTTGGCGGCGGCTTCGGCAGCGGCGGCCTTGGCGGCGCCCTCGTACTCCTTGTCCTTCATGTACTTGGGCAGCTGAACGGCTTCCACGGGGCCCACGACCACGTTCCAGCCGGGCAGCTTCTCCTGGATCTCACCCTTCATGACGGCGACCTTGCCGGGGATGATCAGGGTGCGGTTCTTGATCTTGTTCTCAATGTCCAGATCCTGGAAGGTCTTTTTGACGGTGGAGGAGGAGAACTTGCCGGCGGCCCAGGCGGTCAGCACGGACATGCCGGAGGCGTCAGTGATGATCAGGTTCACAGGCTGGTTGGAGCGCTCCAGCTCGCCGGAGACCAGGAAGTAGGTCAGGGCGAAGTCCACAGTCAGGGCGCAGGGGCTGTTCTCGTCGGCGCCGTTGATGGGGTAGATCTTGGACTCCACCTTCATGGGCTTCTGAGGATCGGTGAAAATGTTCTGGCGCAGGCCATACAGAGGCAGGGCCTGGGCGTAGGTCATGGTCTCCATGACGATGATGGAGCCGTACTTCTCGGTGAACATGGTGGCGTAGGCGGTCTGCAGATGCTCGTCGCCCTTGGCCAGCCGGGACAGGTTCACAATGGAGGGATAGCCGAAGCTCCGGTCGCCGTCCTTCAGGGCGGTGCGGCGGACCAGGACCGCGTTCTTCAGAGTCTCCTTGGCGGTCTTGCCGGTGACATCCAGCACCAGGTTCTTATTGCCGGCGGCTTCCAGCTTCTTGACGGTGTCGTACAGGTCGGACAGGCTCTCAGCCCAGACGCCCAGAACCACACCGGCCTCCTTGGCCACCGCGTTCATGGCCTCGAAGTTGGCGGGGGTGGCGCCGTCCAGGATGACGTTCTTGCCGGCCACGGCCAGAGCCGCCTTGGCGCAGTCCACATCCCAGCACTCCAGGACAAGATCCCGGCCGGTGGCGGCGGCCTTCTTCACAAGCTCCGCGTACTTTTCGGCATCGGTGCCCTGGTTGGAGACGAACACGAACTCCACGTACATCCGCTCGCCGATCCGCTCGTAATCGACCTTCTGCAGATCCGCCAGCTTCTTGTCCACCTCATCATCGCTCATGGCAGTGTCCACGGCCACGGCGTACAGGTTCTTGTTGACCAGGGTCTTTTCGTGACGGTACAGAACGGTCTCGCCGCCCAGCTTGTGATTGCCCACGGCAATGGTTTTCATGGGAGGCGCGGTCTGCTCATTGAGGGTCGCCTTGGCTTCCTCGGAGAAGTGGGGGCACTTGTCAATGGGCAGGGCGCCCTGGGCCACCTTCATGCAGAACGCCATGCAGGTGGGGCAGCCGCACTCCTTACAGTTCTTCTTAGGAGACAGCTTGAAAATATCAAGACCTTTTAAAGCCATTGTATGTATCCTCCTTCTCTTAGATCAGCTCAGAAATGAACTTCTTGATGGTGGCAACGGCGGCGGGGTGACGCATGATGACAGCGTCGGCACCTCCCACCAGGTTGGCAGCGGCAGTGGAGACTTCCATGCCGATGGCGCGCTCTTCCCGGTTGCCCCAGGCGGGCTCATCTTCTTCGGTGGCGGAGGATTCCTTCACGCCCCAGGTGTCAGGAGACACAGGGGAGACAATGGGCATCTGCAGGTCGGCGTCGGACTGAGCCAGAGCCGCCAGACGAATCCGGTCCAGGGTGGAGGCCACGTACTCAAAGCCGTAGCCCACGGCGGCGGTGCCCACGTTCATGACGATGTTCTCGGAGTTGATGGACAGGCCCTTGAGCATGATGTTCAGCTGCTTGGCCAGGTTAATGTCGTCGGCGGTCTCAGCGCCCACCTTCTGGCCGTAGGCCAGGGCCACGGAAGCGCCAACGGTCTTGTAGTCCTCGTT
>DETX01000017.1:6457-8011 GCA_002362145.1 Clostridiales bacterium UBA3277
TCGATGTTCTTGCAGCCCATGATGGCAATGGGCATGGTGCAGCACTCGGCCACGGCCTTGGCGTCGGCCACGCAGTCGGCCACGGAGCGGTTTTCGCCGTTGGGATCGGCGGACTCAAAGTGCAGGCACAGGAAATCGGCGCCGGGCATGGTCTCCGCCTTCTTGGCGTAGTCCGCCATGGTCTGGCAGCCGGCATAAAATTCCTTCAGCGCGGGCGCATCCCAGGAAGCGGCCAGATCGGAGATTTCGATGCCGATCTTGGGAGCGTTCTCGATGGGCGCGTCAAAGGTGTAGAACGGCATCACATTCTGGCCGCCGATGACGATTGCCTTGTCACCGGTGCCCAGGGTCACGGCATTGATCTTGCCGCTGTAAGGAGCCGTCTTGGGAGTGAAAGCCATAAATAATATCCCCCTTGATTTTTTGTTGCGGTTTCCGCATTTTTAATGATTTATCCGTAAAAACGGGCCGTATGCCCTTTGCCTGAGCAGGCGTTCCGTTTTGACGACGCACAGAGCCCCGGAGAAAGGTTCGGGGCAGGTTTGGGCCTTACAGGCCCAGGTTCGCCATGATGTCCTTCAGGGCCACCTTCATGGGGTCGGAGTCCGGCAGCTTGGAGGAGGGCTCTCCCGCGCAGTCGCAGCGGTAGACCGCCTCGTCCTGGGGCAGCACGCCAAACAGCGTCAGGTGGTGCTTCTCGATCTCCTCCCGGACGCCCTCGTCCAGCACCCCGTTGGGGGCACGGTTGACGATGAGGCCCATCTTGCCGGGATGCAGCTCCATCTCCTCCACCATTTCGGCGATCCGGGCCACAGCCTGGATGCCCCGGCGGGAGCAGTCGGAGACCAGCAGCATGGTGTCCACATGGGGAAGGGTCCCCCGGGCCACGTGCTCCATGCCGGCCTCGTTGTCCATGACGATATAGGAATAGTTCCGCGCGTACTTGTCCACCTGGGTCTTGAGGACCCCGTTGACATAGCAGTAGCAGCCTTTGCCCTGGGTGCGGCCCATGACCAGCATATCGAAGTCGTCGTCCTCAATGAGGGCGGAACTGAATTTAAATTCCGCGTAGTCAGCCTTGGTCATGCCGGAGGGGATGGTCCCCTTGAGCTCCGCCTGGGCCATCTCCTCCCGGATCTGTCCCAGTGTGGTATCCGCCTCCACCCCCAGCACCTCGTTGAGGTTGGAGTTGGCGTCGGCGTCCACCACCAGCAGCGGGCCCTTCCCGGCCTTGCACAGGTAGTCGATGATCATGCCGCAGGTGGTGGTCTTACCCACGCCACCCTTGCCGGCAACGGCGATAGTATGAGGCATAGCCATAATTTACTCCTTTGGTATTGCGGCGGCCGGGGCGGCTCCCCGGCACTGCCGCCGGACGGGCCCTGGGGTCCGTCCGGGGCGGGATCGGTAGATTCGGGATTAGACGTTGTCGATGAGGCCGGCTTCCTTGGCGATCAGGGCCACATCCTCGTACTTATTCAGGGCGTACAGATGGATGCCGTTGATGCCGCAGGCGCGGTACTCGTCGATCTGGTTGATGGTGTACTCGATGCC
>DETX01000135.1 GCA_002362145.1 Clostridiales bacterium UBA3277
GGAGACGTTGGTGATGAGCTCGGTTTTCATCCGCTCGGAGCGCAGCTGCTTCTGGGCGGCCACCACGGCCACATCCGCCAGGGCGTTTAAGTCTCCGGCAAATTCCCGGAAGGCCCCCACCATGTGCTTATCCTCCACCTTGGTGTCCAGATCGCCCTTGCTCATGTTCTTGACGCCCTCCAGCAGCGCGCCGAAGCAGCGGGAAATGTAGAGGACGACGGCCAGCTCACAGCAGACAATCAGGAACAGCAGCCCTCCCGACCGGGAGAGAACGCCGATGAACAGCAGCAGAAGCATCCCCAGCCCCGTCACCAGGGCCTGCCAGGTCAGCGGCAGCAGCCGCAGAAAGCGGTCCCAGGCGGTCCTGCAGCCGGTGAAGAACCGCTTCACCAGACCAAAGCAAAAGGTAAAGATCTTCTTCACCAGACGGACGCACCAGGGCAGCAGCCGTCCGGTGACAAACTGCCACAAAACCACCAGGATCTTCACGGCCCAGGTCAGGAGCCGGACGCAGAGGGTGTTGCTCAGCCAGAAGGTGCCGGGGGTCTTTGCCTGGGCTACCACGGCGAAGAGGAAGCCCACCACAATCAGGCAGCCGAGGTACGCGCACCCCAGGCCCATGGCAATGCCCACCTTCAGGCTGCTCTGAAGCACATCCTCCCCGAATTCCGCCAGGAGCAGGATCAGACCGAAGATGGCTGCCGCGGAGAATCCCAGATACAGGTCAAGAGGCGTCCGGTTCAGGCCTCCGGCCCGGATCTCGGTCTGTTTGGGCTTGTGACCGGCGGCACAGCACAGGTAGACCGCGGTCATGGCAAAGACCAGGACGCTGATGCCCAGAACCAGGAACAGCTCGTTGCGGAACTGCCGTAGGACCCGCAGCAGGCTGTAAACAGCCTGGCCCTGGAGGGCGTCGGGCATCAGATAGAGCTCCACCTCGTATTCCGGCAGGGCCACATAGATGTATTCCGCCTCCATGTCCTGATGGGTCTGGGATTCGTAGTAGCTCAGGTGGTCCCGGCCGTACTCGTCCAGGGGGGTGCCGTTGACCAGCACAGGCTCCGTGTACTCCGGATAGGTCATGGGGTCTATGGAGGACGTCATGGTTTCCACAGTGGCCTCCGTGGGCGCTTCGGTGGGTGCTTCCGTAGGAGCCTCGGTTTCGGCGGAGGGCTCTTCCGCGGGCTCGCCGCCCTCCTGGGGTTCCTCGGCGGGAACCGCGTCCACGGGTTCTGCGCCCTCTTGGGGTTCCTCGGCGGGAGGTTCTTCGGCAGGGGGTTCCTCAGCGGGTTCCCCACCCTCCTGGGGCTCTTCAACAGGAGGCTCTTCGGAGAATTCTCCGTCCTGCTGGGGCTCCTCCGCGGGTTCCCCACCCTCCGGGACGGGCTCCTCCGCGGGAGGCTCGTTTTCCGCCTGGGGCGCTTCCCCATTTTCCGGGCCGCCCTCCTGGGCCGCGGCGGGCCCCTCCGGAACCTCCGACGGGGCCTCCTGGACAGTTGCCTCGGTGGAGGGGGCCGTCTCCGAAGCCATGCTCTGGGCGGCGGGGAGCGCTTCCAACTTCAGGACCTGGTCCTCAAAATGCACGGCCATAGCGCCGTTTCCCGTGGACCAGGTGTAGATGACCCGGCCGCTTTCGTTGGAGAGAACCAGCCGGGATACCGCCGTCCCGGCCTCCAGGAAGTCCGTGGAGACATCAAAGAGGATGGTCTCCCCCGCCTCGTCGTAGAGGACGGCCCCCAGGGGGCTCTGACTGTCCAGCCGGCACAGGGAGTTTCCGTCGGGGCCGAAGAATTCGGCGCGGTAGAAGGAAGTGGCGTTGTTCTCCCCGAAGCCCTCGAAGGCGACGCGTCCGCTTTCGTCGATGTAGAACCGGCCCACGGAGGTATCGGAGGCGGAGGAATAGAGAATCTCACCGTTCTGGTCGTAGAAAGCAATTTGGGTGATCTCGGCGGGGTACGTCATATCCGCGAAGCCAAAGTCCTGGGTGGCCCAGAAGGCGGGGGCGCCGTCGTCCCGGAGGTAGAGATAACCGATGGCATCGGCAGAGGATAACCCGGTGCTGCTCTCGTCCCCAAGGGTAAAGCGTATGACATACACATCCGCCCCGTCGGCGGGGATGTTCCTAATCTCGCCCTGGGGGGGCTCATCCAAATCCAGCTCTGGCTGGGTCTCCCGTTGAACGGGCTTGGCGTTCAGCAGGTACATGTACTGGCCCTGGGGGGAGAAGGAGAGAATGCTCTGGGCTTCCTCCCGAAGCTCGGAGTTTTTCTCCTGGAGCACGTTCCCTTCGGCGTCCTTCAAAGTGTAGCCGTAGCGGCCGTCCACAAGAGCCGGGGCGGTAATGACGAGACCGGAGGATGAATTGTAGCAGTAGGGAAACCGCTCGGTGACCATACTGTCGCTGCACCCGCCTAAGGTTTTGCTGGCATAGGCCAGGGCCACGGCGGTGGACAGGCTCTGTCCTATGTCCTCAATCTGTTCCGACTCCAGATCCTCCACGGTCCGGCTGTACAGATTGCAGCCGGTCAGAACCAGGACGCCTCCAGCGCCGGCGCAGATACCTAGCAGGGCGGCGGCGCAGAGGGTGACGGCGATGAATTTTGTGACGATGCTGTATTTCATTTTTTTCCATCCCCTTCCATTTTATAGCCCTGGCCCCAGACCACCTTCAGGTATCGGGGCTCCGAGGGGTTGATTTCGATTTTCTCCCGCAGGTGGCGGATGTGGACGGCCACGGCACCCTCGCTGCCCAGGGCCTCCTCCCGCCAGACGGATTCGTAGAGGGCCTTGGTGGAGAACACCTTGCCGGGGTTGGCCATGAGCAGATGCAAAATTGCGTATTCCGTGGGGGTCAGGGAGACGTTTTCCCCATCCACGGACACGGACTTGGTCCGGTCGTCCAGAGAGACGCCGCCGATGACGATGTTTCCGGTGCTGTCCGCCGGGTGGCTGCCCAGGCTTGCGTACCGGCGCAGCATGGCCCGGACCCGGGCCAGAACCTCCACGGGGACGAAGGGCTTGGTGATGTAGTCGTCGGCGCCCACGTTCAGGCCCAGGACCTTGTCCTCAGTCTCGGACTTGGCGGTGAGCAGGATGATGGGGGCGTTGGAAAACTCCCGGATTTTGGCGGTGGCGGTGAGGCCGTCCATGACGGGCATCATGACGTCCAGCAGAATCAGGTGGATGTCGTTTTTCTTCACCACATCCAGAGCCTCCTGGCCGGTGAAGGCCTCGAAGAGATTGTAGCCCTCGGGGGTGAGGTAGATCTTTAAGGCGTTGACGATGTCCGGCTGATCGTCGCAGATCAGAACGTTATACATGGCGCATTCCCTCTTTCTGTTTCTATAACCATAGTATATCACCAAAAGATTTAAGAAAAAAGATGGAAAATTCTTAAAAGTAGTTTAAGGTGGAAAAAATCCCTCTTGCGGGAGGAATGTCAGGGCGCTATAATGGAGAAAAAATACAAGGAGAGGCCGCTTTATGACCCAATTGAAAACCATTTTGCAAAGCCCGTTGTTTAAGACCGTGTCCACCGCCCTGATTCTGGCGGCGGCGGGGATTCTGGCCGTCCGGCTTCTGATGAAGCTGCTGGACCGGGCCCTGGAAAAATCCAAGCTGGAAAAAGCCGCCCACAGCCTGATCCGCTCTCTGGTTCGGGCAGCGCTGTATCTGCTGCTGGGGCTGAGCGTGGCGTCGGCGCTGCACATCGACGTCACCGGGGTGGTGGCCCTGGCCAGCGTCCTGACCCTGGCGGTTTCGCTGTCCCTGCAGAATATGCTCTCCAACGTCATCGGCGGCTTTACGGTGCTCTACACCCACCCCTTCCACTCCGGGGACTATGTGGAAATCGGCGGCCAGAGCGGCACGGTCCAGGAGATCAACATGACCTACACGGTCCTTGCTACCCCGGACAACAAGATCGTCTCCATCCCCAACAGCGCCGTGACGGCGGCCCAGATTACGAATTACTCAAGCTCCGGCACCCGGCGGGTGGAGATTGCCGTCTCCGCCGCCTACAGCGCCCCGGTCCAGAAGGTCATCGACGCCCTGGCCCTGGCGGGCACCGTGGACAATGTGCTCCTGGAGCCTGCCCCCCAGGCGGTGGTTACGAATTACGGCGACAGCGCCATTTCCTACAGCCTCCGGCTCTGGGTTAAGACGCAGGATTACTGGGATGTGTACTTTGATGTGATGCAGCGGATCAAGAAGATCTTCGACGAGCAGGGCATCGAGATGACCTATCCCCAT
>DETX01000131.1 GCA_002362145.1 Clostridiales bacterium UBA3277
TTTAATTAGATTTTAGTATTACGGGGCCGCAAATTGCTGGTTGACTTTTTGAACACTGTTCAGTATAATAAGCCTGAACAATGTTCAATCGGAGGTACGGCATGGACAGCAGAGAAGCGATCATACAGGCAGGGATGGCGCTCATTGAGGAAAATGGGGAGCATCCGGAGGAAATTACCGTGCGCGAAATATGCAAAAGAGCCGGAGTCGGCTTGGGGCTTGTGAACTACCATTTTGGAAACAAGGACAGGCTCATGGAGCTGTGCGTGGAGCGGAAGATTCATGAAATTGTGGAAAATTTTCAGCGGATTCGGGAGGAAACAGAGGGGCTGGCACCCTTTGAAAAATTGGAGCTCCTGGGCAATATGACCCTGGATTTCCTGTTTACCCATGAGGCCGTATCCAGAATTTCCATTCTCACCGATATGCGCGCCCCAAAGGACAGTGACAATACCAACAGAACCTACGCGGCCTATCTGCCCCTGGTGGCGGCCTGCCGCCCGGACCTGGACGGGGCGGGCGTCCGAAGGAAAACCTTCTGCCTGATTACGGTGATGCAGCAGATGTTTCTGCGGTGTGACACGGTGTCCAGGCAGATGGGGCTGGATTTGAGGCAAAAGGAAAACCGGGAGGCCTGGCACAGCCAGATGCTCCACGATATTTTGGAGGTGTAGGGCATGAAGATTACGGTAATCAACGGGACGGAAAAGCATGGGGTAACCTGCCGGCTGAAGGAGCTGTTTTTAGAGGAATTTGGGGACCGGGCGGAGGTTACGGAATTTTACCTTCCCAGGGACTGCCCCAATTTCTGCAGGGGCTGCGTAAGCTGCACCCTCAGGGGCGAGGACACCTGCAAGGACGCCCTGTATATCGGGAAAATCGACCGGTCGCTTCGGGAGGCGGACCTGATCGTCATGACCTCCCCTGCCTATGTATTTCACGTCACAGGCGCCATGAAGGCCCTGCTGGATCACTTCGCCTTCCGCTGGATGCCCCACCGTCCCGCCCCGGAGATGTTTGGAAAGCGGGCGGTGATCATCACCCAGTGCCTGGGGGCGGGGGCAAAATCCGCGGCCAAGGACATCCGCCATAGCCTGTCCTGGTGGGGAATCTCCCAAATCGGAACCTTCACCGGGACGCTGATGGGCGGAATTTTCTGGGACGAGCTCACGGAAAGGAAGCGGGCGGAGCTCACCGGGCGGATCAAAAAGCTGGCTCAGAAATTCGCCGGGATGGACTATACAAAGCCGGCCCCTACCAATCTGGCCGTCAAAATCAAATTTACGGTCTGCCGGAGGATGCAGAAATCCCTCCATGAGCACGACCCGGAATACCTGGACGGGAAGTATTGGGCACAGCAGGGCTGGCTGGGAAAGGGCAGGCCGTGGAAGCAGTTTTGATCGATCTTGAAGAGGAAAAGGTGCGGCACCGAGATGGGTGCCGCACCTTTTTGGCGGATGGAATTTGAATGGGGCAAGCCCATCTTTTTTACTGATTTCCCTTGCGGGCCTCCACCTCTTCGGCGACGCCGATGGAGCGCAGGACGCTGTACTCGTCGTAGCGGGTGTCGCCGGTGTCGCAGAGGAATACCAGCCGGATCTCCGGGTCCTCGAAGGTTACCTGGGCGGCCTTGGCGGCAATGGCGGAGGCGTCGATATCCTTGAGGTACAGCCGGCTGCGGCCCTCCGGCAGGGTGAAGGCCGGGTCCGAGACGCAGAAGGAGAGGGTGAAGTTGGTGGCGGAACAGGTGGACATCAGGGTCGCGGCGGCCTTTTGCAGGGCCTCGGCCTTGTCGCCGTTGAAGATGTACTGGTCCGAATCCGGGAAGCAGAAATCGTCCAGCAGGACCTCGTTAAAGCCCATGTCCCGGAGCTCCATGGCCACGGAGGAAATCCAGTTGGTGACGGCGGCGTTGGTGGGGTCCAGCCAGTACATGCCGCCCTTGTCCATCCAGAGGCCCCGGCGGTTGAGCAGATACAATCCGTTGCTGACGTGGTTTTCGCCGTAGGTCTTGTCCCGGAAGGCGCTGATCCGGGCGATGGTGTAAAAGCCCTTGGACTTCATCCGCTTGACCAGGGTGGCCACCTGGTCAATGTTCGTTTTTTGGGAGATCACGGCCTCGGAGAGCTTGGAGGAGTAGAAGAAGGAGCCGAAGGGACCCTTCATGTCGATCATGACGGCGGTGCCGGCGGGGAGGCGCTCCACCTGGAGCAGAACGGCGTCTATGTTCTCCTGGAAGTCATCGCTGGTGATGTAATAGCCGTTGAGGGTGGTGAGCTCGCCCTCTACGTTCACGGCATCGGCACCTTCGTTATAGTAGATGGAGATGTTTTTTGCGGCCTCCGGCGGCCGGGCCACCTGGCCGGAGACCTCGTTAGCGGAGAGGTCGAAATTCAGATAGGCCTTGTCGTCGGAGTAGACGACGTAGCGCTGGAGCCAGATGACCCAGCACAGCCAGGCGAGACAGGCAATCAGCAGCAGCACCAGAAGGACGGTGCCCAGCCGGTTCAGCCGGCGGCGGGTGCGGTAGGGAATGCTCATTGGGAACTCCTTTCCAGAGGGGCAGGTTTTTTCGCGGTGACACAGCGCCAGTCCTCCCTGGCGCGGACAGAGCAGACGGTAAGTCCCGCCGCCTCCAGGGCAGCGATGACCTCCGGCAGCCGGACGTCCAGAATGCCGGAACAGATGAGGGTGCTCTTGCCGGTGAGGAACGCCGGGAGCACCGGGCTCAGGCCGATGATCACATCGGCCACGATGTTCACAAGAACCAGATCGTATTCCTCCGCCCCCAGGGAGGCCATGAGCCCACGGTCCTGGGTGACGTTGCCGGTGAGGGCCGTGAAGGCGGGGGGCGCGAAGCCGTTATAGGCGGCGTTTTCCAGGGCGGCGTCCTGGGCCTTGGGGTCGATGTCCACGCCTACGGCGGTCTGGGCCCCCAGCCGCAGGGCGGCAATGGACAAAATTCCGCTGCCGCTGCCCAAATCCAGGCACCGGAAGCCTGGCTTTACCAGATCTTCCATGGCCTCCATCACCATCTGGGTGGAGGGGTGGGCCCCGGTGCCGAAGGTTAGGCCGGGGTTCAGGATGATCTTTTTCCGGGAGGTCTCCTCGCCGGCGCGCCAGCAGGGCAGCACCACCAGGCTCTGCCCCACCTCCTGGGGCGGGTAGTTGTCCTTCCAGCTCTCGGACCAGTCCGTCTCCGCCATGGGAGCGGCGGTCATGGGCAGGGCGAGGGACTGGCAGAGGGCTCGCAGCTTTTGCAGTCCCGCCTGATCGGTATCCTCCAGATACAGCTTGATCCGGGCGAGGCCCTGAAGCTGCCGCTGCAATTGCTCATCTATGTAGTCCCAGCAGGCCCGGTTTTCTTCCAAAAAGCTCTCAAACTCTTCCTGGTCCTCGATGACCAGATCGGAGAAGCCTCTGGCAGTGAGGGCGGCGGCGGCTTCCTCGGTTTTGCCCGGGGCGGTTTCAATGGTCACTTCCAGCCATGCCATAGGTCTCACCTCCAAAACGCGAAATTTTTGTAGGGCAATACCGCATAATAGGACAAGGATTTTCGGCGAGAAATTTTACTCCCGAAAACCGCGGCTCCCATTGCGCGATACTGCCATAGATTACATTGTAGCGCAAAACCGGAGAAATGACAACAGAAAAAGTCTGAATTTTTTTCTTCCTATTTTGGGAAGAATGGTTTATAATAGAAGTTAATGACTTTTGAGGAGACCGACCATGATCGAACAAAGAACACTGCTGCCCTCGGTGACGCTGAGGGCCTGCCGGGACACCCGGTTTAAGCAGGGCTGCCTGAGCTTCCAGCTTCTGCGGCCCATGGACCGGGAGCAGAGCGCGAAAAACGCCCTGCTTCCCGCGGTGCTGCTCCGGGGCACCGAAAAGAGCCCGGACCTGCGGGCCATTACCGCCAGGCTGGACACCCTCTACGGCGCCACCGTCAGCCCCCTGGTCCGCCGGGTGGGGGACTATCAGACCACCGGCTTCTACTGCGGCTTCATCGACGACCGCTTCGCCCTGCCCGGGGACAGGGTCCTGGGGCCCATGCTGGAATTTTTGGAGGAAATCCTCCTGAATCCCCTGCTGGAAAACGGGGTATTTCCAAAGGCCTTTGTCTCCGGCGAAAAGAAAAACTTGATCTCCGCCATCGAATCCGACCGCAATGACAAGCGGATCTACGCCATGGGAAAACTGCTGAAAACCATGTGCCAGGGGGACAGCTTCGGCCTGCCCCGGCTGGGAGAGCCGGAACAGGTGGCGGCCATCACGGAGGCGGGGCTCTATGACCACTACCGCAGGCTGCTTCGGGAGGGCCCCATCGAAATTTTCTACGTGGGCAGCGCCTCCATTGACGCTGTGGCGGAGCTTTTAAGGCCCATGCTGGCCCGGCTGGACAGGGCCCCGGCGGTTCTGCCCCCCCAGACCCCCTTCCGGGGCCGGGCCAGGGGAGACAAGGTGGAGATTATGGATGTCTCCCAGGGAAAGCTCTGCCTGGGCTACACCACCCCCATCACCAACCGGGACCCGGAGTTTGCCGCCATGCAGGTGGCCAATACCGTATTCGGCGCCGGAATGACCAGCAAGCTCTTCCAAAATGTCCGGGAAAAGCTGTCCCTGTGCTACTCCGTGGGTTCCGCCTACTACAGCACCAAGGGAATCGTCACCGTGTCGGCGGGCATCGATTTTGACAAGGAGGCCAGGACCCGGGAGGAGATTGCCCACCAGCTTGGGCTGTGCCAGGCGGGGCAGATCACCCAGGAGGAGCTCACCGCCGCCAAGGAGGCGCTGCTGTCCAGTCTCCGGGCCGCCGCCGATTCTCCGGGGGCCCTGGAAGGGTACTACGCCACCGCCGCCGTCAGCGGCCTGGAATTGACCCATGAGGCCTATATGGAGGCCGTGAAGGCGGTGGATTTGGAGGCGGTGACGGCCGCCGCCCGGACCATCACCCCCCACACATCCTTTTTCCTGAGAGGAGGGAGCCAATGAAGCGGATCGACTATCCCCAGCTGGACGAGACCATCTACCGGGAGACCCTGGAAAACGGCCTGACGGTGGCGGTGGTCCCTCGCAGGGGCTTTACCAAGAGCACGGCCTACTTTGTCACGGACTTTGGCTCCATCCACACTGGCTTTTCTATGGACGGCCGGGAGTACCGCACCCCCGCGGGCGTTGCCCATTTTTTGGAGCATAAGATGTTCGACCTGCCCGGTGACCGGGACGTGTCGGCGGAATTCGCGGCCCTGGGGGCCTCCACCAACGCCTTTACCAGCTACGATATGACGGCCTACTACTTTGCCACCACGGAGCACTTTTCAGAGTGTCTGCGTCTGCTGCTGGAATTCGTATCCACCCCCTACTTTACGGAGGAGAGCGTCCGGAAGGAGCGGGGCATCATCGATCAGGAGATCGGCATGGACCTGGATACCCCGGACAGCGCCGTTTTTGACAACCTGATGAAGATTCTCTACCGGGAGCATCCGGTGCGGGTGCCGGTGCTGGGCTCCTCGGAGAGCATCCGGGAGATTACCCCGGAGGTCCTCTACACCTGCCACCGGGCCTTCTACACCCCGGGAAATATGCTGCTGTGCGTCGTCGGCGATGTGGACCCGGAGGACGTGGCATCCATTGCCCGGGAGGTCCTGGGGAGGGAAAAGCGCGACCAGGGCCAAAAAATCCAGCCCTGGCAGGAGGATATGACCCGGGGAGAGCCCTACGTGGAGGCGGCCATGGAGGTGGCGGAGCCCATGTTCAGCCTGGGCTTTAAGTGCGAGCCCCTGGGCCGGGGCGACGAGGCCATCCGGGAGGAAATGGTGGCAGATCTGGCGGCGGAGGCTCTCTTCGGGGAGAGCTCAGAGCTCTACCTCCGGCTCTACGAGGAGGGGGTCATCGACACCTCCTTCGGCGGAGGGTTCGAAACCGTGGACGGCTGCGCCATGCTGGTGTGTTCCGGAGATTCTCAGGAGCCGGAGCGGCTCCGGGAGGAGATTCTTACTCAGGCGGCCAGACTCAGCCAGGAGGGCATCGGCGATGAGGAATTCCTCCGGCTCAAGCGCAGCGCCCTGGGCCGCCGGATTCGGAGCCTGGACAGCTTCGACGCCACTTGCTTCCGGATCTGCGCCTACCACTTCTCGGGCTTTGACTACTTCCGGTTCCCGGAAATTTACCAGGATATCCGCCGGGAGGAGATCCGCGCCTTCCTGGACCGGGTGGTCCGGAGGGAGCGGTGCGCCCTTTCCGTTATTTTGCCGCTGGAGAAAGGAGACTGCCAATGATACCGGCGAATTATTCCAGGATTAGCTTCCCGTTTCTGGGATTGGAGGTGGACCCGGGGCGGGGGTTCCAGCTGGGACCTCTGACGGTCCACTATTACGGGGCGGTTATCGCCCTGGGACTTGTGCTGGCGGTGGTCTACGCCCTGCGCCGGTCCAAGGAATTTGGCCTTAAGGAGGACGACATTCTCGACGGCGTGCTGTGGGTGACGCCCTTCGCCATCGTCTGCGCCCGGGTCTACTATGTCATCTTCTCCTGGGCGGACTATCGGGAGAACCCCATCTCCGTGCTGTACATCTGGGAGGGGGGACTGGCCATTTACGGCGGGGTTATCGGCGCCGTCATCGGCGTGGCCGTGCTGTGCAGAATCAAAAAGATTCGGATGTCCACCCTGCTGGATCTGGTGCTGCTGGGCTTTCTCATCGGCCAGAGCATCGGCCGCTGGGGGAACTTCTTCAACCGGGAGGCCTTCGGCGCGGCCACGGAGAGCTTCTTCCGGATGGGGCTGTACAACACCGTCACGGGGGCCTGGGAATACTACCACCCAACCTTCCTGTACGAATCGGTGTGGAACCTGGCGGGGCTGATTCTGCTCCACTTCTGCTCCAAGCGCCGCAGGTACGATGGCCAGATTGCCCTGGGCTATGCCGCCTGGTACGGCCTGGGCAGGACCTTTATTGAGGGACTGCGGGTGGACAGCCTGTACTGGGGCCCCTTCCGGGTGAGCCAGGTTCTGTCTGCCCTGATCTGCGTGGCCGCGGTGGCGGTCCTCATCTGGCAGAGCTTCCGGCCCCACGATCCGGAGAAACTTTATGGAAACCAAGTCGCCGCCCAGGATACCGAAAGGGCGGAAAAAGAGAAGGCCGAGAAAACAGAGAAACCCGAGGAATGAGGTCAAGACACCCCTGGACACAATGGTTCAGGGGTGTCCTTTTGTAATCGGCACACTTTTTGCGGTGGATGCAGGGAACAGGAAAAACCGCCGGATATTTCGGATTGCCAAATTGATTTCTCTGCCATATAATATGTAATACTATTACCTGATAAAAAATATTCAATTTTTATCAGGT
>DETX01000064.1:0-270 GCA_002362145.1 Clostridiales bacterium UBA3277
CTCCCGCTCCTTCATATAGCGGATGACGGAGGCCGTGTCCGTGGTGCCCTTGGGATAGTTTTTCACGTTGGTCCCGGGGAAATAGAAGCCGAAGCACACCAGATTCGCCGTCAGCTCCACCGCCATGATAATCAGCGCCAAATTCCGCGCCCGGCCCTGCTGCCGGACATTGGCGGAGCGAATCCGGGCGGCGGTTCTCTCCTCGGCGTCCTCGGGCACCGGGGTCTGGATGCTTCCGTAGACCATGGCCAGAAGATACAGCAGCAGAAA
>DETX01000064.1:562-733 GCA_002362145.1 Clostridiales bacterium UBA3277
ATCAAGTTATAGAGGATATACAGTGGGATATCCAGGGTGGTGCTCCCCAGCTCCAGGGGCACCGTGGATGTCAGCTCCTTGGAGCAGGCCAGCACCGCCCCCGCCGCCGCTCCCGCCACGAGAAAATGCCAGGTGGCAAACTTCCGCCGCAGAAGCCAGGCCCGGTAGGCC
>DETX01000064.1:1012-5108 GCA_002362145.1 Clostridiales bacterium UBA3277
ACAAAGCTGTACAGGAAGCTGAACCGGTAGGGAATCATATTGGTAAAATGGAAGCCGTGCCAGATATAGTCCAGCTGCCGGATGATGAAGCTGAGATTGAAAAAGACCAGCAGGAAAACCGTGCAGACCTTATCTTTTTTGGGCACATCCCGGGCCAGAAGATAGAGCATCATGAGCATGACGCTGAAAATGCCGCAGTAGACATTGGGCAGACCCTCTTTGAAATTGGGCTCAATGGCGCCGCCCATGTTCCCCGCCACCTGGCGCATGGCGTCCAGCAGCCCTAAGAAGGTATTCTTGGAGGCGATGTTCAGCCGGAAGCCCTGGGGGAATTTATTCACGCTGGACTGGGTGGTCTGGAGGGCCGCCAGGGCGGGCAGCTCCAAAATCGCCGTCATGCCGATGGCCAGGGCCGAGAAGAGGGCGATGCGGCCCAGGTCCCGGAAGAATTTCTTCCAGCCGCCCCAGCGGCAGATCTCATAGCAGAAAAACAGGAGAAATACAAAGATGCAGGTGAAAAACCCGATATAGTAGTTGGAGAAGATGGAGAAAAACAGGGTGACGGTATAGAGACAGACCTTTTTCTCCCGGAGCAGCGCCACCGTCCCCAGGGCCACCAGAGGCAGCAGGGCAAAGGTATCCAGCCACATCACATTCCACTGAAACCCCAGCGCCCAGGCGCACAGTCCGTAGAAGCCGCCGAAAATGGCAATGGAAAGGTCGTTTTTCTGGAAGATCTTTTTCAGGAAAACCGCGAAGAACAGTCCGGCCAGCCCCAGCTTCAGAGGAACCAGAAGTGAAAAATAGCTCAGCAGCCACCCCTCCGGCACGAGAACGCTGAGAAGGTTCAGCGGAGACGCCAGATAGTAGGCGATGAGGCCCAGATAGTCCATCCCCAGGCCCACACTCCAGGTGTACAGCAGCCCCTTGCCGCCCCGCAGCGCGTCCCGGAAGGCCACGAAGAAGGGGTAATACTGGTGGTACATATCCGAGTACAACATGGAGTACTGGCCGAAGGGCTTGTAGCCGCTGATGAGCATGACAAAGAGCATCCCCACGCAGGGAATGCAGAAAGCCAGGGCCAGATAATTGACAGAGAATTTTTTGATTTGACGCAGGTTCATAGGGCCGTTCTCTCCAAGCATAGGTTTTTCAGGGAAGCGCACATCGTGGGGCAAAAGATCCGCCGAAGCCCGCAGCTCCCACTGTGCGGCGTGATCTTAATAGTTTACCACTTTTTTCCGCCCCGGTAAACCCTTCCCGGAAAAAATCTGGTTAAGAATTGTTTAACGCCGGGCCTTTTTCCCCGAAAGGCCGCCGGCGCAGTGTGAGGCGGCGTCCCGGTGGGACGCCGCCTCAGTCATTTCAGGTTCGTTTCTCAATTCAGGGGATCGTCGTCAAAGTCGTCATCCTCTTCGTCGTCGGCGTCCGTGGAGGTCCGGATCTCCCCATAGCGGACCCGGTGGCGCTCCTTCATCTCCTCCACCTGCTTATGGACCAGCTCCTTGACGAACAGCGGGTCCTTCACATTTTTCAGCTCCAGCCGGGGCATCGTCTTGTCGGAGGAGTAGACCGTCACAGTGCCCACCCCAAAGATCCTCTGCCAGAGGGTGCGGCTGGTGTCGATATCCCGGACGCGGTAGAGAAGGACCTCGTCGTCCTGGATGTTCAGAAAGCCCTCGGAGACGAACAGCCGGTCCTCGGACAGACTGTACCGGGTAAAGCTCAGCGGCAGGCCCAGATAGCGTTTGCGGTCCCGCCAGAGGCATTCGATGGTAATGGACATGGTGCGCGTCCTCCTTTTTTCTGTTTCCTCCATTGTAGCCCCGGAATGCCCCCCTGTCAAGAAGGGCACAGTTTTTTTACAAAATCAGGCAGATCAGCCCCGTGGCCCCTTCGTTGACGATCCGGGTCAGGGTGCCCCGGAATTTCCCCCGGACATCCTCGGGCATCTGAATGAGCTTGGCGGTGAGGCCCTCCTGGATGAGGTCATACACGGATTTTCCAAAGATATTGCTCTGCCACAGCTCCGCCGGGTCCTCCCCCGTCAGATGGGTGATCAAATCCCGGGACTGCTTTTCATCCCCCACCATGGGGCTGATCTCCGTGTCGATGTCCACCCGGATCATGTGGATGGAAGGCGCCCCGGCTTTGAGCTTGACGCCGAAGGCCCCGCCCTTGCGGATGATCTCCGGGGTCTCCAGCCGCATCTCCTCCGCCGTGGGCATGACCACCCCATAGCCCGTGGCCTTTACCGCCGAGAGGGCGTCGGAAATCTTGTCGTACTCCTGCTTCACCTGGGCAAGCTCCATGAGCAGCGACAGAAGCTCCGCGTCATTTTCAATGGGAAGTCCCGCCTTGGCGCTCAGAATCTCATAGTACAGCCCCTCCGGCAGGGCGATGGCGCAGCTGACGATGCCGCTTCCCAGGTCCACGGACCGGAGGCTGTAGTCCTGCACCTCCGGCAGCTCCCCCAGGGGGGCCAGGGCCGCCTCCGCCTGGCCCAGGGAGCTCACCTCCCCCGCCTGACGCAGCAGGGTCTGATAGAGGGCGGATTTCACCGGGTGCTCCGGCTCCAGGGCGTCCAGCCACCGGGGCAGGTGGACGTAGAGGGCCGTCATGGGGAAGGCGTACAGCAGCGCCCGGAAGATATCCCCCACACCCCCGCCGTCCAAGGCCAGGCAGTCCACCGCCAGGGCCCTCACGCCATATTCCTTATATAAATAGTCCTTCACCGCCTCCGCTCCTGCGCCGGAGGGCTCCCGGGAGTTGACCACCACCAGAAACGGCTTGCCCGTCTTTCGCATATCGGTGACGGCCTTTCTCTCCGCCGCCAGATAGTCCTCCCGGGGGATATCGGTGACGGTGCCGTCGGTGGTCACCACCAGGCCGATGGAGCAGTGCTCCTCCATAACCTTTTTGGTGCCCAGCTCCGCCGCCTGGGTCATGGGGATCTCGTGGTCATACCAGGGGGTGGTAACCATTCTGGGATTCCCGTCCTCCTCGGCCCCCACCGCCCCCTCCACCATGTAGCCCACCGAGTCGATGAGCCGGACCCGGAGCCGGGTGGTTCCGTCGGGGGAGATCTCCACCGCCTCTTCCGGGACGAACTTGGGTTCCGAGGTCATGATGGTCCTGCCGGAGCCGCTCTGGGGCAGCTCATCCCGGGCCCGCTCCTTCCGGTAGGGGTCCTCAATGCCGGGGATGACCAGTTCCTCCATGATGCGCTTGACCAGGGTGGATTTCCCCGTGCGCACCGGGCCCACCACCCCCACATAAATATTGCCGCCGGTCCTGGCGGCGATGTCCGCGTAAATTCTGTCCATAGCCAGCCTCCTCTTCCGGCAGGAGAGGGCTCCTGCCATGGGTTTAGTGCAGGGTATGTCCGGCAAAGGCCGGTTAGAACCGGCCGGCGGAGGATTCCCGGCGGTGGGGAAGAAAAACTTTCCCGGAGGATGTGGAAGGTTGTAAAAATAATGTTTGACAAATGAGAAGAAAACCTATATAATGTTTAGGCATGACTGCGAGGAGGGGGATAGTATGCTACTTGGGCTTTCTAAAATCATCGACTGCCCCGGCGCATCCGTTTCCTTTTCCGTTCATGTGGATCTGAGTGATCTTCAGTACGGCGTAAGCAAGCCTGTGACCGAGCCCGTGGCGGCTGTGGGCACGGTGCGGAACACCGCCGGTGTGCTTGTGATGACGGGGGAGGTCTCCACCACCATCCATGGTCTGTGCGACCGGTGCGCCTCGCCCTTCGACCGGGAGGTTTCCTTTCCCATCGACGCGGTGCTGGTGTCCGAGCTGGAAAATGAAGATGACGAAGATGTATGGGTGTTCCCTCTGGAGGGCGACAGCGCCGACCTGGACGACATCGTCCGGACGGTATTCGTCCTGAACCTGGATTCGAAGCTCCTGTGTAAGGAGGACTGCAAGGGTCTGTGCGCCCGCTGCGGCAAGAATCTCAACGACGGTCCCTGCGGCTGTCAGAAGGAGCCCGATCCCCGGTTTGCTGCCCTCGCGCAGCTCCTGAATCAGTAAAACCATATTGAGGCTGTGAAAATCAGCCGCGCCAAGGAGGTGTCACCATGGCTGT
>DETX01000007.1 GCA_002362145.1 Clostridiales bacterium UBA3277
GCCGGAGCCGCTCAAGGGCAACAAGGACAAGGTCGAGGCCCTCCGTGCTGCCGGGTACTTCGTGGACGTGTATGCCCCCTATAACTGGAACCGCCGCCGGGGGTTTGTGGTCCGTGTCTGCCGCCCCGTGATTATCACGGAGGCCGACCTGCAGGAGGTGCTGGTATGCTGACATGGGTGATCGTGGGGGCTGGGGTCCCCGATCTGAAAATCCGGGCGAGGTCGTTCGACGAGGCTCTGGAAAAGGCAAGGCTCCAGGATTCCCGGTACTGTGGCGGCTATGTGGCCGATGATGAAAAGGAGGCTGTGTGATGGTTCGTTATCTTGTTTCTGGACGCTATACCGCTGGCCCCAATGAGGGGCGGCAGTTCCTGCTTATGAGGGGCGGCTACGTTGTAGGCGATTCAAAGCCCCTGATTTCGGAAACCTACGCTACCGAGGCGATAGCCCAGGCCGTGGCCACACGGAAGAATCGGCAGAACGCTTTCGATTCTAGGTGGCACAGCTGTATCACTCCCTGCTGCTACTCTGTTTCGGAAATCAACTATTGATGGAGGTCTGAACCATGAAAATGATCAACAAGGCCAGCGGCGAGGCGGTCTATTTCAATCCCATCACCAAGCGGGGGAAGGAAGCCTGGATCATCCAGGGCATCGGGTCCACGGTGGTCATCGGGCGGGACCGGCAGAAGCTGAAGTCCCGGACCTTCACCCAGTACGCTCAGGCGGAAGCCTACCTGAAGCGGCACGGCTTCGAGAGCGAGATGTGGTGAGGCGGCAAAAAGAAAGGGCGGCGCACAGGCTCCACACGGGGCCGGACGCCGCTCCTTTTTTGTCCCCCTATACTTTCCTTACCCAGTCCGCCGCCGTTCGCCTTTTTTCCACTGGAAAAAAGAGGCCCACCACGGGCGGCAGGGGTATCTTTACCCTACCGGAACCAAAAGCCCGACACGGGCCGTCTGTGGGCCGGACAGGGGCAAAAAAGAAGCGGGCGCATTTCGCACCCGCTTCTCCACTTCCTGCTGCCCGGTATCAGACCAGCAGGGTTGTCTTAACGTAGAGGCCGTTGGCCAGTCTGGCGTAGTCTCCCTCGAAGGCGACCACGGTGACGGCGGTCCCCTTGTCCAGGGTGGCGACCGGCCTGACCATCTCCGCCGTGCCGATGACGGCCCTGCGGAGGACGGCGATGGAGGCGGCGACCTCCGCCTTGCAGGGGAGGGGCCTCTCCGTGACCGGGACAGGCTTCGGGGCTTCCTCCGGGGGCTGCTCCCCAGCTTCCGGTTCCTCCGAGGGCTGCTCCGGGGCGGAGGCGGGTGCCTCCGGCTCCGGGGGGGCAACGGTGAGCGTCTCCGCCGCAATGGCGGCGATCAGGGCGTCCCGGCCCTCATAGGCGGTGGGGTCCAGGCCGATGTCCATGGCCATCTGCCGGAGCTTGTCATCGTCCATGCCCTCCAGCTGTCCGGGGTCCAGGTGGGCCTCCGGTTCCTGCTGGACGGCGGGGGCTGCGGTGGCCTCCGGGGCCGGGGTGGCCGGGGCGGCGGCTTTCTTCTTTGCCATTGTCGTATCCTCCTTAAATTTTGCTCAGGTATGCGCCCGAGCTGAATCCGGTGTACTTGATGCCCTGATACGTGACCTGGATGTAGAGCCACGCCACGCCATTGACCTCCGTGTAGTAGCCGTAGTTTCGGACCTTTGTGCCATAGGGCAGGATGGTGAGGCTGGCCTTGCCGGTACCGGCCCCGGTCCGAAGGTGGAGGCCGCTGCCAGCCGTCACGGCGTAGGTGCCAGCCACCAGCCAGGGCCTTGTCGAAGGACTTCGCCACGCCGGTGGCCTTGCGCTCCGGGGTGACTCCGGGAGCCGCCTGGGGGACGTTCTCCGGTTTGATCTCTGCGGCGGCTCCGCCGATCAGCTTGCCGTTGATGTTGTACTCCCTGTTCAAGTCCCCGGCAGTCGACCCCCTCCTTGTAGGCGGGGCTGGGTCTATTGTTATGCTCGTCTCGCCGCCCTCAGCGTCATGACCGCCGCCTGGGCCCTTGTGCAGAACGCGCCAGGGCTGGTTCCGTCGGTGATACCCCAGTCTTCCCCAAATTTTCAAGTCGCACCGATCTGCTTCGCAAACCGATGTAGCATCGTACAAAGCTGCTGCCGGGTAACATTCTGGCTCAGCTTCAAATCGCCGGAAGCGTCGCCGGTCAGAATCTTCCTCTCCACGGCCCACTCGACGCCTTCCTTGTGGGCGGGGCTGGGAATATTGTCCATGTGCTTGTCCTCCTTTTGATATTGTGGGCGCACTACGCCCACAATCTGGCTGTAAGGCCGGGTCTTCCGGCAAACCATGCCGCCGTTGGACTGGCTTCCGCTCTGGCTGGTGTTGCCCTCAATGGCTACCACGCCAGTCAGCGTCACCTTCTCGATAATGCCCGTGTGGTCCGTGGCCGCGCCGCCGGGGAAGTCGTAGATCAGCACGTCCGCGGGGCGGTAGTCTCTGGTCACCCACATCCCCGCCTTCTTGGCGGCGCTCATTAGCGCCCCGCAGGAGGCGGTCCGCAGCGGCAGCGGGACCCCGGCCTGGTGGAAGACCCACTGCACGAAGACCATGCACCAGGGATAGGCCGCCCCGGAGACCTCCCGGCCA
>DETX01000065.1:0-235 GCA_002362145.1 Clostridiales bacterium UBA3277
GCCACGGTGGTCTTGCCGGTGCCGCTGGGACCGTAGAAAACCATGTTGGGAATGTTCCCCGAGTCGATGAGCCGCCGAAGCACGGCGCCCTCTCCCAGAATGTGCTCCTGCCCATAGACCTCGTCCAGGGTCTGGGGCCGCAGAAGATCCGCCAAGGGCTGATACATGGAATATCCCTCCAAATCCGTTTTCTTCATTATAGCACATTCGAACGAAAAAGAAAGCCCCCAAATGG
>DETX01000065.1:518-813 GCA_002362145.1 Clostridiales bacterium UBA3277
AAGCCCCCAAATGGGAAACATCCCGGCGGCTCCCCGTGGAGAGACGAAGGGACCGCCGGGACCGTGTGACAGAGCCGCCCCAAAAAACGCCGCCGTCCGGTTGGGACGGCGGCGAAAACTGAAAAATTACCAGCTTGCTTCCTCCATGCCCCGGAGGAAGGCCCGGGTCTTTTCCCGCTGGGGGTGGTCGAAAATCTGCTCGGGGGTGCCCATTTCCTCAATGACCCCATCGGCCATATAGATGACCTGGTCGGATACCTGCCGGGCAAAGTCCATCTCGTGGGTCACCACGATC
>DETX01000065.1:1156-4191 GCA_002362145.1 Clostridiales bacterium UBA3277
GGGTCCAGGGCGGAGGTGGGCTCGTCAAAGCAGAGAATCCTGGGATTCAGCGCCAGCGCCCGGGCGATGGCAATGCGCTGCTGCTGGCCGCCGGAGAGCTGATAGGGATAGGCGTCCGCCTTCTGGCCCAGCCCCACCTGATCCAGAAGGGAAAGGGCCCTGCGCCGGATTTCCTCGGGGGAGCCCCGCTTCAGCAGGGTGGGGGCCAGGGTGATGTTTTGCAGGGCGGTATACTGGGGAAAGAGGTTGAAATTCTGAAACACCAGACCGAAATGGAGCCGGTTTTCCCGGATCTCCGCTTCGCTTCCGGCATTGAGCACCTTGCCGTCCACCAGAATTTCGCCCTCGTCGGCGGTCTCCAGAAAATTGAGGCAGCGAAGCAGGGTGGTCTTGCCGCTGCCGGAGGAGCCGATGATGGTGAGTACCTGCCCGGCTTCCAGAGAGAAGCTGACGCCCTTGAGCACATCCGTGCCGGAAAAGCCCTTTTTGATATTTTTTACTTCCAAAACAGCCATAGTTACCCCCGGAAATAGTTCAGCTTTTTCTCAAGATATCCCAGAAGGATGGTCAGGACTCCGTTAAATACCAGATAGAAAACACCGGTGTAGAACAGGGGCCAGGCCAGACCCTTTCGGATGAAGCTCTCACCGGCCCAGATGACCTCGTATACGGAGATGATGCGGGCCAGGGAGGTGTCCTTCACCAGGGTGATGATCTCGTTGCCCATGGGGGCGGAGATGCGCTTGATGACCTGGAGCAGCACTACCTTCCAGAAGATCTGCCCCCGGGTCATGCCCAGCACCTGCCCCGCCTCATACTGCCCCACGGGAATGGACTCGATGCCGCCCCGGTAGATCTCGGAAAAATAGCAGGCGTAGTTGATGGAAAAGGCCACGATGGTGGAGGTAAACCGGGACAGGCCGGTGACGCCAAAGACAAGCCCCGGAATGTAGAAGATGATCATGAGCTGGAGCATGAGGGGGGACCCACGGATGATCCAGACGAAGCACCGGGTGACGGCCCTCAGGGGCCGAAACCGGCTCATGGAGCCAAAGCACACCACCAGCCCCAGGGGAATGGAGAAGAGCAGCGTCAGGAAGAATACGGCCAGCGTCTGCTGGAACCCTTCCAGGAGCTTCCAGGTAACGGTCCAGAACATATTACTTGACCAGGGTCAGGCCATACTTGTCGGCCAGGGCATCCAGGGTGCCGTCGTTCATCCACTTGGCCATGAGCTCGTTAAACTTGGCAGTGAGGTCTGAGTCCTTCCGGAAGGCCACGCCGTATTCCTCGCTGGTCAGGCTGATACCCTTGGAAAGGTTTGCGTAGCTGGTGCCCTCGCCGGTCATGGCGTTGGCCATGGTGATGTCAATGACGCAGGCGTCAGAGGTGCCGGCGGCCACTTCCATGAGCGCGGCGGCCTGATCCTGCAAGGTCACATAATTGGTGATGCCCAGATCGTCCAGGGCAGCCTGACCGGCGGAGCCGTTCTCCACGGCGAACTTCAGGTCACTGAGGCTCTCAATATAGTCGTAGTCGTTCACCACGTCGGCCTTCATGACCACCACCTGGGCGTTGACCACGTAGGGATTGGAGCAGCTGGAATTGAGGGTGACCTCGTCGGTGATGGTCATGCCGTTCCAGATGGCGTCGATGTTGCCGCTGTCCAGCTCGAAGAACTTCTTGCCCCAGTCGCCCAGAACGAAGAATTCCACATCCACGCCCAGCTCCTTGGCGAAGAGGCGGGCATACTCGGCGTCGAAGCCGGTCCATTCTCCGTTTTCATCCGGATAGTCCATGGGGGCGTAGTCGGTGATGCCCACCACCAGCTTGCCCTTCTTCTGGATGGACTCCATGTCGGAGGCGGCCTTCTTGGAGCCGCAGGCGGTCATGCAGGAGACGATGGCGAGAACCGCCAGAGCAATCGCGATGATTCGTTTCATAGGAATTACCTCTCTTTTCAAAATGAAAGTTTGTTCAGGGCGACGGGCCTGGGTGGAATCCTTTTGTGAGCCGGTCCTGCCGGACGCCATCCGTGTCTTTGCCTCCCCTGATTGATAGCCCTATTATACTTTATCACGTTAAAGAAGTAAAGTGGAATGTATGGAAAATTTTACGCTCTGTTTTGTGCAGGATGCATAAATCCTGCGCGTTTCAGGCGATGGCCGGGGCTCCTGCGGAAAAGGCTTGCGCCCTCATAAAAAATCCCGCTGCCTATCAAAGCAGCGGGATCATTGAGAAGCGGTTTATGCCTCGGGCCGGGATGCCTCACGGTAAAAGACAGCCATAGCCGCGTTCTTATAGGGATTCAGGACCAGGTTTCCAAGATTCAGAGTCAACGCGGCCAGAATGCTCCAGCCCAGGAAGGTCAGCATAAGAATGAACAGATCCATTTTTCGCCCATCCATCATCTCCTTGGAGCGCCGGATGGCCTGGCTTGCGGTGAGCTCCGGGTGCTCAGCCAGGATGAAGGGGGTCAGGGAATAGCTCAGAGCGGCGATGATGCCCGGGACGATGAAGAGCAGGGTCCACAGGAGGGTATACAGCTTCCGTAAAAACGCCTGGGCAAAGCCGGTGCCGAACCGGTCAAACTGGGAGAAGAGCTCGTTGAATTCCGGAGTTTCCCCGTCGTGCTGCTTCAGCAGGAACCGGGCATAGCCCAGCTCCAGGACGCCGCCCAGAATAAAGGCGGCAAGCCCCAAAAATCCGCCGCTGAGGCTGACCCGGAAGGCGCCGCCCCACCGGTGGGAGGAGAAGATCTCCTGATAGGTTTCCACATCGGGTAAGAAGCTGGAGCCCTGAATCAGAGCGCCAAGCAGGACGGCCACCGCCGCCACACCGATGGACACGGCCCAATTTCCGGACAGATGATCCCGGGCGAGCTGCCGAATTTGTTTTGCTTCCATAGTAATCTCCTCCTTGGTTTTTTCTTTCCAACTTTATTGTATGACGTCCAGCGCTAAAAATCAACCTGTTTGAGAGAAATTTGGAAAAAACTGCTTTTTGGGATGTTATACTAAAATCTAATAAAACCC
>DETX01000115.1 GCA_002362145.1 Clostridiales bacterium UBA3277
GATGACAGCGGCCACTGGGATTTTGAATACCAGGACGGGCGCTGGAATTTTCATTATGATGGCAGGCGCAGAAGCGGCCTGGGCCTTGGAATCTGGGTCCTTTTAACCGGGGTTCTGCTGCTGATCAATCCGGGCGGGGCCGGGCTGTGGGAGCTGCTCTGGCAGTCGGCCCTGCTGGTGTTCGGCCTCTTTGGGCTCTATCCCAAATTCTCCTTCTTCCGGCTGGGCTGCGCCCTCTTCGGCGGTTACTTCCTTTTGGACAACTTTTTTTCGTTCTCCCTGGGAAGGGAGCTGCTCCTGCCGACGTATTTGGTCCTCTTCGGTGTCTTTCTCCTGGTGGACACCCTGAAGCGGCCCAAGCACGGGCGGCACTTCACATTTAACAACGTCCAGAATGCGGCTTCCTCCGCCGGCTCCGGCTTGACGCTGACCGACGACGGCTTCTCCTGCGAAACCTGCTTCGGTTCCAACAACTATCTGGTACAGGTTCCCTGCCTTCGCTCGGGCCACGCCAGCGTCAGCTTCGGTGAGCTGCATTTGGACCTGCGGGGCTGCGAGGAGTTCGCCCAGGACTGTGTGCTGGACCTGGGCTGTTCCTTCGGCGAAATGCAGCTTCTGGTGCCCAGAAGCTGCCAGGTGAAGGTTTTGGAGAAAACCGCTTTCGCTTCCATCGATGTGGAAGGAAGCCCGGCCCCCGACGCGAAGGTGACCATCCGCGCCAAATGCGACGTCAGCTTCGGCGAGCTCCGAATCATTTACGTATAAGCATTTACGTATAAAGGTTGATCGCCTCTGGAAAGATTCTCCGGAGGCGATCAATTTATGCAGCGTGCAGATATTCCACCAGCTCATAGACCCGTCCCTTATGCTATTGGGGATACGATTGACGGGGGCAACATGTCCCAAAATGATTCCTGTAAAAATTTATGTATCCAAAAAAATAAAACGTGGTCCGTGGTAGTCCTCCCGGTCCACTTCCTCCAGCCACATGGCCGCGGGACGGACCCACAGCTCTCCCTGGCCGTAGAGGGCCCGGTAGACCACCATTTCCTCCAAGGTCTCCGAGTGCTTTGCCATGCCGACGACCTCGTAGAGGCCGCCCTTAAAATGGCGGTATTTTCCCTTGGGAATTTCCATGGTTTTTCCTCCTGATACTAGGGCGTCTGATGACGCTGCCGGAAGGGATTCCGGCCTAAAGATGATGGTGAAAGTTTGGGCCGGAGCTCTCGCTCCGGCCCAATTGGACGGTTTAGTTGGGAACGGCCACACGGGTGGTCATGTCGATGACCAGGTTGGGGTCAAAGATGCCGTTGAACCAGTCGGCATGCCAGGCCATGGAGTTGCCCGTGACCATCAGACGGTTCTGCCGGACATAGGAGGAATTGGTTTCCGCCCAGGGCTTCTCGCCGTTGGCCACGAAATACTTAAAGCCCGAGTTCTGAAGCACCGTGAAGGTGGCGCCGTTGTAGTCCGGGATGTTGCTGGACTTGGCAAAGACGAAAATGTTCACATCGCCAATGACGGGGACGATGTCCTTAGTCCAGCTGTTCAGATCCTCCTGGACCTGGTTGGCGTTCATATCCTTGTAGTTGATGTCGCCATAGGTGTAGCAGGCGAAGGAGTAACCCTTCTCCCGCAGGGCGGAGACAACCTGCTTGGCCCCGGCAATCTCGCCGTCCACAAAGCTCTGGCTCTTATTGGCCACATAGGAGGAGTTGATGCGGTAGCCGAAGATGCCCTCCTTGCCGGAGACGGCCAGGGTGGCTCTGGCCCCCTGATAGGAGAAGTCCGGGTGGGATTTCAGGAAGGTCTCCAGAATGGGCACCAGGTCATAGTCGCCGGTGAGCCTGGAACCGGAGGCGTCGATATACTCGGCCTTGATATCGCCGCTGGCGTCCAGCACCAGGCGGCAGGCAAAGCCGTCGCCGTTGGCATCGGGTTCCTTATCGTCGTTGCCGTCGATCATATAGTTGTAGTAGTTGACCATGGTCTCGGTGAGCATGAAGGGCTTCTTGCCCTCGGGGAGCTTAATCGAGTTGGTGTAGACCTGGCCGTTGTTGACGGTGGTGAAGCTGTCAAAGTCCACCATGACGTAACCGTTGTTATAAAGCTGCTCCAAAATCTTGGAAAACTCCGCGGTGGTGACGAAGTTGCGGTTGTACTGCTTGCCCCATTCCTCATCCTTGAAAGCCCGGACCGGGTCCTCCATCAGCATATGGAAGCTGAGGTTGGGAATCACGGAGGGGTCGGGGTACTCCTTGAGCTTGGAGCGGAGGGTGTCGTACTCCGCCTGCTTGGTGGCAATCTCCGGATGGGCGGTCAGGTCGCCGATCTCCCTGAGCTTTTCGATGGCGCCGTCGTAGTCATAGACCAGGGCCAGATTTTCCGCCTCCTGCAAAATGCGCTGCTGGCGCTGCTCCTCTTCCGCTTCGGCGGAGATGGAGGCGTTGAGCTGGCTGTCTTTGGCGTCCTTATCCAACTTCCGCTGGCGGATGCCGTTGCTGACGGCGCCCACCACAAAGGACAGCACCAGAATCAAGCACACGCAGGCCACGATGGGGGGCAGATAGACCTCCTTGAAGATCTGCTGCTTGCTCTTTCTGCGGCGGCGGGGCCGGTTGGGGTCCGCGGGCTTCTCGATGAGGGACTTGTCCATCACGGGGGCGAAATAGAGGTCATAGAATTTGGTAAAGATATTGGGACCGGCGCTCTTGCGCGGCTTGGGCTCCCGGGGCTTCTTCTCCTTCTTGGGAGGCTGGCGGCGCTCCCGGGCAGGGGGCTGCGCCTCCTCCTGCTCGTCCTCCTGGGGCGGCAGCTCCTCGGGCTGTTCAGTGGCGTCCAGGTCGTAGTCCTGGGCCTGGTCATCATCCTCATAGCTGTCGTCCCGTTGGGCAAACTCCGGCACATCAATGGGGGCATCCACAAAATCAGAGCCGCCCTTGGGGTCGCCCATATTCAGGAAATCCCCCAGGTTCATATTCAGTTCCTCGTCCTCGGGGCCGAAATCAGGCTCATCGGGGGCTTCCACCAGAGAATCCGGGTCAGTCAAGCCCAGCTCCTCGTCGGTAAATTCATTCAGGTCAATATCGTCATGGTTCTCGGTGTCGCCCAAAAAGGACTTGGGGTCAAAGCCGAGGTCCTGATCGTAATCAAAGTTGACGTCGAAATCGTCATGTGCCATCGTACATCCCTGCCTTTGCAGTATAGTTATCGTTATTGTATCATCCTATGCTGGAAAATGCAAGAAGAATTGGTGGAAAAGCAAAAAAACCGCCGGAAAGTCCCGGGGTGGCCCAATCCGCGCTCCCCGGGACTTTTCCCATTTATTTTCGGCCGTCTCCCCGAAGCTCGATGATCTGGTCCCGAAGCACGGCGGCGTACTCGTACTCCATCATCTTGGCGGCTTCCTTCATCTGCTTCTCCAGACGGGCGATCTCCTTTTCCTTCTCCGCCTTGGTCATCTTTACGCCGGTGCGGCCCTTGCGCTCGGCGGTGGGCGAGGAAATCTCGATCAGGTCCCGGACGGATTTGATAATGGTCTTTGGCACAATGCCGTGGGCCTGGTTGTAGGCGTTCTGAATATCCCGGCGGCGGGCCGTCTCGTCCATAGCCGAGCGCATGGAGGGTGTCACATTGTCGGCATACATGATGACCTTGCCCTGGGCGTTCCGGGCGGCCCGGCCGATGGTCTGGATAAGGCTGGTCTCGGATCGGAGGAAGCCCTCCTTATCCGCGTCCAGGATGGCAACCAAACTCACCTCCGGCAGATCCAGGCCCTCCCGCAGCAGGTTGATGCCCACAAGCACATCGAATTTTGCCATTCGCAGGTCCCGAATGATCTCCATTCGCTCCATGGCGCCGATGTCGGAGTGCATATAGCGGACCTTGATGCCCGCTTTTTGCAGATACACCGTCAAATCCTCCGCCATTTTCTTGGTGAGGGTCGTCACCAGGACCCGCTCATTTTTGGCGGAACGGGCGTTGATCTCCCCAATGAGATCGTCAATCTGGCCCTCAATGGGCCGGACCTCCACCTCCGGGTCCAGCAGGCCCGTGGGCCGGATGACCTGCTCCAC
>DETX01000103.1:0-2666 GCA_002362145.1 Clostridiales bacterium UBA3277
CCAGCTGAGCTATGCTCCCAAACCCTCTTCGCTTCGGTTGCTCACCTCAGCGACGTGCTTTATTATACACAAGGATGCCCCTTTTGTCAAGGGATTTTTGCGATTTTTTTCGCAAAATATTTCCAGGAGTTTTCCTGTCGGTTTCCACCATTTTCCTGTTGTTTCTAAATTTTTTTCAGAAGCTCGCCTACATCCTCCGGCGTAAACTCATAGACGCTGTCACAGAATTGGCAGGAGACCGGGAAATTCTTCCCCTCCCGCTGGATGTCCTCCAGCTCCGCCCTGCCCAGGCTGATGAGGGCCCGCTCCACCCGCTCCCGGGTGCAGTAGCACTTGTAGCTGACCTGGGCGGTCTCCAGGAACACCACCCCCAGGCTGCCGCAGACCTGGCCCAGGATATCCTCCGGGGTCATGCCCTGCTCCAGCATGGGCGTCACCGCGCCGCTGCGCTGGATGCCTTCCTCCAGCTTCTCAATGACCTCCTCAGGCGCTCCGGGCAGCAGCTGGAGCAGATACCCGCCCGCCACCTTTACGCTCTGATCCCGGTCCACCAGGACCCCCAGGGCGCAGGCTGTGGGGGTCTGTTCGCTCTGGGCAAAGTATGCGGTCACATCGTCGCCAATCTCCCCGGAGACAAGCTCTGTGGAGCCGATATAGGGTTCCTTCATTTGCAGATCCCGGATGACGGTGATGGTGCCCTCCCGGCCCACGGTTGCCCCCACGTCCAGCTTGCCGGGGTACTTTTCCACCAGGGGCACACGGGGCTCCGTGACGCAGCCCCGGACGTTGCCGGCGGCGTCGGATACTACGGTGATGGTGCCGATGGGGCCGCCGCCCCGGACCTGGAGGGTCATAGAGCCGTTTTCCACCTTTTGGAGATTGCCCATCATGGAGGCCGCCGTGAGGCAGCGGCCGAAGGCGGCGGTGGCGTTGGGGGTGGTTCCCTGAATCTCAGCGCCCCTGCGGACAAGCTCGGTGGAGCGGATGGCCATGACCTTGACAAAGCCGTCCATGGTCATGCCGCGGACAATGTAATCTTTCATCGAATTTTTCCCTTTCTCGCTTTCAAATACATACGCTGCTCCTCTTCCCGGGGCGGGGCAAAGGTTTTGTCCCCATAGACGGAAATGTGGGTAAAACCGGCAGCTTTCAGATAATCCGTCAGCTGGGACGCCGAGTAGGCGTACTCCCGGTGCTCCTCGAAGGAGCGCTCCCAGGTCCTGCCCCGGCGCTGGAACAGGTCCATGCCATAGGAGCAGATATTGGTTTTCTCGTCAAATTCCCCCCGCCAGACGCAGTAGACATCGTCGTCCTCGTCCAGAAAGACCTGGCCGTCCATGGCCCGGAGCTTTTCCGGGGTATTCACATCGAAAATGAAAATGCCGCCGGGGTTCAGCGCCTGATAGACCCGCCGGATGGCCTCGGCACAGTCAGCCGGGTCCGTAATATAGTCCAGGCTGTCCAGGGCGCAGACCGCCAGGTCCACCGCTCTAGGCAGGCACAGCTTTTGAAGGGGCTGCCGGACAAACACCGGCGGCTTATCCATCTCCTGGGCCTTTCCTGCGGCCACAGTGAGCATTTCCTCCGACAGATCGACTCCGATCACCTCCATGCCCATTTGGGCCAGGAGCAGCGCCACACTGCCCGTGCCGCAGGCCAAGTCCACAGCGGTCCGGGGCCGGAGCCCCTCCCGTTTCAGAATCTCCCGGTAAAAGGCCACGGTGGACCGGTAGTCCACGTCGTTTGTCAGGCGGTCATAGCTGCGCGCCAGGGCCTCATACGCGCCCATAGATATCCCTCCCAGAAACGTCAGCGGGAGGCGGCAGCGAAAAGCTACCGCCTCCCCGATTTCTTCTTGATTACCGCTTGAAAATGCTGAAGATCTCGTCGATGTCGCTCAGGTCCTCGGTTCTGGTGGGCTGCTTGGCAGCGGCCACAGGGGTATCGATGTCCTCGGGGACGAAGCTGGGCTGCCGGGGACCCCGGGCAGCGGTGGACGCGGTCTTGGCCGCGGGGGACTCCTGCTTCATGTCAAAGCCGGTGGCAATGACCGTGACCCGCATCTCATCGGTGAAGTCCTCGGCGATGGTGGCGCCGAAGATGATGTTGGCATCAGGGTTGGCGGCCTCCTGCACGATACCGGCGGCGGTCTCCACGTCATCCAGGGTCATCTCCATGGAGCCGGTGACGTTCACCAGAACGCCGGTGGCGCCGTTGATGGAGGTTTCCAGCAGGGGGCTGGAAACGGCGGCGGTGGCGGCCTGCTCGGCCTTCTCCCGGCCGGAGGCGGTGCCGACGCCCATATGGGCCCGGCCAGCGTCCTTCATGACGGCGGAGACGTCGGCAAAGTCCAGATTAATGATGACATTCTTGCAGAAGCCAACCAGCTCGGAAATGGAGGTGACCGCCTGCTTGAGCACGTCGTCGGCGATGCCGAAGGCGTTGGCAAAGGTAATCTTCTGATCGGTGACATACTTGAGCCGGTCGTTGGGGATGATGATGAGGGAGTCCAACTTGCCGTTCAGGTCAGCAATGCCCTGCTCAGCCTGGCGCATCCGATTGGCGCCCTCAAACTTAAAGGGCTTGGTGACCACGCCCACGGTGAGGATTCCGGCCTCATGGGCCAGGTCCGCCACAATGGGCGCCGCGCCGGTGCCGGTGCCGCC
>DETX01000103.1:2954-12346 GCA_002362145.1 Clostridiales bacterium UBA3277
TGCCGCCGCCCATGCCGGCGGTAATGAACACCATGTCGGTGCCCTCCAGAGCCTTGGCGATGGCCGCGCGGCTCTCCTCGGCGGACTTTCTGCCGATCTCGGGCTTGGAGCCGGCGCCCATGCCGCCGGTGAGCTTCTCGCCGATCTGGATCTTGTTCTTGCAGACGGACTTATTCAGGTCCTGCTTATCGGTATTGACCACCACAAAATCCACGCCGCCAACGCCGGCTTCGATCATGCGGTTGATAACATTGTTGCCCGCGCCGCCAACGCCGATCACTTTGATCTTGACAACGCGATCCTGTAAAGTTTCGGACATATTACTCTTCCTCCTATGTATCTGTTCATGGTCGCGGTCCTGCCGCTTCCGACTCTTTTTGGTGCTCATACCCTACATTCTATCCTTATTTCCTGAATTGGTCAATAGAAAATCTCTTGATTCGGCAGATTTTTTACAAATTTATTACAGTCTCGGCCATCCGGAGGGCCTTTTGGCCTCACGCGAAGGGCGTGTAGACCACCTTGTCCGGGAAAATGGTGAAGCTGATGTCCAGCACGCCGGACTGGTAATCGCTCATCTGGAGGATTACGTCCCGCATACAGGCGATTTTATACTCCAGATTGGAGGCATCTCCCAGCTGGACCTGGTAGCGGGTTCCATACCAGAGGATGATGTCATCCAGCCGGGCTACGTCCACGCTGGCGGCATCGCCGACGATATCATTATCTTCCAGGGCCTTCAGAATTCTCAGGGCCACTGTGAGCTTTTCCGCTCCGGTGGTGCCCACGGGAGGAATGGTCGCCTCGGTGGAGGGGTCCGTCGCCGTAGTCGCGGCCGTGGTTTCTGTGGTCGCAGCGGTATCCGGCGCGTCCAGCCGCTCGGCCGCCACGGCAGGTTCATCCGGCACCGGTTCCAGAAGATTGACGCCTAGAACCTGGGTGTGATTCCCTGCCTGACTGGCGGAGGTGTGCTCCACCACACGACCGTTGGAGTTCATGAGCCACCAGTTCTCCGTCAGGTCCTTGACGGCGTAGACCACGTCCTCTTCTTCGATGATAATATTGACAGTATCCGGTAATTTTATACCGAAGCTCACCTTTTTCACATAGGGCAGATTGGCATGGATTCTGGCCGCCGCCCGGGCCCGGCTGAAGGTCAGCAGGCTGTCCCCCTCGGAGATTCCGGACTGCTCCACAATGGAATAGGCCTCATAGGCGTCGGTGCCGGTGACCTGGATGGTGCCAACCTTAAAGAATACCGAAAGGCCGATGACCAGAGCCAGCACCACGGCGGTAACCGTGACAAGCTGAACGAGCATCCGGCTGCGGTTAAAGGCCTGGGGCTGGGTATAGATCACCGTGGGAATGGACATGGGGGTCTTTTTATGACTGCGGGAGGCCCCCCGGAGGATAGCGTCCTCCTTGGCCTGCTTTCTGGCTGTACGGCGCTCCATGGATTTCAGGAACACGTCGCTCATCCGGTCAACCACGGTTTTTTTCTTCGGTTTGCTGTTGCCGTAGGCCCGCTTCTTGGCGGACAGATCGTCCGGCACCTCCCGGGTTCGGCGTCTCGGCTGGGGGGAGGGCGGCTGGGGACGCTTCGTCCCCTGGGCCTGCTGGGCGCTCTGCCGGCGGGGCCGCTCCTCCTGAGCCGGCCGGGGAGCGCGCTGCCGGGGTTCCTGGGCACGCTGGCGCTGCTGGGGCTCCTGGGGACGGCGCTGGGCGGCCTGGGTCTCCTGGGGACATTCCCGGCGGGGGGCCTGGGTCCCCTGCTGACGGGGGGGCTGCCGCTTCTGCGCCGGGCGCTCCGGCTGTCCGGCGGCCTCCCGGGGACGGCGGGCCGTCTCCTCCCGATTCTTTTGTGTTGTATCCATAAGTTTCCTCCTGGGGAAAGGTTGCATGAAAAGAGATCAGACGCTCTGATGAAATCGGCAAGCTCCGGCGGCATGGGAACCGCTGCTCAGCCGAAAGCGGTGGATTCCGCGTTTTCTCAGATCAGCTCCTCCACAATGGCGCAGAACCGCTCGGTGGAGTCCAGCCGGAACATGCTGTGGAGCCTCCGGGAGAACTGCTCCCGGCGCTGATTGTCGTCCAGCAGCTCCCGGATCAGGCTGTAAAGTCGCTGGGGAGTGCAGTCCTTTTCCAGCAGCACCACCGCGCCGCCGCCGGATTCCAGCAGCCGGGCGTTCTTTTCCTGGTGATTGTTGGTGACGTTGGGGGACGGAATGAGAATGCAGGGCGTACCGGAGGCGGCAATCTCATTGCAGGTGGCCGAGCCCGCCCGGCCGATGACCAGGTCCGCGGCGGCCATAACCTCGGGCATATTGTAGATATACTCCCGGATCTCCAGCTCCGGGCAGCTGTCCAGGTCCACCCCGTTGTCCCGGACCCGCTGGGGCATCCACTCCCGGCCGAAGCTGCCGGTGGCGTGGATGTGGTGGAAGGGGAAGCCGTCGGCCTGCTCCAGGGCCATCATGTCGGCAATGGTCTCGTTCATGACCTTGGCCCCCTGGCTGCCGAAGGCGGAGACCACGATGCTGCCATGAAGATTCAGGGCTTTGCGGGCGTCCTCCTTCGTCTCAAACAAAAACTCCCGGCGGACGGGCATGCCCACCACCTCCACCTTTTCCGGGTGGCGGTAGTGCTTGACGCTCTCCTCAAAGGCCACCAGCACCCGGTCCGCCTTCCGGGCGGCCATTTTCGTTGTGACGCCGGGGACGGCGTTGCTCTCATGGACACAGGTGGGGATTCCCATACTCTGGGCGGCATAGAGGGCCGGGAAGCTGGCATAGCCGCCGGTGCCGATGACGGCATCGGGCTTCATCTCCCGGAACAGCTCCTTGCAGGCCTTCACTGAGATCAGCACGTCCTTGACCACCTGGATATTTTTCTTGACGGCGGCAAGATTTTTGCCCCGGCTCAGTCCCGCGCCGGGAAGGCAGCGGACCTCATAGCCCGCCTGGGGCACCAGCTTTTCCTCCATGTGGCCCTTGGCGCCGATGAAGAGGATGCCGCACTCCGGGTGGCGCTCCTTCATCATATTGGCCACCGCAATGGCGGGGTTGATATGGCCCGCGGTGCCGCCGCAGGTGAAGATCAGGTTCATAGGGGTTCCTCCTGAAGTTTTGTCTGATTTTGATATCGGGATATTCCCAAAACGATGCCCATTTCCCCCAGATTCACCGCCAGGGCCGTGCCCCCGTAGGAGAAGAAGGGCAGGGCGATGCCGGTGGAGGGAAGCAGGTTCGTGACCACGCAGAAATTTAAAACGGTCTGCACCGCGATGAGGGTGACAAGCCCCGCGGCCAGGACTGTGGAAAACCGGTCCCGGGCATTTCTCGCAATGCGGTAGCCCCGCCAGATGGCGGCGGCAAACACCGCGGCAATGGCCAGGGCTCCGAGAAGGCCCAGCTCCTCGCAGCAGACCGCAAAGATATAGTCGTTATACTGAAAAGGCAGATAGAGATACTTTTGTTTGGATTTGCCGTAGCCCAGGCCGAACAGGCCTCCGGAACCGATGGCATAGAGGGATTGGAGGATCTGGTAGCCCGTATCCCCCGGGTCCAGCTCCGGGTGGAGCCAGGCGCTGACCCGGTCTCCGGCATAGCCCATGAAGCTGATATAGACCAGCACAAAAACCACGGCGGCTCCAGCGCCTGCCAGAAGCCATTTGACGTCCGTTCCGGCCACGAACATCATAACCACCGCCACCATGCCCATGAGCATGATCGCGGACAGATGCTTTTCCAGGGCCAGGGGGACCAGAATGCCCATCAGCGCCGCCCCGAACCCCGCCACGCCGTAGCGGAATTTCTTCGCGTCGGGGCCAAAGCCCCGGGTGAGGCGGGCGAAGAGCAGAATCATGGTGAATTTCGCCACCTCGGAGGGCTGAAACTGGATGCCCGCAATGGTAATCCACCGCCGGGCGCCGTTTACCTCCTCCCCGATGGCCAGCACGGACAGCAGCAGCAAAATGCTGACGCCGTACAGCGGCCAGGCCAGCCGATACCACAGCTCCGCCGGAATCCGGCTGAACAGGTACATGGCGGCAAGGCCGATGGCGGCGCAGACCGCCTGCTTTTGCAGGTACTTCGTGGAGATGGCATAGCCGGTGTCGTACTCGCTCTGGGCGTAGCTGGCAGAATAGAGCATGGCCAGCCCCAGCGTAAGCAGCAGCAAAATAAGAAACAGAAAGGGATAGTCAACGTGTTCCGCCGGGAAACTCCGGCGTTCCTCTTTGGCATGGGCGTTACGCTCCACTGCCATGGAAAGCTCCTTTCCGTCAGAGGGTCAAGTTCAGCCGATGAGGCCCTGGATGGATACCCAGGCGAGAATGCACATAATCGCGGACACGGAGGAGAACACCAGCACAATCTTCTCTTCCTTCCAGCCACACTTTTCGAAATGGTGGTGGATGGGGGCCATCTTGAAGAAACGCTTGCCGTGGGTCAATTTAAAATAGCTCACCTGAATGATATCGGACAGGGTCTCGCAGATATACACGAAGCCCACCAGCACCAGAATCAGGGGCATCTCCAGGGCGAAAGCCATGGTTGCCACAATGCCGCCCAAAAACAGCGAGCCGGTATCCCCCATAAAGACCTTCGCCGGATGCCAGTTGTAGAAGAGGTAGGCGATCAGGCCCCCCACCAAAGCCGCCGGCAGCAGGGCCAGGTCATACCTGCCCAGGGCCACAGAGGCGGCGGTGAAGAAGATCATCACCGGCAGGGTCACGGAGCTGCTCAGGCCGTCGATGCCGTCGGTCAGGTTCACCGAGTTGACGCAGCCCACCATGACGAACATGGCAAAGAAAATATACACAATGGGGTTCATGTCGAAGCGGACGTTCAAAAAGGGGATGTACAGGTGGGTGTTCATCTTGCCGGTTTTGTACATGGCGTAGAGGAACACCGCCGAGACGGCCATTTGCAGCAGCGCCTTCTGGATGGAGGTCAGGCCCAGGTTCCGCTTATGCCGGACCTTGGTAAAGTCATCCAAAAAGCCGATGAAGCCAAAGCACAGTCCCAGGGCCAGGACATAGAACGCAGTGTAGTCCGTCATGCCGGGAATGTTGATCAGCAGGCACACCAGGGCCGCCGCGATGAACATGAGTCCGCCCATCATGGGGGTGCCCGCCTTATAGTTGTGCCAGGTGGGGCCCACCTCCCGGATGGACTGGCCCGCCTTCAGCGCCCGCAGAACGGGCAGCAGAAAGTAGCCGAAAATGGCAGACAGGGCGCAGCCAATGGCACCGGTGATCCAGATTTTCATCATAGGTGTCTCCTCCCTTATTTCTCTTCCCCCAGGAAGGCATCCAGCAGCCGTTCCATATGGATGCTCCGGCTGGCCTTGAACAGGATCACGTCTCCGGGCCTGACCGCGCTTTTCAGGGCCGCCACCAGCTCATCCTGGTCCAGGAAGGCCCGGCCCCGGCTCTCCGGCATACCACCGGTGATGGTGCCATCGGTAATCCTGGCGGCATGGGGCCCGTAGGCAAAGACCAGGTCCGCTTTTTCCGCGGCAATGCGGCCGATGCGGTAGTGCTCGGCATTGGCGCAGTCCCCCAGCTCCAGCATATCCCCCAGCACCGCGATGTGCCGGCCGGTTTTATTGCCCAGAACGCTCAGGGCCGCGGCCATGGACTCGGGGCCGGCATTGTAGCAGTCCTTGATGATGGTCACGCCGTTTTTCTGGAAGATCTCCTGGCGGCCGGACAGATTGTGGAAATGGCCCAGTCTTTCACCGATCTTTTCCGTGGGGACCACCAGCTTCAATCCCACGGAAATGGCGGCCAGGGCGTCGCAGACATAGTGCTCCCCTTCCATGTGCAGCTCCACCGGAATGCTCAGCCTGCCGGCCTCCGCCCGGAAGCGGAGGATGTCCCCGTCCTGGCTGACGTCATAGGCCCGGATGTCACAGCCCTCGGTGCTGCCAAAGTAGGTAATGCGCTGTTTGGGATGTTCGTCCAGATTCCGGAGCATGGTGTCGTCGCCGTTGAGAAGCAGCATTCCCTTTTCGTCCATGCCCTCCACGATCTCCATTTTCGCCTTGCGGATACCCTCCCGGGAGCCCAGGAATTCCATGTGGGCGGTGCCGATGTTTACGATGACCGCAATGTCCGGGTGGGCGATGTGGGACAGGTAGGAGATTTCTCCAAAGTGGTTCATGCCCATTTCCAGCACGGCCACCTGGGTGTCCTCCGGCATGGAGAGCACCGCCATGGGCATACCGATGTCGTTATTGTGGTTGGCCGGGGTCTTGTGGACCCGGTAGGTCTCCTCCAAAACGGAGACGATCATCTCCTTGGTGGTGCTTTTTCCCACAGAGCCGGTGACCGCCACCACCTTGGGATGAATCCGCCGCAGCTCCTCCCGGGCGAGACGGCCCAAGGCGGTGCGGGGGTCGTCCACATAGATGGCAGGGTAGTCCCCCACCTTCCGGGTGCACAGCACCGCCGCCGCCCCCCGCTCCATGGCGGCGGGGATAAAGTCGTGGCCGTCCCGGGCGCCCTGGAGCACCACAAACAGCTGCCCCGGCTGAAGGGACCGGGTATCGTTGCCCGCCCCGAAGAACGCGGTTTCCGCGTATTTTTCATCGATCGTACCGCCGCACCACGCGGCAGCCTGACGAAGGGTAATTTTAGCCATGCAAATTCCTCAATTCTGACAGGTGCGCTGCCACTTCTTCCCGCTCATCCAGGTGAATCTTATGTCCGCCTATGTCCTGATAGGTCTCGTGGCCCTTTCCCGCCAGTACAATTATATCATCTTTTTTCCCAATGTCCATAGCATATCTGATGGCCTTGCGGCGATCTTCTATGACAAAATATTCCCCGTATTCCTCTTTTACCCCTTTGAGGATATCTTCGATAATGGCCATGGGGTCCTCCATCCGGGGATTGTCAGAGGTGATGATGGCAATGTCCGAGAGGGAGACCCCGATTTTTCCCATGATCGGACGCTTCAAAGGGTCCCGGTCGCCGCCGCAGCCGAATACAGCGATGAGCCGCCCCTTACAGAAATCCCGCACCGAGGTGAGGATGTTTTCCAGGCCGTCGGGGGTGTGGGCGTAGTCAATGAGCACGGAATAGGGGGTTTCCGGGGTGGGCACCACCTCCACCCGGCCCTTCACCCCCTGAGCGGTTTTCAGGGCGTCGGCGCAGGCCTTCAGCGAAATGCCCAGGGCCCGGGCGATGCCCAGGACCGTCAGGGCGTTATACACCGTAAATCGGCCGGGGATGGGGAGGCTAACGCTCTCCCGCTCCCCGCCGCAGACGGCGGTGAAGCGAACGCCCTCGGAAAAAAGCTCCTCATCCTGGGCGTACAGATCCGCGGGGCCCCTGGCGGAGGTTGTGAGCACCGGGCAGTCTGCCGCCGCCAGCATCCGGGGGGCGTAGGGATCGTCCCGGTTGATGACCGCCCTGCCGCACCGGCGGAAGAGCTCCGCCTTGGCCTGGCAGTAGGCGTCCATGGTCTTATGGAAGTCCAGATGGTCCTCCGTCAGGTTCGTAAAGGCCGCCACGTCAAAGTGGATGCCGCCGATGCGCTCCAAGGTGATGGCGTGGCTGGACACCTCCATGATCACATGGGTGCAGCCCGCGTCCCGCATTCTGGCGAACAGGCTTTGAAGCTCAAAGCTCTCCGGCGTGGTGCGCTCAGTGGGAAGGACAGTGTCTCCGATGAGGTTCGCCATGGTGCCCACCAGGCCGACCTTGGCCCCCAGGGTCTTTTCCAGGACCTGCTTGAGAAGCAGCGTGGAGGAGGTCTTGCCATTGGTGCCGGTGACGCCGATGACGGTCATGGACCTGGCCGGATGGCTGAAAAAATTGCAGCCGATGAGGGCCAGAGCCAGCCGGTCCGAAGAAACCCGCACATAGGGCACATCCTCCTGGGGCGGCTTTGCCGTGACCACGACGGCGGCCCCCCGGGCCAGGGCCATGGGGATGAAGCGGTTCCCGTCGGAGGCAAAGCCCGACACCGCCACGAAAAGGCTTCCGGGGGTCACCCGGCGGGAATCGTAGTAAACATCCGAAATATTCATCTCCGGGTCGGCGTTCCACTCGAGAACGTCCAACCCGCTGAGCAATGCTTTCAGTTTCATTGTTTCTCCTCCGATTGTTAGTCATGGGCCCCGGGATCGGTAAATTTCAGGGTGACGGTGGTGCCCATGGGAACTGAGGTTCCCTTTTCGGCGCTCTGTCCGGTGACCACGGCAGCGGGGTCCGGATTGCCGGTATAGAGCAGGTACAGCCCCTCCGCCGCCCCGGCGGCCCCATCCCGGGTCATGCCCGTAAAGTCCGGCACGGTCACATTTCCCTCCTCCGGCACTTCGTCCAGATAGCACAGGATCTCGCTGCCGCCGGGAATCCATCCTCCGGGGGCGGGGAGCTGGCCGGTGACCGTTTCTCCCGTGCCGGAGAATTTCACCGTCAGACCATTATTCTTTAGTTTATCCCGAACTTCGCTCTGTGTCAAGCCGGACATATCCTCCACCAGAATCTCCCGGCTCTGAATATCCGCCTCCGACCAACTCCGCTCCACGCCCAGATAGGGCAGGATGTCCGAGAGCACCGCCCCCACCGTGGGGGCCGCCATGACGCCGCCGGAAATATAGATGCCGGTGGTTCGGGACGGCGTATCCAAGGCCACCAGGGTCACATACTCCGGGTCCTCCATGGGGGCGATGCCCACAAAGGAGACGATCTTGTCCTGGACCCGCTGGCCGTTTTCATCAAATACGTCGATCTTCTCGCTGGTGCCGGTCTTGCCGCCGATGGAGAAGCCCGCCACGGCGGCGTTTTTGGCCGTGCCCTCGGTGACCACGGACTTGATCAGCGCGCGCATGGTGTCGGAGGTCTCCTGAGAAATGGTCCTGCGGACCACGGTGGGCTCAGATTTGAGGATGGTGTTTCCCTCCGGGTCCATCACCTCGGAGACGATGTACGGTTCCAGCAGCTCTCCGCCGTTGACCACCGAAGAGATGGCCCGGACAAGCTGCAAGGGCGTGAGCTTGAAGGTCTGGCCGAAGGACCCGGAGGTCAGGGAGGCGGTGCCCCATTTGTCGGTGTTCACCACCAGGGATTTGTCAAAGAAAACGCCCTTGCTCTCCCCCGCCAGGTCGATGCCCGTCTTTTCCAGCACGCCGAAGCGCTGGACGTAGTCGTAAAACCGCTCGCCCCCCAGCTTCAGGGCGATGTGGGCGAAGGCGATGTTGCAGGAGTTTTGCAGGGCCTGGGGCGTCTGCTCGGCGCCGTGCCCGGCGGAGCGCCAGCAGTGGAGCCGCTGGGACCGCCCGGGGATCTGCTCAGAGCCGGAACAGTGAAAGTTCGTGTTTAAGTCGATGGCCCCGCAGTCCAGGGCCGCCGCCATGGTCAGCACCTTGAAGGTGGAGCC
>DETX01000103.1:12574-17468 GCA_002362145.1 Clostridiales bacterium UBA3277
GGTCAGCACCTTGAAGGTGGAGCCGGGCTCGTAGCCGTCGGAGATACAGCGGTTGCGCCACTGCTTGAGCCGGGCGGCGGAGAGGGCCTCGCTGTAGGCACTTTTCCCCGCCTGGTAGGCTTCGCTCTCCTCCGGCAGGGCCAGGTAGCTATTTCGCAGCGCTTCCAGTTCGGCGGCGGTATCCGGGTCCGCGATTTCCAGATAGCGGTTGGGGTCGTAGCTTCCCAGGGTGGCCATGGCCAGGATTTCCCCGGTTTTACAGTTCATCACCATGCCGAAGGCCCCATTTTGCACATCATAGCGGGCAATGGCCGCCTCCATCTGCTTTTCCAGGCAGGCCTGGACCGTGGCGTCCAGGGTCAGTACCACCGTGTTTCCCGGCTGGGCCGCGGCGAAGTGCTCATAGGAAAAGGGCATATCCATTTCGTTGTTGCCCTTGGTGGTGATGACCCGCCCCCCTTTTCCGGAGAGAAAGCGGTCGTAGGCGGCCTCCACCCCCTCGCAGCCGTCGCCGGAGGCGTTGGTAAAGCCTATGACCTGGGCGGCCAGGGTCCCGAAGGGATACACCCGCTGGGAGGACGGCTCCAGGTGGATGCCGGATATGCCGTTTTCGTTGATATAGGCCCGGATTCCGGCGGCGGTCTCTTCGTCGATCCGGGCGGCGATCTGCTTGTAGCGCTTGGTCCGGTCACCGGCCTGTTCTTCGATCCAGGCAGGGTCCCTGTCCAGCAGCTCCCCCAAAAAGCCGGCGATGGCGGGCATGTCCGCCTTGGACTGCTTCAGCTCATGGGGGTCCAGAAACACATTTTCCACGGAGACGGAGCTTGCCAGGATGTTCATGTTCCGGTCCAGGATGTCCCCCCGGCAGGCGGTGACAGAAGTGGTGCGGGTCTGATTCCGGAGGGCAAGTCCCGCGTAGTAGTTATAGTCCCGTATCATCAGGCTGTAGAGCCGCCAGGCGATGGGCACAAAGGCCCCGATCCCCAGCACCACGGCCACCAGCAGAATTCTCCGGTGCTGGCCCGTGTTCATTCTCAGCCGGTCATAGTTTCGTTTTTTCGGTTCCCCCATGGGCGCTCCCTCCCCATATCGCACTTTGCGAAAATGGGCAGCAAGGGAATCCCTCGCCGCCCATTTGCAGCTGCTATTGGATTATACGGGAGACGGCCCGGATTATTCCTCCTTAAGACCGGCCCAGAGGCCCTGCCAGAAGGTTTTCACATTGTCGAACCAGGTTGGCTCCGGCGTATGCTCGGGAACGGTGACACAGACGGTCATGGTCTTGACCTCTTCCAGGGGGACAAGACCCAAACCCTGGGCCTTATTGGCAATCTCCTCCAGCTGGAAGCTCTCCTGATAGTCCAGGGCCAGCCTGGCGTTTTCCGCCCGGAGATGGGAGACATAGGCCCGGGTGGCGTCATACTCCGTCCAGTCGTCCTGGATCTGGGTGATGCCCACCGCCATGACGATCAGCAGCACAACGGCCGCCACAATGGCCACCATGGCAACCGGGTCCAGGGTGACCGTCTCAGCCTTGCTGAGACGCTCCATGGGCAGACCGCTCTTCGGCAGGCGGAAGCTGCGAAAATCCAGCTTCTTGGCCTCCGTGCCGTAGTTATAGAATTCCCGCACATACTGGATCTTGGGCTTGTCGGTCATGGGGGACTCCTCCTGCATCAGGCGTCAAAGTTTTTCACAGACCCGGAGCTTGGCGCTTCTGGCCCTGGGGTTGCGCTCCAGCTCCTCCCCGCCGGAGGTGATGGGCTTGCGGGTGATGACGGTCACCTGGGGCTTCTTGCCGCAGACGCAGACGGGAAAGCTGGGCGGGCAGGTGCAGCCCTTGGCCGCGGATGCCATGGCCGTCTTGACGATGCGGTCCTCCAGGGAGTGGAAGGTAATGATGGCCAGGCGGCCTCCCGGCGCAAGACGGGGGATGGCCGCATCCAGAACCTTTCGCAAATCGTTCAGCTCGTCGTTGACGGCGATGCGGATGGCCTGGAAGCTGCGCTTGGCCGGGTGCTGCTTCTCCCGAAGGGCGGCGGCCGGCATGGCCGACCGAATGATGTCCACCAGCTCCAGGGTGGTTTCGATGGGTTTTTCCTCCCGGCGGCGGCAGATTGCCGAGGCGATCTGGGGGGCGTAGCGCTCCTCGCCGTATTCGTACAGAATTTTCTTGAGCTCCTCATAGGACCAGGTGTTCACCACCGTGTGGGCGGTAACCCGGCTGCCCCGGTCCATGCGCATATCCAGCGGTGCGTCGGCCATGTAGGAAAAGCCCCGGGACCCGTCGTCCAGCTGGGGGGAGGAAACTCCCAGATCCAGCAAAATGCCGTCCACCTGTTCAATGCCCAGTTCGTCCAGCACCTCGCTTAACTGGCAGAAATCGGAATGGACCAGGGTCACCCGGTCCTTCCAGGGGGCCAGGCGCGCTCCGGCGGCAGCCAGCGCCGTGGTATCCCGGTCGATGCCGATCAGGCGGCCTGTGGTGAGCTTTTCCGCGATGCGGCTGGAATGGCCCCCGCCGCCCAGGGTGCCATCCACATAGATGCCCTCCGGCCGGATATTCAGCGCCTCGATGCACTCTTCCAGCAGAACGGAAACGTGATGAAATTCGTTCATAGTCCAATGGCCTCCAGGGAAGACAGGAGTTTCTCGGGGGTCAGGTTCTCCTTCTCAAAGGCGGCAAACTCACCGGCGTCCCAGATCTCCGCCTGGCCGGCCCGGCCCACAATCATGATGTCCCGGCTGATCCCGGCATACTCCGTCAGAAAGGGGGTCAGCGCCACCCGGAACTGCTTATCCGGCGCGCACTCCGCGGCGTTCATAAAAATCAAGCTGGTGGCCCCCGCCCGCTGGGACAGGCTCAGGGCATTGTAGTTGTCGCACAGCCGCTGCCACTCTTCGGCGGTATAGACCGTCAGGCAGCGGTGGCCGCAGTTGACGCCCAGGGTGACGAAGAACGTCTCCCCCAGGTCCCCCCGCAGCTTCGAGGGCACAAAAAGACGGCCCTTGTCATCCAGCTTGGCCGGGTATTTTCCGATCATGGGCCATCCTCCTTCCCTTTTCCTCCACTTAGCTACCACTTTGCTCCATTTACGGACAGTATACTACCATCTTAAAGAAAAATCAATCTTTTTCTCTGTTTCATTTCCTTTTTTGATGAAAAAACCGAGATTTTCGCACATCCGTTCTAGTAAATCAGCCGCAGAAGGACAGGGTTTCCCCCTCAAGCTGGAGCTTCACCTTCCCGGGACGGCGGGAACAGCGCAGCAGGAAGCTGGCCAGGGGCCCCTCCACCTCACTTTGAACCAGGCGGCGAAGCTGCCGGGCCCCGTCGCCGCCGGTGCTCTTTCGGAGAAGAAAGGCTGCCAGCTCCTGGGGATATTGGAGCTGAGTGCCCAGGAGCTGAACCCGGTCCTGGAGCTGGCGCAGATATTTCCAGGCGATGGCCTCCATGGCCCCCCGGCTCAGGGGCTCAAAGCGGATGATCTGATCGATTCGGCCCAAAAACTCCGGGGAAAAGGCCTCCCTGAGGGCCCCCGACAGCTCCATCTCCCTTCCGGCGGCGGCAAAGCCCAGGCCGTCCCCCTTGAGCTGGCCGCCGATGTTGGAGGTCATGACCACGATGGCGTTTTTGAAGCTCACCCGGCGGCCGGTGGAGTCCGTCAGGACCCCCTCCTCCATGATTTGCAGCAGAATGCCCGCCACGTCCGGATGGGCCTTTTCCAGTTCGTCCAGCAGCACCAGGCAGTAGGGGCGGCGGCGGACCGCTTCGGTGAGCTTTCCCCCCTCCTCATAGCCAACATAGCCGGGAGGCGCTCCGATGAGCCGGGATACCGACTGCTTTTCCATATATTCCGTCATGTCCAGGCGGATCATGGCCTCCTTGCTGCCGTAGACCTCTTCCGCCAAAGCCCGGCACAGCTCGGTTTTTCCCACCCCCGTGGGGCCGGTAAAGAGCAAGCAGGCAATGGGCCGGGCGGCGTCCCGGATGCCGCAGTAGCCCCGGCGGACCGCCTCCGCCACGGCGGCGGTGGCCTTCTCCTGGCCCACCACCTGGGCGGAGAGCAGCCCCTCCAAGTTGAGCAGCCGCTCCCGCTCTCCGGCGGTGAGACGGCCCAGGGGGATTCCGGTCCGGACGGAGACCACCGAGGCGATGTCCCCGCCGGTGACGGCCTTCCCCCGCCGGGCGTCGCTGGGACGGGTCATGCGCTGGAGCTTATCCCGGAGCTCCGCGGCCTTTTCGAACTTCCGCTCCCGGACCGCCTCCTGAAGCTCCTGCTCCACTTCCTTCCGGGCAGCCCCGCCCCGGGCGGGGGAGAGCTCCTCCAGCCTCGCCCGGGAGGCCCCCTCGTCAATGAGGTCAATGGCCTTGTCAGGCAGATACAGATCCGGCAGATACCGCACCGACAGCCGCACCGCCTCCTTAAGGGCATCCTCGGTGATGCGCAGGTGGTGGTGCCGTTCCAGCCCCGGCTTCAGCGCCCGGAGGATGGAGAGGGTCGTCTCCTCACTGGGCTCCTCCACCGCCACCGGACGGAACCGCCGCTCCAGGGCCGCGTCCTTTTCGATATACTTGCGGTACTCCTCCCGGGTGGTGGCGCCCAGCATTTGCAGCTCCCCCCGGCCCAGGGCGGGCTTGAAGATATTGGCCGCGTCAATGGCCCCCTCGGCAGCTCCGGCCCCCACGATGGTGTGCATCTCGTCCACAAACAGGATCACGTCCCCGCTGCGGCGGATTTCTGCCAGCACGTCCCGCAGCCGCTCCTCGAATTCCCCCCGGTACTTGGTGCCCGCCACCAGGCTGGCCATGTTCAGGCTCACCAGCCGCTTTTCCTTGAGCTGGGGCGGGACATTGCCCATGGCCATCCGCTGGGCCAGGCCCTCGGCAATG
>DETX01000103.1:17751-19560 GCA_002362145.1 Clostridiales bacterium UBA3277
CAGGCCCTCGGCAATGGCCGTCTTTCCCACCCCCGGTTCCCCCACCAGGGCGGGATTATTTTTGTTCTTCCGGCACAATATGCCGATGACCGTGTCAATTTCCTTATCCCTTCCGATCACCGGCTCCATGGTGGATGCCTTCACGATCAGATCTTCGCTGAACTGTTCCAGCAGTTTCGTAGATACCGCCTCCTTCTTTCCCCTGCCGGGGGCTGCCCGCTCCCAGCGAATTTGATCCAATGTCTGTGTAAACAGGGCATCGGCGCTGATGCCGCACAACTCCAGGACCCGGGCCGCGCTGCCCTCCCGCTGCCGCGCCATGGCCAGCAGCAGATGCAGCGGCCCGATCTCCCGGCTGTTTAAGTCCCGGGCCTCCCGGCTTGCCAGGCGCAGAAGGCGCTTTGCCTCCCGGCTGAGGCCCTGGGGCAGGGGCAGATTCGCCGTGCCCGCCCCATACAGTGTCTGAGAAAGGGCCCGGGCCGTCTCCGGCTCCACCCCCAGGATTCTAAGGACCTGGCCCGCGCCGCCCGGGTCCGAAGCAATGGCCAGCAGAATATGAACAGAATCCACACAGCTGTGGCCCAGGGCCCGGGCCTCCCGGCCCGCCTGGCCGATCAGGTCCATGGTGATCAAATGGTAACGCACTTGAGTTTCCTCCAGAAATTGGGAGCAGATTGCAGTTTTCTCCCATTTCGGGAAAGCATCGCCACCGGCGCAAAAATTTATTCCTGTTTTTTTGAAAAAGGAATTGCTTTTTAAAAAATCCATGCTACAATGAAAATGCGTTTAAGAAAACGCACGAAAAATCTACATAGGAGGTACCATCATGGCTTTCAAAATTACTGACGCTTGTGTCTCCTGCGGCACCTGCGTTGAGAACTGCCCCGTCGAAGCGATCTCTGAGGGCGATGGCAAGTACGAGATCAACGCTGATATCTGCGTTTCCTGCGGCACTTGCGCTGACAACTGCCCCGCTGAGGCCATCGAAGAAGAGTAATTCTAGTCCTTGCGTATCTAGGGATTGGCCTGCGCTTTGCGGCGCAGGCCAACTTATTTTTTCAGGAGGCTCCCATGGAATTTCTGCCCAACGGATTGACTCTGGACATCCCCGGCGGCTGCTTTCCCCTGAGCACCGACTCCATGGCTCTGGGCTTTTTTGCCGCCCCAGAAAGGGGGGCGAAGGTCCTGGATCTGGGCTCCGGCTGCGGGACCCTGGGGCTGCTGCTCTGCGCCAGCCGGGGGGACATCTCCGTAACCGGGGTGGAGCTATGTGAAAAAGCCCACCTGGCTGCCCTGGAAAATATCCGCCGCAACGCCCTCTCTGCCCACATGGAAAGTCTATGCGCGGACCTCCGGTCGGTATCTGCCCGGTTTTCGCCGGGGCAGTTTTCCTGCTGCATCTCCAATCCCCCCTACTTTTCCGGCGGGCCCGCCAGCCGGGACCAGGCCCTGGCCCGGCGAAACGACGCCTGTTCTATCGAAGATCTCATGGCCGCAGCGGCCTGGGCGGTGAAGTTCGGCGGGGATTTTTTTCTGGTTCAGCGGCCGGAAAATCTGGCCGTCCTCATTTCCCGGGGGGCCCTGGCCGGGTTTGAGGCAAAGAAGCTGTGCCTTTTGCGCCACAGGCCCTCTTCGCCGGTGAATCTCATCCTGTTGCAGCTTCGCAAGGGCGCGAAGCCCGGGCTGCGGCTGGAAGAGTGGGCCCTGCTGGACGAGGCGGGGAACCCAACGGAAGTTTATCGAAAAATCTATCATATTCGGGAGGCTTAACATGGCCGGAATGCTGTATCTGGTCCCCACCCCCATCGG
>DETX01000103.1:19919-24215 GCA_002362145.1 Clostridiales bacterium UBA3277
GCCGCCGAGGACACCCGGGTGACGCTGAAGCTGCTAAACCACCTGGGGATCAAAAAAAATCTGGTGAGCTACTACGAGCACAACAAGGCCTTCCGGGGAGACAAGATCGTGGCGCGAATCCTGGCAGGGGAAACCTGCGCCCTGGTATCCGACGCGGGAAGCCCCGCCATCTCCGATCCGGGGGAGGATCTGGTCCGTCAGTGCGCCCAGGCGGGCATCGTCGTCTGCGCCATTCCCGGCCCCTGCGCCGCCATTACGGCCCTGTCCATCTCCGGTCAGGCCACAGGGCGGTTCTGCTTTGAGGGATTTCTCTCCACGGCGAAAAAAAGCCGGAAGGAGCACCTGGATTCCCTAAAAAAAGAGGTGCGGACCATGATCTTCTACGAGGCCCCCCACAAGCTGGCCGTCACTCTGGAAGATCTGCGGGACGCCTTCGGCGAGGACAGGCCCGTCAGCCTCTGCCGGGAGCTGACCAAGCTCCATGAGGAGGTCATCCGGACCACCCTGGGCGAGGCCGCGGCAAAATATGTCGAAACGCCGCCCAAGGGCGAATTCGTCCTGGTGGTGGCGGGCGCGCCGGAGGAAGCGGAGCAGACCCCCAGCGACGCGGATGCCGCCGCGCTGCTGGAAGCCTACCTATCCCAGGGGCTCAGCCGAAAGGACGCCGTGAAGCAGGTGGCCAGGGAATTGAACCTGCCGAAAAATCAGGTCTATGAGCTGTCCCTGCGGTCAGAGGAAGAAGCATAGAGATACCGGGCATCCTTATTGGAAAAGGACGCCCGGTTTTTTGTCTTGGAATTTTCGGGAAATGCCGGCGCGGAAATTGTTTTTTTCGTTCCTGTATGGTATAATAGCCGCAGTCAATTCAAAAAGGATGTTTTATATGCGGAAAGTGGTTTTATTTGATCTGGACGGGACGCTTACTGACTCCGGCGAGGGCATTATCAACTGTGCCATCGTCGCGCTGAAGCACTTCGGCCTGCCCATCCCTTCCATGGAGGAAATGCGGACCTTTGTGGGGCCGCCTCTGGACCAGTCCTTCATCCGCCACGGCGTGCCCCCGGAAAAGGCCGGGGAGGCCGTCCGAATCTACCGGGAGCGGTATATTCCCATCGGCAAATTTGAAAACACCCCCTACCCCGGCATCCGGGAGCTGCTGGAAGCGCTGAAGGCTCGGGGCTTCCGGCTGCTGGTGGCCACTTCCAAGCCGGAGCAGACCTCTGTGGAAATTTTGGAGCACTTCGACCTGGCAAAATATTTTGACCGCATCTGCGGCGCCTCCATGGACCTCAGCCGCAACTCCAAGGAAGCGGTCATCGCCTACCTTCTGGAGGAGAACGGCCCGGCGGACCAGATGGTCATGGTGGGCGACACAAAATTTGACGTTCTGGGGGCGAAGGCCCACGGCATCCCCGCCATCGGGGTCAGTTGGGGGTACGGCAGGGTTGAAGAGATGCGGGCGGCGGGGGCTACCGCCATCGTCCGGAACCCGGAGGAGCTTTGGGAGCTTCTGTGCCGGGAAAACTGACCAGACAAGGAGAAATCTGCCATGAAAATCACCAAAGTTAAACTGGGCCGCATTTCTGTGCCTCTGCGCACGCCCTTTAAGACGGCTCTGCGGACCGTCAACCGTGTGGAGGATGTGATCGTGGAACTACACACGGATACCGGCGCTGTGGGCTACGGCGAAGCGCCCCCCACCGGAGCTGTCACCGGCCACACCACCGGCGCCATCCTGGGCGCCATCCAGGACCACATTGCCGGGGCCATTTTAGGCCGGGAGGTGGACGCGTTTGAGCCTCTGCTTCAGGCTGTCCAGGGGGCCGTCGTGGGCAATTCCAGCGCCAAGGCGGCTGTGGATATGGCCCTGTGGGACCTCTACGGTCAGCTTTACCGCATCCCCGTCTACAAGCTGCTGGGCGGCGGGCGGCGGCAGCTGGTCACCGACATCACCATTTCCGTAAACGACCCCCAGACCATGGCCGACGACGCGGTGAAGGCGGTGGAGCGGGGCTACGACTGTCTCAAAATGAAGGTCGGCGTGGACCCGGCGCTGGATACCCAGCGGCTGCGGGCCGTTCGGCAGGCAGTGGGCCCGGATACCGTCATCCGCATCGACGCCAACCAGGCCTGGACGCCCAAGCAGGCGGTGGCCATTCTGAATCAGATGCAGGAGCAGGGACTTATGATCGAGCTGGTGGAGCAGCCCGTAAAGGCCCATGATCTGGAAGGCCTGCGGTATGTCACCCAGCACAGCTATGTGCCCGTGCTGGCGGACGAGGCGGTTTTCTCCCCGGAGGATGCCATGACCATTCTGCAAACCCGGGCGGCGGACCTTCTGAACATCAAGCTCATGAAATGCGGTGGGCTATACAACGCTCTGAAAATCGCCTCCGCCGCGGAGGTCTACGGCGTGGAGTGCATGATCGGATGTATGCTGGAGGCAAAGATCTCCGTCAACGCCGCCGTCCATCTGGCCTGCGCCAAGAGCATCATCACCAAGATCGACCTGGACGGGCCGGTCCTGTGCAGCGAGGACCCGATTTTCGGCGGAGCGGTCTTTGACGAGCGGCGCATCACCGTGTCCGACGGACCGGGGCTGGGCATTCTGGGCATCCAGGAGGACCGGCTGACCCCCATCTGGGAACTGTCCCTGTAAAAGAGCAGCAAAGCGGCGGAATGGTCACCCATTCCGCCGCTTCCTTACTATTCCGTTATTTAATATTCAGTCATTTTCCTGACACAGTCCTGACAAACGTTTTTGCGCCGGTAATTGATGAGTCCACGGGACGATCCGCAGAAAATGCACGCCTTCTCAAACTTCTGCAAGATGATTCGATCATTCTCCATGTAAATTTCCAACTCGTCCCGTTCCGCAATGTCCATCGTGCGGCGCAGCTCGATGGGTAAAACAATTCGCCCCAGGTTATCTACCTTTCGAATAATCCCTGTTGACTTCATTCAGCCAGCTCCTTCCTGTCTTTTTTAAGCCGCGAGAATGTCTCAACGACTTATTTGTTTTATCATTATAGTGTTTCCCCTCCCCGTAGTCAAACACTTTTTGGATAAAATATCGGATTTTGTTGAAATTACCCAGACATTTAGGCGGATAATCAGCATAATGTATATCAAAAGGAGGTGCGGACATGATCATGAGCTGGATCTGGACCGGTATGGTGCTTCTCGGCATCCTCTGCGGCGCTCTGTCCGGCCGGGGCGGGCTTTTGGCTCCGGCGGCGCTGGAGGGGGCTCAGGCGGGGTTCACCCTGGCGTTTTCCATGGCCGGTGCCATCTGTCTCTGGTCCGGAGTGGGTCGGCTGATGGAGGCCGTGGGGCTCACCGAAACCCTCTCCCGCCTCTTCTCCCCCCTGCTGCGGCGGGTCTTTCCCTCCACCAAAAAGGACGCATCCCTGGCCCGGGATCTCAGCGCCAACATCTGCGCGAATCTGCTGGGCTTGGGCAACGCCGCCACGCCCATGGGGGTCCAGGCGGCCAGACGGCTGAAACAGGGCGAGACGGCCACGGACGAAATGTGCCGCCTCATCGTGCTCAACACCGCCTCCATTCAGCTCATCCCCACCAATGTGGCCGCTGTGCGAAGCGCCCTGGGCTGTGCCGCGCCCTTTGATATCCTCCCGGCGGTATGGCTCACCAGCTTCACCTCCGCCGCCCTGGGGGTCTGTGCCGCCTGGCTGCTGGGGAGGATTTGGAAATCATGACTGACTACATCGTACCTCTGATTTTATTCGGCACCGCCGCCCTGGCCCTGGGCAGGCGGGAAAACGCCTATGCCCTCCTGGGCCAGGGGGCGGCGGAGGGGCTGAAACTTCTCATTACCATTCTCCCCTCCCTCATTCTGCTGCTGACGGCGGTGCATATGCTCCGGGCCTCCGGGGCCGTGGAGGCGCTCAGCGGACTTCTCGCCCCGGCCTTTCATCTTGTGGGAATTCCCCCGGAGACGGCCATGCTGGTGCTCATCCGGCCCATCAGCGGCAGCGCCGCCCTGGCGGTGGGGGCAGATCTGATGGCCCAGTACGGCGTGGACTCCCTGGTGGGCCGGACCGCCGCCATCATGCTGGGCTCCACGGAGACAACCTTCTACACGATCAGCGTCTATTTTGGAGCCGCCGGGGTCTCCAAAACCCGCTACACCCTTCCCGCCGCCCTCTTCGCCGATTTTGTGGGCTTCTTCATGGCTTCCCTGACAGCAAGGTTGTTTTTTTAGGCAATACCGCATAATGGGACAAGGATTTTCGGCGAGAGATTTTGTTCCAAGCGAAAGTGTGGAAAATGCGG
>DETX01000009.1:0-3176 GCA_002362145.1 Clostridiales bacterium UBA3277
CGGATGCCGCTGACCTTGAAACTGGTATCCACCTCATACCCCAGATCCCGGGTGTCCCCCAGGAGCAAAGCCTTGGCAAAGGGAACCGCGTCCTCCGGGAAAGCCTCAGACAAAATGGTTTTCAGCCGGAGGCGGAGCCTGGCGGGAAAGTCCCGCCAGCTCTGTCCTCCCTGAGAAACGGAAACCTCGTCCGTCTGGTACGCAAGGAGAAAAATGCCTCTGCCCCGATGATAGGTGGCCTCCTCCCGTCCTCCGGGAGACGTCTGGCGGAAGCGGAACCGGCCCTCCAGCCGGTCCCCGGGAGAAAGGGAGATTCCGCTGTCCAGATAGACCCGGACACGATAGGATCTTTCTCCGATCAGAAGGGCTCCATCCACCGACTGGCCATACCGGGTATCCTGGGGGTAGTCCGTGACCCGGATGCTGGCCGCCTCGGTGCGGCCGTCCAGCTCTGCGACCGGGGCAATGACCAGGCGCTGATACCCGGACCACCAGACAAGGGCCAGGCAGCAGCCGGAAACAATCAGCGCCAGTCGAACCGGTAACCGCCTTCCCTTTGAGAACACCGCAAGAAGCGCGGCAGTAAGGGCGGGCAGGAGAATCCCCGGAAACAGGAACCATTCCGGCAGGAGGCTGTAGGCGCCCAAAATCATGGCCGCGCCAAAGCCCAGGGAAAACCAGGTCAGTTTTCGCATATCGCCCCTCCCCTCTTTGAGGAAACTCTGAATGAATCGGATCTCTTGCCGATCTCATCAGAGCTTCCTTAGAAAAAGGGACGCCGCCGCAGGCAGCGCCCCTTTCGAAATTCAGGCCAATACCACGAAATGGGCAAAAGATCCGCCGAAAACCGCAGCTCCCATTGTGTGGTGTTGCCTTAATGCAGCTTGGAATCCACGTAGTCATCCACCATTGCCAGGGCGTTGTCCACCTTGAGGACATCCTTGCCGCCGCCCATGGCGGAATCGGGCTTGCCGCCGCCGCTGCCGCCGCAGCAGCAGCAGACCTGTTTGACCAGCTCTCCGGCCTTGACGCCGGCGGCCACGGCGTTCTTGCCGCAGACGGCCAGGAAGGTGGGCTTATCCCCATTGACAGTCGCCAGAACCGCCACCACGTTGGGGTTCTTTTCCCGCAGCAGATCGCCCATCTTGCGCAGCCGGGCGGCGTCGGCGTTGCTGACAACGGCCGTCAGGACCTTGAAATCCCCCACGCTCCGGGCGCCGAACAGGAAGCGGTCCACCTCGCCGGCGGCTTCCCGGGCACGGTACTGCTCGATGCGGCGCTTGAGCTCCTTCACTTCCTCGATCTGGTTCTGAATCCGCTCAGCCAGCTCCGCAGGCTTTGCCTTGAGCTTCATGGCGGCCTCCATCAGGGTGGACTGTGCCTGCTCCATCCGCTCCAGGCAGGCCTTGCCGGTGATGGCGTCAATCCGGCGGACACCAGAGGCCACGCTGCCCTCGCTCACCAGCTCAAAGGGACCGACCTTCGCGGTGTTATTCAGGTGGGTGCCGCCGCACAGCTCGATGGAGTAGTTGCCCATGTTGACAACCCGGACGGTATCGCCGTATTTCTCGCTGAACAGGGCGGTGGCTCCCATGGCCTTGGCATCGTCGATGGCCATCTCCCGGATCTCCACATCGTAGCCCTCCAGAATGGAATTCTGGACAATGGCGTTCACCTTCATCAGTTCCTCATGGGTCAGGGCGGAGTAATGGGTAAAGTCAAAGCGCAGATGGTCGGGCTCCACAAAGGAACCCGCCTGGTGGACGTGGTCGCCCAGGACGGACTGAAGGGCCTTTTGCAGCAGGTGGGTGGCAGTGTGGGCCCGCATAATGGCCTTACGGCGCTCCACATCGATGGAAGCGCAGACCTCGTCATCCACCTTGATGGAGCCGGAAAGCATCTTGCCGTAGTGCAGGAACTTGCCGCCCTTGTCCTTCTGGACGTTGGTAACCTGGAAACGGCTGTGGCCCATGAGAATCAGGCCCTGATCCGCCACCTGGCCGCCCATCTCCGCGTAGAAAGGCGTCTTGTCAAGCACAATGATGCCGCTCTCCCCGCCGGCGATGGTGCCGGAGACCTCGTCCCCGACGCATACCGCCAGAACCTTGGCGTCGCAGTTGTTCTGGGTATAGCCCACGAAGGTGGTGGGAGTGTTGTCCAAGCCCAGATCAATGCCCGCCCAGGCCAGATCGCCCAGGGCCTTCCGGGCCTCCCGGGCCCGCTCCTTCTGCTCCTGCATGAGCTTATGGAAGCCCTCCTGGTCCAAGGTCATATCCTCGTCGGCCACCATTTCCAGCGTCAAATCGATGGGGAAGCCGTAGGTATCATAGAGCTTAAAGGCGTCGGTGCCGGAGAACTGGGTCTCGCCCTTGGCCTTGTGCTCGGCAAGCATGGCGTTGAAAATGGCCATACCGCCGTCGATGGTCCGGGCGAAGTTCTCCTCCTCCACCTTGACGACCTTGGTGATATACTCCGCCCGCTCCCGCAGGTAGGTATAGTGGTTCTCGTTTTCATGGATCACCGTCTCCACAACCTGGTACAGGAAGGGATGGTTCACGCCCAGGAGCTTGCCATGGCGGGCAGCCCGGCGCAGCAGACGGCGCAGAACGTAGCCCCGGCCCTCATTGCTGGGCAGGACGCCGTCGGCGATCATAAAGGTGGAGGCGCGGATGTGGTCCGTAATGACCCGCAGGGATACGTCCATCTTCACACTCTGGCCGTAGGAGGCGCCGGTCAGCTCCGTGACCTTGTGGGTAATGTTCATGACGGTATCCACGTCAAAGAGGGAATCCACGTTCTGACAGACCACTGCCAGCCGCTCCAGACCCATGCCGGTGTCGATGTTCTTCTGGACAAGCTCCGTATAATTGCCCTGGCCGTCGTTGTTGAACTGGGAGAATACGTTGTTCCAGACCTCCATATAGCGATCGCAGTCACAGCCCACGGTGCAGGTGGGTTTGCCGCAGCCGTAGCTCTCGCCCCGGTCGTAGTAGATTTCCGAGCAGGGGCCGCAGGGGCCGNNCCAGAAGTTGTCCTCTTTGCCGAAACGGAAAATCCGCTCCGCGGGAACTCCCACTTCCTTGTTCCAGATCTCAAAGGCTTCGTTGTCGTTTTCATAGATCGAGGGATACAGCCGGTTTTCGTCCAGGCCAACCACCTTGGTCAGGAATTCCCAG
>DETX01000009.1:3358-3635 GCA_002362145.1 Clostridiales bacterium UBA3277
CCAGAAGTTGTCCTCCTTGCCGAAGCGGAAGATCCTCTCGGCGGGGACGCCCACTTCCTTGTTCCAGATCTCGAAGGCCTCGTCGTCGTCCTGGTAGATGGAAGGATACAGCCGGTTCTCGTCCAGGCCCACCACCTTGGTCAGAAACTCCCAGCTCCAGGTGATGGCCTCGTGCTTGAAGTAATCGCCGAAGGAGAAGTTGCCCAGCATCTCAAAATAGGTGCCGTGGCGGGCAGTTTTACCGATGTTCTCAATATCGCCGGTGCGGATGCACTTC
>DETX01000126.1:0-11218 GCA_002362145.1 Clostridiales bacterium UBA3277
ATTGGAGCCGCCCCATGACCACTTGACCAAGGTCATCGAGCCCTTCCTTCCCAATGAGCCCGCCCTGCGGGAGATGATGGAAAAGAGCTTCGAAATTCTCAACAACCATCCCCTGAATCTGGCCCGGGCGGCCGCCGGAAAGAACAAAGCCAATTCCCTCTGGTACTGGGGCGCAGGCACCAGGCCCACCCTCCAAAATTTCCAGGAAAAGACCGGCCTCAAGGGTGCCATGATCTCTGCCGTGGACCTGCTCAAGGGCATTGCCGTGGGCGCCGGGATGCAGGTCTGCCACGTCCCCGGGGCCACCGGCTCCATTGACACCAACTGGGAGGGCAAGGCCCAGGCCGCCATTGACGCTCTGCTGAAGGATGGCTGCGACTTTGCCTACATCCATGTGGAGGCTCCCGACGAAATGGCCCACCAGGGCCTTGTGATGGAAAAGGTCAAGTCCATTGAGTATCTGGACAGCCGCATTGTCGATCCCGTATGCAAAGCCATGGAGGCCGCCGGTGAGGATTACAAGATGCTGATTCTGCCGGACCATCCGAATCTGCTGCGGCTGCGCACCCACACCGGCGCTCCGGTTCCCTACGTGCTCTTCGACAGCACCCGCCAGCGCAAGTCCACCGCCCACTACAACGAGGCGGAGGCGAAGCTGGCCGGAATCCTGGAATCCCACGGAGAGAAACTCCTGGAACGGTTCCTGAAAAAATGAGAAAGAAGTGGTAATTATGTCCCGAATTTATAATTTTTCCGCCGGTCCCGCCGTGCTGCCGGAGAGCGTTTTGCAGGAGGCTGCCGATGAAATGCTGGACTACCGGGGAACCGGTATGTCCGTCATGGAGATGAGCCATCGCTCCAAGACCTACCAGGCCATTCTGGATGAGGCCGAGGCGGATATCCGCCAGCTCATGGGCATTCCCAATAACTACAAGGTCCTGTTTTTGCAGGGCGGCGCCTCCCAGCAGTTTGCCATGATTCCCATGAACCTGATGAAAAACCGGGTGGCGGACTATATCGTCACCGGGCAGTGGGCCAAGAAGGCCTGGCAGGAGGCCAAGATGTACGGCACGGCCAACGCCGTCGCCTCCTCCGCCGATGGGAATTTCTCCTATATTCCCGACTGTTCGGACCTGCCCATTACGGAAAACGCGGACTATGTCTACATCTGCGAGAACAACACCATCTACGGCACCAAGTTCCACACGCTGCCCAACACCAAGGGCAAAAACCTGGTGGCGGATGTTTCCAGCTGCTTTTTGTCTGAGCCCGTGGATGTGACGAAATACGCCATGCTCTACGGCGGCGTTCAGAAAAACATCGGCCCGGCGGGCGTCGTCATTGCCATCCTTCGGGAGGATCTGATCACCGAGGACGTCTATCCCGGCACGCCCACCATGCTCCGCTACAAGACCCACGCGGACAACGGCTCCATGTACAACACCCCGCCGGCCTACGGCATCTACATCTGCGGAAAGGTCTTTAAGTGGCTGCTGTCCATTGGCGGCCTGGAGGAAATCGGCCGCAGAAACCGGGAAAAGGCCTCCATCTTGTACGACTTCCTGGATTCCAGCAAGCTGTTCCAGGGTACCGTGGTGAAAAAGGACCGGTCCCTCATGAACGTCCCCTTCGTCACAGGAAATCCCGAAATGGACGAAAAATTCATCAAAGCCTCCCAGGAGGCAGGGCTCGCCAACCTCAGGGGCCACCGGACCGTGGGCGGCATGCGGGCCAGCATTTATAACGCCATGCCCAAGGCCGGTGTGGAGGCCCTGGTGGCCTTTATGGAGAAATTTGAAAAAGAGAATCGGTAAGCGTCCGCTTGCAGAGAGGTAGAGGTTCCATGTATCACATTCATTATCTGAATAAAATTTCCGACAAAGGCACTGAGCTCTGGACGGAAAACTACCAGCTTGCGGGCCAGGCCGAGGATGCCGACGCCATGCTGGTGCGCAGCGCCAATATGCACGAAATGGTCTTTTCTCCCAATCTTCTGGCCGTGGCCAGGGCCGGGGCGGGGGTCAATAACATTCCCCTGAGCGCCTGCGCGGACCAGGGCATCGTGGTGTTCAACACCCCCGGGGCCAACGCCAACTCCGTCATGGAGCTGGCTCTGTGCGGAATGCTGCTGGCCAGCCGGGATGTGGTGGGCGGCATCAACTGGGTCCAGAGCATCAAGGGCAGCTGCGAGGTGGCCCGGCTGGTGGAAAAAGGCAAATCTCAGTTCGCCGGCCATGAGATCCGCCACAAGAGCCTGGGGGTCATCGGCCTGGGCGCCGTGGGCGGTCCTCTGGCCAACGCCGCCAGGAGCCTGGGAATGACCGTATACGGCTGCGACCCCTTCATTTCCATCGAGGCGGCCTGGCACCTGGACAGCCACATCACCCGGGTCAACGACCGGGATACCCTCTATGGAAAGTGCGACATCATCTCCCTTCACACGCCCCTGCTGGACGATACCCGGAAGATGATCAATGCCGAGGCCATTTCCAAGATGAAGGACGGCGTCATCATTTTGAACTTTGCCCGGGATCTGCTGGTGGACGACGACGCCATGGCGGAGGCTCTGGCCAGCGGGAAGGTGGCAAAATACGTCACCGACTTCCCCAATGAAAAGACCGCCTCCATGCCCGGCTGCATCGCCGTCCCCCATCTGGGGGCCTCCACCGAGGAGAGCGAGGACAACTGCGCCAGGATGGCCGTGAAGCAGGTGATGAACTACCTGGAAAACGGCAACATCGTCAATTCCGTAAACTACCCCAACTGCGACATGGGCATCTGCCGGGCCGAGGGCCGGATCACCCTGCTGCATAAGAACATCCCCAATTCCCTGGGCCGGTTCACCGCCGCCATCGCCAGCGAGAACATTAACATCGACGGCCTGATGAACAAGAGCCGGGGCGAATATGCCTACACCATGCTGGATCTGGACCACCATCCCTCCGCCGGTGTGGTGGAGAGCCTGAGAAATATCGAGGGCGTCCTCCGGGTGCGGGTCATCAAATGATTTTCAGCCGCCCGGCGAAAAGCCGGGGCGGCTGATGCGACAGACAAATATCCCCCAGCGGTTTTCCGCTGGGGGATATTCTTTAATTCAGGTTCAGCTTCCGATTGGTCAGATAATGCATGGCAAAATAGAATACCAGAGAAAGCGCCGCCGACCAGGCGATGGTGGCCCAGGCAAAGCCCAAAAAGTCATTTTCTGTCCACACATCTGCTGTGGAAATCATAAGTCCCGTAGAAGCCACGGCCGTGGCAATATGCAGCGCGTAGTAGGAGACCACACCCACCAGAATCTTATGCTTCTTCGCGATGACGCTGCCGATGGTAATGGAAAACATAATGAAGATGATCTCAGAAGCAAGGGTTGCAAGAATCATCATCAGGAAGGAGAGAATGTTCCCCACTCCCAGTTTTCCCAAAGCCGGGAACAGATGGTCAGCGCAGTACTTCACAAATTCCCAGCGCTCTCCGTCCAGCTCCACTGTGCCGAAGAATACCATAATGCCAAAGGCCAGGATCGTAACCAGTATGCTCACAATTATGCCCAACAGGCAGTTCAAAAAGCTGGAGAGCAGCACCTGATGGGTGGTCACGGGCAGGGTAAAGGTCATGTATCCCTCATCCGTAAAGCGGCTTTTATAGAATCTGCCGAACAGGATGAACATGGACGCCAGGCTGTAGCCCACAAGATACACCACCACGGCGATCATGGCAAAGATCAGAAGGGTCAGGTAGAAGTCCTTGGGGTCCCGATTTATCATCCGGGCCAGGACACTTCCCAGAGCCCCCGCCCCGAGGGCTATAATGCTTAAGCCCCCAATCAGTCCCCAAGTGGCCCGGAAATCATATTTTAGCAGTTTGGCAAACATTTAAACACCTCCCGGAATAGTTCGTCCAGAGACTTGCCGGTCTCCTGCCGCACCTGATCGGCGCTGCCCTTCTGGATGATTTTCCCTTGATACAGGAACAGGTATTCATCCAGCACCCGCTCCACATCGGAGATCAGGTGGGTAGAAATCAGCACCGTGGCGCTGGGGTCATAGTTTTGGATGATGGTATTGAGGATATAGTCCCGGGCCGCCGGGTCCACGCCTCCGATGGGCTCATCCAGCAGGTACAGCCTTGCCCGGCGGGACATGACCAGCACCAGCTGGACCTTCTCCTGGGTGCCCTTGGACAGAGTCCTGAACCGGGCGTTTTTGTCGATGCCCAGGGCCGCGAGCATCTCCTCCGCCCGCTGGGTATCGAAATCCGCGTAAAATTCTCCGAAAAATTTCATCAGCATTCCAACCTGCATCTGCTTGGAAAAGTAGGTGCGGTCGGGAAGGTAAGAGACCAGGGCCTTGCTCTTGGGGCCGATCTTCTCGCCGCAGATACGGATCTCCCCATCCGTAGGGGTCAGCAGCCCCGCCGCCAGCTTGATAAACGTGGTCTTGCCGCTGCCGTTGGGGCCCAGCAGACCGATGATCTTGCCCTGGGGCAGGGTCAGGTCCAGCTTTTCCAGGGCGTAGGACCCGGAATAGCGTTTGCTGAGACCCCGGGCTTCCAGTACGGAATCTGTCATACTTTCTCCTTTCTTTCCTCTTCCAGGCCGGCAAGAATCTTTGCCGCCTGGGCCGGAGTGACGCCAAAGACCATAAACCGTTCCGCGCACTCCCGTGCCAATTCCTCCAAAATTTTCTCACGCATGATTTTTAAAACCTCCTCGTTCTGGGTCACCGTGCGGCCGCTGGTGCCGCCGCTGATCAGAAGTCCTTCCCGCTCCAGCTCCGTCAGGGCCCGCTGGACGGTGTTGGGATTTACCTGAGCCGCCGCCGCCACGTCCCGGACTGAGGGAGCCTTCTGCCCCGGGGAGAGCTCTCCTCTGAGGATGGCTCCCCGAAGCACTTCCATGATTTGCTGATACACCGGCCTGTCACCGGTCAATTTCCAGTTCATAGGCACCTCCTTGCTGTGTTGCTATACTAGTGTATTAGCGTATTGATATAGTAACACAGTTATAGCAGTTTGTCAAGGACTTTCTTAAAAAATTTGAGGGGAGACGATTGCCGTCTCCCCTGTTCAAAATCCGCTTTTCATTGGGTCTCCGTATTACTCCCCCAGCAGCTGGTCGATACCCTTTTGAAGGGTACTCTCCGTCAGCATGGTCCGGCTGTAGGTTACGAGCTTCCCTTCCCCGTCCAGGAAATATGTGGCCGGAATGGCGTTGACCCCGTAGGCCGCGGCCCCGGCGCTGTCCAAATCGAAGTATATGGGGAAGGTATATCCCTGGGCCTCCACGTAGCCGCTGGCCGCTTCCGCCGTCTCCCGGCCGCCGGTCAGGTCCACCAGCAGAAACTGGATTTCCTCTCCGTACTGTTCATAGGCAGCCTGGAAATCGGGCATCTCGCTTTTACAGGGACCGCACCAGCTCGCCCAGAAGTTGAGAATCACCGGCTTTCCCTGAAAATCCGAAAGCGCCAGCGGATTTCCCTCCCGGTCATAAAAGGTAAAGTCCGGCGCCTGGGGCCTTGTTTCAGTAGCCGGCCCCGTGCTGGCAACGGGAGCGGGCTGCTCCACCGTCCGGCCCAGGCGGCCGTAGAGGACCCCCGCTGCCGTCAGCACCACGGCGAAGGCCAAGATGAAAATTGCCAGCTTCAGGATTTTATAAATTTTTTCCATTGTGACACCTCAGCTCATAATATTCAGAATGCGTCCCAAAAGCCCGGTGGCCATGAGGATTCCCACAAGGACCAGCAATCCGCCGCAGACCTTATTGATCACGTCATAGTGGGCCTTGACCCAGTTGAAGGCGGATTTCAGCTTGTCAATGAGAACCGCGCTGAAAAGGAACGGAATCCCCAGGCCCAGAGAGTAGCACAGCAGCATCCCCATGCCCTCCAGCACATGGCCCCGCTGGGAGGCCAGCATCAATGCAGAGCCCAAAAACGCCCCCACGCAGGGCGTCCAGCCCAGGGAAAAGATGATTCCAAAGAGAAAGGCTGAAAGAAAATTCCCACTGTCCCCAAGGGTTCCGGCACTGGTCCCCCGGAAGATACTCAGGCGGAACAGCCCCATGTAATTGAGGCCGAAGGCGATCACCAGCAGGCCGCCCGCCAAATCCACCCAGACCCTGAAGCGGATGAGAAAGCTGCCCAGGGTCCCTGCCAGGGCCCCCATGGCGGTGAACACCAGGGTAAAGCCCAGCACAAAACCCAATGCCCCAGTCAGGGTTTTCTTCGTCGTGCGGACGCCGCCTCCGGCGAAATAGGTCAGATAGATGGGGATCATCGGAAGTAAGCAGGGGGAAATGAAGGTCACAATGCCCTCTAAAAAAGAAATGAAGTACTGCATGAGCGGCTCCTTTGCTGTTTGCCATCAGTATACTACAAAAGTCCGGCGGACGCAACGAAAAAGGCGGCAGATTTTTCTGCCGCCTCAAAGTTCTTCCCCAGGGCAAACCGCATAATGGGGCAAAAGATCCGTCGAAAACCGTCGCTCCCATTGTGCGGTGTTGCCCAAGTTATTATTCGGCGGCAAAGAACGCCACCGCTACCGCGCCGGGACCCGCGTGGGTGCCCACAACACTGCCCACAATGGAGCAGGGCGGCTCCATGCCGCAGGGCGCCCAGAGGTCACGATTTTCCGCCATGTACTGGCGGAGCATGGTATCATCCAGGCCGGTGAAGCCAAGCTGCAACGGCATCTGATAATCCACACCGCCGCTCTGGGCAATGAGCTTCGTCAGCTGGGCGCTGGACTGCCTGGCGCCCCGGGCCTTGCCCACCAGCCTGACCTCCCCATCTTCAATGGCAATGATGGGCTTGATGTTTAAAAGCCCGCCGGCAAAGGCCACCGTGGGCGAAACCCGGCCGCCCCGTTTCAGGTATTCCAGGGTATCCACCACGGCGTAAAGCCGGACTTTGTCCCGCGCTCTGATCAGGGTATCGGCAATCTCGCCGCCGGTCATGCCGGTGTCCGCCAGTTTCAGGGCGTATTCCACCAAAATAGCTGCGCCAATGGTCACCGTCCGGCTGTCCACCACAAATACCCTCCCGGGGTGATTTTCCGCGGCAATGGAGGCGCTCTGATAGGTACCGGAAAGCCGGGAGGAGATGGTCACGCACACCACGCTGTCCCCCTGGGCCAGGGCGGCCTCGTAGGCCTGCTCAAAGGCATAGGGCGTGGGCTGGCTGGTGGTGGGGAGGGTGTCCCCGGATGTCAGCTTTTCATAGAATTCCTCTTTGGTGATGTCCACGCCTTCCTCATAGTCCGTGTCTCCAAAGTGGAGCGTCAGGTTCACTCTGGAGACGCGCCGGGCAGCTTCCGGGGTCAAATCCGCTGTGGAATCGGTCATAATGATCACGCTCATGTTGTTTCCTCCTGTTCATCCTGCGGTTCCAGACCCGTTTTGCCCAGGGTATGGAGCCGCTGGGCAATGTGGTCCAAAACCTGATAAAGTCTCTCAAGCTGTCCGGCGCTGAGCCCCTCCCCTGCCAGTTCCACGGCAAGCTGGGCCCGTTTTCCGATGGAGGCGGCAACTTTTCGGCCTGCCTCTGTCAGCTGCAGGTTTGCCCGATACCGGCTGGCGCCCGCACGGCGCACCAGCCCCGCCTGTTCCAGTTCCGCCACTGTCCGGGAGATTGCCGCCTTATCCTTCTCGCACAGCTGGGCCAGCCGCGCCGCGGGGATTCCCTCCGGGAAACGGCCAATGGTGAGAAGGCTCTGGGCGCAGGGGCCCGTCAGGCCGCATTTGGCCATTTCCGTCCGCTCAATGCGCTGGATCTCCCGGGATATGCTGGCGATGGACGTGCTGAAGCGCTCATATTTTCCGGACATTTCCGCACCTCCTTGTTGACGCATCAACGTCTTTCGGAGATGATACCAGATAATCGTTGATTTGTCAACTTCTTTTTCTTCTCCCTGTTTTTCGGAAAACCCGATTATTTTGTGCTTGACATTTTGGGCGGTCCATGATATGATTACCCAGATAACTACGGCAGTCCGCCGCACAACCGATCTTGCCGTTCCCGGCAGGATATTTTTTAAGCAACGAGACACGAAAGGAGAACTTCTATGGCACAGCAGCTGAGAGCCAGGGTCATCACCGCTTCCCTGGGAGCCGTGTTTTCTCAGGCGGTGGTTTCTTCTTTTTCCGAAGACGCGCTTTCCATTTTCAATTCTCCTGAATATGTGATTTTTCCCGGCTTTTGTGATGTGCATGTGCATTTCAGAGAGCCGGGTTTTTCTTATAAGGAGACCATCGCCTCCGGCAGCCGGGCGGCGGCCCGGGGCGGCTACACGGCGGTGTGCACCATGCCGAATCTGAACCCCGTGCCGGACAGCGTGGAGCACTTGCAGCGGCAGCTGGACTTGATTCATGACACCGCCTGCATCCATGTCTATCCCTACGGCGCCATCACCGTGGGGGAACAGGGAGAGATGCTTGCCGACCTTGCCGGAATGGCGCCCAATGTCGCCGGATTCTCCGACGACGGCCGGGGAGTTCAGAGCAGGGCGATGATGCGTCAGGCCATGCTCACCGCCAAGGCCCTGGGGAAGCCCATTGTGGCCCACTGTGAGGACAATTCCCTTCTCCGGGGCGGCTGCATCCACGACGGGAACTACGCCAAAGCCCACGGCCACTTGGGGATCTGCTCCGAAAGCGAATGGGGGCAGATTGCCCGGGATCTGGAGCTGGTCCGGGAGACCGGGGTCAGCTACCATGTCTGCCATATTTCCACCAGGGAAAGCGTGGACCTGATCCGCAGGGCCAAGGCAGAGGGGCTTGACGTGACCTGCGAAACCGGCCCCCACTACCTTACTATGGACGACAGCCAGCTTCAGGAGGACGGACGGTTTAAAATGAATCCCCCTCTGCGGGATAAGCGGGACCGGGAAGCGCTCATCGAAGGGCTTCTGGACGGGACCATTGACATGATCGCCACCGACCACGCGCCCCACTCCGCCGCGGAAAAATCCAGGGGGCTGGAAAAGAGCGCCTTCGGCGTGGTGGGCATTGAGACGGCCTTCCCCATTTTGTATACCTATCTGGTAAGGCCCGGAATTCTGCCCCTGGACAAGCTGCTGCAGCTGCTGGTGGTGAATCCCAGGAAGCGGTTCGGCCTTCCCCTGGGCTGCGACTACAGCGTCTGGGACCTAAACGCCCAGTATGAAATTGACCCCAAAGACTTCCTCTCCCTGGGCAGGGCAACCCCCTTCGCAGGCTGGCAGGTCTGCGGAAAATGTATGGCCACCGTCTGCGACGGAAAGCTGGTTTATCAATCTTAACAACCCGCAACTTTGACATACCACAAAAACTTAGGAGGACTTTTCGATTATGGCAAAGAGAACAGACATCAAGAAGATTCTCATCATCGGCTCCGGCCCCATCGTCATCGGCCAGGCGGCGGAATTTGACTACGCCGGCACCCAGGCCTGTCTGGCCCTGAAGGAAGAGGGCTACGAGGTGGTGCTGTGCAACTCGAACCCCGCCACCATCATGACCGACACCATCATTGCCGACAAGGTCTACATGGAGCCCCTGACCCTGGAATATGTGGCAAAGATCATCCGCTATGAGCGTCCTGACGCCATCATTCCCGGCATCGGCGGCCAGACGGGACTGAATCTTGCCATGCAGCTGGAAAAGAAGGGCATTCTGAAAGAGTGCCGGGTGAAGCTCCTGGGCACCTCCAGCGAGTCCATTGAGCGGGCCGAGGACCGGGAGCTTTTCAAGGAGCTGTGCCAGTCCATCGGTGAGCCGGTCATTCCCTCCGAGATCACCTACTCCATCGAGGAAGCCAAGGAGGCCGCAAACCGCATCGGCTACCCTGTTGTCCTCCGTCCTGCCTTTACCCTGGGCGGCACCGGCGGCGGCTTTGCCTACAGTGAGGAGGAGCTGGTGGAAGTCGGCCTGAACGCCTTCTCCCTCTCCCCTGTCCACCAGGTGCTCATTGAAAAGTCTGTGAAGGGCTATAAAGAAATCGAGTTTGAGGTCATGCGGGACAGCAATGACCATGCCATCACCATCTGCGGCATGGAAAACATCGATCCCGTGGGCGTCCACACCGGCGACTCCATGGTGGTGGCCCCCATCATGACCCTCAACGACCACGATCTCAAGATGCTCAATGACTCCGCCATTAAGATCATCCGGGAGCTGAAAATCGAAGGCGGCTGCAACGTCCAGTTCGCCCTGAACCCCAGCTCCTCCGAGTACTTCCTCATTGAGGTCAACCCCCGGGTTTCCCGGTCCTCCGCCCTGGCCTCCAAGGCCTCCGGCTACCCCATCGCCCGGGTCACCGCCAAGATTGCCGTGGGCATGGCTCTGGAAGATATCAAGATTGCCAACACCAACGCCGCCTTTGAGCCCAGCCTGGACTATGTCATTGCCAAGCTGCCCCGGTTCCCCTTCGATAAGTTCGCCACCGCCACCAACAAGCTGGGCACTCAGATGAAGGCCACCGGCGAGGTCATGGGCATCGGCTCCAACCTGGAAGAAGCCCTTCTCAAGGGCGTCCGCTCTCTGGAAATCGGCGCCAATCACCTGTACCTGGCCAAGTTCGACCACATGGCCACCGGGGAGCTGCTGGAATATATCCGGGAATTCCGCTCTGACAACTTCTTCGCCATCGCAGAGCTGTTCCGCCGGGGCGCTTCCCTGGAGCAGATTCAGGAAATCACCCAGATTACCCCCTATTTCCTGGAATCCGTCCGCAAAATTACCAACATGGAAGCAAAGCTCCGGGAAAACGCCTGCGACCTGGCCCTTCTGAAACAGGCCAAGGAAATGGGCTTCGGCGATCCCATCATCGGAAAGCTCTGGAACCGCAGCGAGCTGGAAATTTACAATCTGCGCAAGGAGCAGGCTCTGTCCCCCGCCTTCCGGATGGTGGACACCTGCCATACAAACGCCTATATCCCCTACTTCTATTCCTCCTACGAGGGAGCCAATGAGTCCCGGCTCACCGACCGGAAGAAGATCGTGGTGCTGGGCGCCGGCCCCATCCGCATCGGCCAGGGTGTGGAATTCGACTACTCCACCGTCCACGCCGTCATGACCATCAAAAACGCCGGTTACGAGGCCATCATCATCAACAACAACCCCGAAACCGTCTCCACCGACTACACCACCGCCGATAAGCTGTACTTTGAGCCTCTGACTCCCGAGGACGTGATGAACATCATCGACTTCGAGAAGCCCGACGGCGTCATTGCCTCCCTGGGCGGCCAG
>DETX01000126.1:11539-15494 GCA_002362145.1 Clostridiales bacterium UBA3277
GGGCGGCCAGACCGCCATCAACCTTGCCCAGCCTTTGACGGACCGGGGCGTGAAGATCATCGGCACCGACTGCGCCGCCATCGACCGGGCGGAGAACCGGGACGCCTTTGAAAAGCTGCTGAAGGAGCTGAACATCCCCCAGCCCAAGGGCCGGGCGGTGACCAGGATTGAGGACGGCATCGCCGCCGCCAAGGAGATCGGCTACCCCGTGCTGGTGCGGCCCTCCTTCGTCCTGGGCGGCCGGGCCATGCAGATCGTGGCCAACGAGGAGCAGCTAAAGCACTACCTGCGCACGGCTGTGGAAATCGACGAGGATAAGCCCGTGCTGGTGGACAAGTACATCCAGGGCCGGGAAGTGGAGATCGACGCCATCTGCGACGGCCGGGATGTGTTCGTCCCCGGCATCATGGAACTGATCGAGCGCACCGGCGTCCACTCCGGCGACTCCATCTCCGTCTACCCCTCCTTCTCCATCTCCAACAAGGTCAAGGGCGTCATCCTCCAGTACGCCAAGAAGCTGGGCCTGGGCATTGGCATCCAGGGTCTGTTCAACATCCAGTTCATTGTGGATAAAGAGGACAACATCTATATCATCGAGGTCAACCCCCGCTCCTCCCGGACCGTTCCCTTCCTGAGTAAGGCCACCGGCTTCTCCCTGGCGGACATCGCCACGGAGGTCATTCTGGGCAAGAGCCTGAAAGAGCAGGGCTTCTTCGACATCTACCCGGAGGAAAAGAAGCGCTGGTATGTAAAGGCCCCTGTGTTCTCCTTCAACAAGATCCACGGTCTGGACGCCTACCTGTCCCCGGAGATGAAGTCCACCGGCGAGGCCATCGGCTACGATAAGACCATGACCCGCGCCCTGTATAAGGCCCTGCAGGCCTCCGGCATGAAGCTGCAAAACTACGGCACCGTCTTTGCCACCATCGCGGACAAGGACAAGGAAGAGGCCCTGCCGCTCATCCGCCGGTTCTATCAGCTGGGCTTCAACATTGAGGCCACCACCGGCACCGCCAAATTCCTGAAAGCCAACGGCATCCGCACCCACGCTTTGAGGAAAATCGGCGAGGGCAGCGACGAAATTCCCAAGGCTCTGCGGCAGGGGCACATTGCCTATGTGATCAACACCCGGGACCCCGGCGCCAACGAAAAGGACGGCATTGAGATCCGGCAGATTGCTACCGAGCACAACGTAACATTGTTCACCGCCCTGGACACCATCAAGGCATTGCTGGATGTCCTTGAGGAAACCACCCTCACCATCTCTACCATCGACGCGTAAAACAATAAGGCGGGGCTATTCCCCGCCTTATCTATAAAAAGCAAGGAGGTACCATGAAGCAAGGAAAGTTTCAAATCCACAGCAATACCGCGCTGACGGACAATGTCTATAAAATGGTTCTGGCTGGAGATACCTCCGCCATTACCGCCCCCGGCCAGTTTGTAAACATCCAGCTTGCCGGGAAATTCCTGCGCCGTCCCATCTCCGTCTGCGACTGGGACGAGGGCAGCCTCACCATCATCTATAAGGTGGTGGGCAGGGGCACAGAGCAAATGAGCGCCATGGTTTCCGGTGAAACCTTAGACCTGCTCACCGGTCTTGGCAACGGCTACGACCTGACCCTTTCCGGAGACAAGCCCCTGCTGCTCGGCGGCGGCGTGGGGGTGCCTCCCATGTACGCCCTGGCAAAGGCCCTGATCAAGGAAGGAAAGCGCGTTTCCGTAATCCTGGGCTTTAACATGGAGAACGAGGTCTTTTACGAGGAAGAATTTAAAAATCTGGGCTGCGCCGTCACCGTCACCACCGCCGACGGCAGTTACGGGAAAAAGGGCTTCGTCACCGACGCCCTCCCGGAAAACTACACCTATTTTTACACCTGCGGCCCGGAACCCATGCTGAAAGCCGTGTACCGGGCAACCACCACCTCCGGCCAGATGAGCTTTGAGGAGCGGATGGGCTGCGGCTTCGGGGCCTGCATGGGATGCTCCTGCAAGACATTGACCGGCTATAAGCGCATCTGCAAGGACGGCCCCGTGATGAAGAAGGAGGAGATTTTATGGAATTAAATGTCAATCTCTGCGGCATTTCTCTTGACAATCCCGTAATCCCCGCCTCCGGCACCTTCGGCTACGGCTATGAGTACGCGGAAATCTACGACATCAACTGCCTGGGCACCTTCTCCTTTAAGGGCACCACCAGGGAGCCCCGATTCGGCAACCCTCCCCCCCGAATCGCCGAGTGCGAAGGCGGCATGATCAACGCCGTGGGGCTGCAAAATCCCGGCGTGGAGAAGGTCATTGCCGAGGAGCTGCCCAAGCTGAAAAAATGCTTTCATAAGCCCGTCATGGCAAACGTCTCCGGCTTCTCCGTGGAGGACTACGCCTACACCTGCGAAAAACTGGACAAAGAGGAACAGGTGGGCTGGCTGGAGGTCAACGTCTCCTGCCCCAACGTCCATGGCGGCGGTATGAGCTTTGGCACCCAGCCGGAGGCGGCGGCGGAAGTCACCCGGGCGGTGAAGGCCGTCACCCACAAGCCCGTGATCGTGAAGCTCTCCCCCAATGTCACCGACATTGTCTCCATCGCCAAGGCCTGCGAGGACGCAGGTGCCGACGGCATCAGCCTGATCAACACCATGCTGGGTATGCGCATCAACCTGAACACCCGCAATCCCGTGATCGCCAATAAAATGGGCGGCTTCTCCGGCCCCGCCATCTTCCCGGTGGCCCTGCGGATGGTGTACCAGGTGTCCCAGGCCGTAACCATTCCCGTGGTGGGCATGGGGGGCGTCAGCTCCGCCGAGGACGTCATCGAAATGATGCTGGCGGGGGCCACCGCCGTTGAGGTGGGCGCCGCCAACCTCATCAACCCCTTCGCCTGCCGGGACATCCTCCGGGACCTGCCGGTAGCCATGAAAAAGTACCATATTGAAAACTTGAAAGAGATTATAGGAGGCGCACACGAATGGGTAAGGACGTAATTGTAGCATGTGATTTTTCTTCCGCGGAGGCAACCTTTGCTTTTCTGGATAAGTTCATCGGGCGTAAGCCTTTCGTGAAGATCGGCATGGAGCTCTACTATGCGGAAGGGCCCAGCATCGTCCGGGAGATCAAGGCCCGGGGCCACAAGATCTTCCTGGACTTAAAGCTCCATGACATCCCCAACACCGTCAAGAAGGCCATGGCCGTTCTCTCCAATCTGGATGTGGACATCTGCAACCTCCACGCCGCCGGCACCACTGCCATGATGAAAGCTGCCCTGGAAGGCCTGACCCGGCCCGACGGCACCCGTCCCCTGCTGATTGCCGTAACCCAGCTCACCTCCACCGACCAGGAGGCCATGGAGAAGGATCTGATGATCCACGCTCCCATCGACCAGGTGGTCATGCACTATGCCGAAACCGCGAAAAACGCGGGTCTGGACGGCGTGGTCTGCTCCCCTCTGGAGGCAGGCAAGGTGCACAATCTGTGCGGCGAGAATTTCCTCACCGTCACCCCCGGCGTACGGTTTGCCGACGGCGATGTGGGCGACCAGAAGCGGGTCATGACCCCGGCTGCCGCCAGGGAAATCGGCTCTGACTACATTGTGGTGGGCCGCCCCATCACCGCCGCCGCGGACCCTGTGGCAGCCTATGAGCGGTGCGTGGCCGAGTTCTGCGGCTGAGGCCGCAGATCTCGGAAATGAATAATGAAGAATGAAAAATGAATGATGAATAATTGTGGTGGCCGCCTACGGTGGCAAATAAAAAATTTTATAATTGTCGCTTGCGACTCCTTAATTATTCATTCTTCATCATTCATTATTCATTACATTTAAAAATAAGGGAGATATGAACATGGAAGCCTATAAAAGAGAGTTTATACAGTTTCTGGAAGGGGCAGGTGTGCTGAAATTCGGCGACTTCACCGCCAAGTCCGGCCGGAAGATTCCCTACTTCATCAACGCCGGTGACAT
>DETX01000112.1 GCA_002362145.1 Clostridiales bacterium UBA3277
TCGTTGGGCAGGGGCACCACGGAGACGGTGGTCTCGGCGGCGTGGTCGGCGGCGCAGCGCTGGATGGCGGTGGCGATGATCTCCCGGGCTTTCTCCTCGGCCTCGTCCTTGAGCTGGCCCTCGATCTCCTTGATCTTCACGGCCGCGTCGTGGCGGACGTCCGCCTCCACGCTTTGCAGCAGATACTGCTTGGCCTGCTCCTGGGTGAGGCCGGAGATCTTCTCCAGGACCTCCGTCTGCTTGCGGCGCAGCTCCTCGGTCTCGGCCTGGATTTCCGCCACCTTTTGCAGCTTCTTGGTGGCTTCCTCTTCCTTGCGCTCGCAGGCCTCGGTTTTCTTGTCCAGGGTGGTTTCCTTCTGTTCCAGACGGCGCTCCTGTTTGGTCAGCTCCGCCCGGCGTTCCTTAACTTCCCGTTCGTACTCTGTGCGTGATTTATGGATCTCGTCCTTGGCTTCCAGCAGCATTTCCTTCTTCCGGTTCTCGCCGGAGCGGATGGCCTCGTTGATGAGGCGGGTGGCCTCGGTCTCCGCCGAGCCGATCTCAGCCTCGGCGACCTTCTTGCGATAGGTCACGCCCAGGATGAAGCCCACAATCACCAGCACAATGCCAACGACGATGAAAATGAGATAATGATACCATTCCATAAATTTGCAGCACACCTCCTTCATAGTAAAATAGACGTAGAAGGGGTGGGCGCTCAGAACCCCATGTGAAATTGCACAGGACTTCCTCCCGCCATACAGGCAGGCAAAAGTCAATGAAAAAACGCCATGAGGCGCAAAACGCTTTCCCCGGCTACCATTGCCGGTCATACATGAAACGCTTTGCCCGCAAAAGGGCAGCGTACATTACACCGAATATATTGTACAGGCATCCGGCGGGAATGTCAAGGGGAGGGCAAAAAAGATTGTTTCCGGTTTCCCACCGGCGGTGCCGGAATCGGCCCCCGGCCAAGGGCCGCCGGTTCCCATCTTTTTCAATTGTCAACCTTTTTTATTTTTCAGTTGACAATCAAAAAAAGCTGTGCTATTCTTGCCCCCGAAAGGAAGGGGAGGGCATGAAAACCAAGGAGCGGCTCCTGCAGGTCTTTGAAAAGAACAAGGGCGTCTATTTTTCCGGCGAGGCCCTGGCCTCCCTGCTGAGCGTCAGCCGGACGGCGGTGTGGAAGGGGGTCTGCGCCCTGCGGGAGGGGGGCTATCCCATCGACGCCGTGCCCAACCGGGGCTACTGCCTGTCCCCGGAGACGGACATTCTCTCCGCCCAGGGCATCGAAAAGTACCTGCTCCACCCGGAGCTTAAGCTGGAAGTGGTGGACGTCACCACCTCCACCAACGCCCTGCTGCGGCAAAAAGCGGGGGAGGGGGCCCCCGAGGGGACGGTGGTTCTCTCCGGCTGCCAGACGGCGGGCCGGGGAAGGCTGGGCCGGAGCTTCTACTCCCCGGCGGACACAGGGATTTACATGAGCCTGCTGCTGCGCCCCAGGGCCATGGCCCCCAGCCAGGCGGTGAAGCTGACCACCATGGCCGCCGCCGCGGCCTGCCGGGCCATCGCCGAAGTCTCCGGGAAGGACCCGGGCATCAAGTGGGTCAACGACATCTTCCTGGAGGGGAAAAAGGTCTGCGGCATCCTGACGGAGGCCTCCCTCAGCCTGGAGGACGGCAGTCTGGACGCCGTGGTTCTGGGCGCCGGCATCAACGTCTACCCCCCGGCGGAGGGCTTCCCCGGGGAGCTGGGCGGCATCGCCGGCGCGGTCTTTGACACCCCCCAGCGGGACGGGAAAAACCGGCTGGCCGCCGCCTTTTTAAACCGGTTCTTCGCCTGCTACCGTGGCGCGGAGAGCTGGATGGATACCTACCGGGAAAAGAACCTGGTGGTGGGCCGGGAGATCACCGTCTCCGGCCAGAGGGCAGCGGCCGTGGCCATCGACCAGGACTGCCGCCTGGTGGTCCGGTTCCCGGACGGCGCCGAGAAGGCCCTCTCCTCCGGGGAAATTCAAGTCAAGCTGTAATATGGAAAGGAAAGAGAAACAATGAAAAAGACAAAGAATCTGGTGCTCACCGCCCTGTTCGTGGCCCTCATCGCCGCCGGGGCATTTCTGAAAATCCCCCTGCCCGGGGTGCCCATCTCCCTGCAAACCCTGTTTACCATGCTGGCCGGTATGCTCCTGGGGGCGAAACTGGGGGCCCTTTCCGTGGGGGTCTACATCGCCCTGGGCCTCATGGGCCTGCCCATCTTCACCTCCGGCGGCGGCATCACCTACGTATTCCAGCCCACCTTCGGCTATATGATCGGCTTCGTTCTGGCCGCCGCCCTCACCGGATGGATTTCCCGGAAGGTGGAGCGGCCGGGCTTTGTCCGGCTGCTGCTGGCGGGCCTCGCGGGCACGGTGGTGATCTATCTCTGCGGCACGGTGTATTTTTACCTCATCAGCGTTTTCTATCTGGGAAAGGCCGTGGCCATTTGGCCTCTGGTGGTCTCCTGCATGGTGACCCCCCTGCCGGGGGACATCCTCAAGTGCGTCCTGGGAGCCCTGCTGGCCCGGCGGCTCATCCCCATTCTGGATAAGGACCGGGTCTAAAAATATTCCAACGTAAAACGCGCCCCCGCCTTTCGGCGGGGGCGCTGTTTGCTGAAAATGGTTT
>DETX01000008.1 GCA_002362145.1 Clostridiales bacterium UBA3277
TTTTATTAGATTTTAGTATTAATCAGAGCTTCCTGAGGATACCTACACAATACCCTCCCGGCCATGTGGCGGCCGGGAGGGTGTTTTTATTTGGATTTGCGCTTTCGCAGTCCGGCGGCCAGGAGTCCCAGAGCCAGGATTCCCAGACCGATGAGGATCAGGACATAGACATTGTTGACGATGACCATGGGGTCGGCCCAGTGGAGCAGGTCCACCCGCAGGAACCCGCGCAGGGAATTGGCCCCCGGCCCGTAGAGGGGGGTGAGGATGGTGTCCATAGCGGCGGGAAAGAAGAAGGTCCACGCACAGCCCAGGCCGCAGGCGGCCCCTGCCCGGACAAGGCCGTTTCCCGGGAAATACCGGATGATCAGCATCAAACCCCAGGGGAGGCTTCCGATCAGCAGCACCAGGGGCAGGGCAATCCGGAAAAAGGCCTCCCAGGGCCGCACCGTCATCGCCAGCAGGGCAATCAGAAGCGCCGTCTGCACCCCAAAATAGAGGAGGGCCTTGTGCCGCCCCAGGGGCTGCGGCAGGGGAAGCTGATGGAGAAACACCGGCAGCAGGAAAAATCCCAATCCGAACACCACGGACACCGCCGCCACAAAGAACCACCTTCCGCCGGTGGAGAGGCAGCATATCGCAAGCAGCACAAGCAGGCTCGCGAGGTCCAGAATCAGGCACAGGCTGGTTTTTCTTCCCGCCAGCGCCGCCGGAAGGGGCAGCCCCGGCAGGATAAAGGGGACAAACACCACGCAAAAGCCCAGGATTACCCCCGCTGCCGCCACAAAGAACCAGCTCCCGCCGGAATAGAGGCAGCAGATTCCCAGAAGCAGCAAAAGAGAGCCCAGGGCCGAGAGAATGCAAACCGGCCAGATCCGCTTTTCCGCCAGCCCCCGAAGAGTCAGCAGACTGGGAAGCAGGGTCAGGCTGGCCGCCAGCAGGACACTGGCCAGGACGATGAAAAACCAGTCCAGCCTGCCCTGGGCGCAAAGGTTCCCAATCCCGCAGCCCAGGAGGGTGCCTCCGTAGGCTGCGTATTGGATGACGCGATAGGTTTTTGTGAGACGGCGGTATTTCCGCGCCAGCTTTTCCGTGGTCCGGGCTTCTATGTCGGTGCTGGCTGTGAGCAGCTCGTGCTCCGAGACGCCCAGCACCTGGCAGATGCTCATGAGCAGCGTCACATCGGGGTAGCTCAGCCCCCGCTCCCATTTGCTCACGGCGGACTCGGTGACGTAGAGCTGGTCGGCGAAGGCCCGCTGGGTCAGTCCCAGATCCCGCCTCTTCTGCTGGATGTATGAGCCAAAGGTTTTTTTGTTTTCCATATTCGGGGTCCTTTCTGTGAAAGTGGTCATGCAAGCCTCTTCTACCATAGCCCCCAAAAGAAAAAAAGTCAATCAAAACCGCCGAAAATGCCCCTCGACCATTGAGCCAGCGGCATTCCGCACCCGAAAATCCCCCAAAACCGCCGCCAGGGGCAAAAAATTTCCCTCCGGCTTTCACCGGAGGGAAATGGGGGGAGAATTTACTTGACGATGTTCACAGTGACGTTGGCGGTGCTGGCGGGTTCGGGAACGTCGCTGCCGTCGATGACGACCTTGCCGGAGACGATGTCAGAGAGCATGGCCTCGTAGGCCTCAACGCTCCAGTTGGCCAGGGACCAGGTGGCGGTGGGCAGACCCACGGCGTTCTGGGCAGCGCCCAGGACCACGTTGCCGTCGCCGATGAAGGTCTTCCAGGTCTCGTCGCTCTCAGCGGCCTTCAGAGCCTGCTGGGCGGCCTCGCCGATGCCCTTCATAGCGGAGGTGATGACGGTGGGGGACTCGAAGGACTGGTCCACGTCAACGCCGATGACCTTGGCATCCTCAGCGGAGGCGGCAGCGGCGATGGACTGGAACATGGAACCGCCGCAGGCGAAGATGACCTCGGTGCCGTTCTGATACCAGCCGGCGGCCATGGTCTGCAGCTCGTTGGAAGCCTGGAAGGAGGAGCCGTACAGCCAGGAGTAATTCATCTCGACCTTCACGCCCTTGGCGGCGGCAGCCGCTTCGGCGCCCTGGACAAAGCCGTAGCCGTAACGGTCACAGGCAGCATTGGTGCCGCCGCCACCGCCGCAGAAGCCCAGCTTGGTGTAGCCTTCCATAACGGCGGCATAGCCGGCCAGGTAGCCGCACTGCTCTTCCTTGAAGCTGATGCCGGCCACGTTGTCAACGCCCAGGCCCCAGCCGTCGATAAAGACGAACTTGACGTTGGTGAACTCCGCGGAGGCTCTCGCCAGAGCGCCGCCCTGCATAAAGCCGGCGCAGACGATGACTTCGGCGCCGTTGTCGGCGGCCAGCTTCATGGCGTCGTAGCGGTCGTCGTCGGTGGCCTGATCGCCGCCGGCGGGCTGATAGTACTTGTAGGACTTGCCGGCATTGGAAGCGTACAGCTTCACGCCGTCATAAGTACCCTGGTTGAAGGACTTGTCCTTCAGCTGGCCCACGTCGGTGACGAAGGCGACCTGGTACTTGCCATCGCTGGAAGTCATCTCATCGGGGATGGCGTCGGCGCCCTGGGCCTCGTCCTTCTTGCTGGCGGAGCAGGCTGCCAGAGACAGCACCATTGCGAGAACCAGAAGAAGAGAAAGGATCTTTTTCATGTTTCATTCCTCCAAAAATTGGTTTTGGCATTTATCATACCACTTATATTGTCGCACAGTTTTCGTAAAAAATCAATAGACATTGCAAAAAATGGTACAGTTTTCCGGCCCGATTTGTCCGGGCTGTCTTACCGGGACATATGTTCTCCGGCGCTGAAGCTGCAGGGCAGGATTTCCGCCAGGGTGTGGGTCTCGTAGCCATCCTCTGCCCCGGCCAGATAGATGAGAAAATCATCCCGGCAGAATTCCCGCATGACCTGACGGCAGACCCCGCAGGGCGGGAAGGTGCCGGTGATGCGTCCCTCTCTGCCGCCGCAGACGGCGATGGCCGTAAACTCCCGGTGGCCGTCGTAGACGGCTTTGAAGAAGGCGGAGCGCTCGGCGCAGACCGTGGGGGAGAAGGAAGCGTTTTCAATGTTGCAGCCCTGGTAGACCGTCCCGTCGGCGCACAGCAGCGCCGCCCCGACATAAAAACCGGAGTAGGGGGCATAGGCCCGGGTCATGGCCTCCTTGGCAAGTTGAATCAGCTGTTCCGGTGTCATAGCATCCATCCTCTCCCGGCGTTATTTCAGAATCTCCGAAGCGAAGCTCTCCCCGGTGGTGGAGAAGGGGACGTTCAGCAGCTCCGCCACGGTGGCGGCGATGTCGGCGAAAGACTTCCGGGTTCCCAGGTTTCCGGGCTTCACCGGTTTTCCCAGGGCCACCAGGGGCACATACTCCCGGGTGTGGTCGGTGGTGGCGGTGTAGCTGGGATCACAGCCGTGGTCGGCGGTGATCAGGACCAGGTCCTCATCCCCCAGCTTCGGCAGAAAGTCCCCCAGCCAGCGGTCAAATTCCGTAAGGGCCCCGGCGTAGCCGTCGATGTCCCGGCGGTGGCCGTAGAGCATATCAAAGTCCACCAGATTCACGAAGCACAGCCCGTGAAAATCCCGGGCGGCAAAATCGTCGGTGTGGGCCATGCCGTCGGCGTTGCTTTTATTGTATACGTACTGGGTCATGCCCCGGCCGGCGAAGATGTCGTGGATTTTGCCCACGGCCAGAACCTTCTGCCCCGCCCGGGAGACGGCGTCCAGAATGGTATCTCCGGGGGGCTCCATGGAAAAATCGTGGCGGTTGGAGGTCCGGGTGAAGCCCGCTTCGGCGCTGCCCACGTAGGGCCGGGCGATGACCCGTCCCACGCCGTGCCTGCCGGTGAGAATCTTTCGGGCCTTCCGGCAGGCCTCGTAGAGCTCCTCCAGAGGGATCAGCTCCTCGTGGGCCGCCACCTGGAACACGGAGTCGGCGGAGGTGTAGACGATCCACTTGCCGGTGTCCAGCTGGGCCTGGCCGTAGTCCCGGATCACATCCGTGCCGGAGTAGGGGAGGTTGCACAGCACGCCCCGGCCGGTGGCCTCGGTGAAGGCCTCCAGCACCTCCGGGGGAAAGCCCTGAGGATAGGTGGGCAGGGGATTGGGGGAGACGATGCCGCCGATTTCCCAGTGGCCGATGGTGGTGTCCTTGCCCATGGAGGCCTCGGTCAGCCGGGCCACAGCCCCTGTGGGGGCGCTTACCTTGGGCAGGCAGCTGACGCCGTCGATATTGCCAAGGCCCGCGGCGATGAGATTGGGAATTTGGAGCTTGTCAGAAGTGGCACAGGCTGCCAGGGTGTTGACGTTTCTGTCTCCGAGCCTCTCCGCGTCCAGCATGGCGCCGATGCCGAAGGAGTCCAGGACAATGAGAAAAATTCGTTTCATAAAAAACTCACCTCAATGGGTTTATCCGCCGATGATCACCCCCACGTTTCCGTGGAGGGCCACCCGGAGGATGCCGCAGATAATCAAATGCAGGGGATAATACACATAGAACAGCCACTTGGAGCCGCGGCCCTTTTGCCCATTGTACCGGGCCAGCAGGGGAATGGTCAGGGCGGTGAAGAGCTGAATAACGCCGTAAACCGGGTCGATAAACAGCACATACACCAGGGCGTACATGGCGGTGCAGACCATCATGCCGGTCATCTGCCGCCTGAAATTCCCTCGATTTTCGCCGATCTGGACGATGGCAAGCACCGCGATGCAGCTCCAGTCGGCGCAGAAGGTGATGGCGCAGATACCCAGCAGGGCAATGGTTTTCTGATAGTCCTTCCAGGTATCCCTTTCCAGAATCTCCAGGGCAATCAGCCCCCAGAACAGGGGCCAGATCACGCTGGTCTGGTTAAAGACGGTGGTCTTGAAGGGGATGAAGGGAATGCCAAAGGCAAAGTTATAGGCAAAGTGGCTGATGATGGCAAGCAGCAGCAGCCGCAGGGCGTATTTTTTCCGGCTGCGGGTGTAGTGATAGCCCTCCGCCACCAAAAACCAGAAGATCGGCGCCGCCAACCGTCCGAAAATATGGATCAGCAGCAGCCACCACTGCTTCCCGTAGCCCGGCCAGATTACGCTTGCCAGGTGGTCCGCCGTCATGGCGAGGATGGCGATGCGCTTCAGGTCGCTGCCGGTGAAGGTTTTCTTTTCCATGGCCGTTACTTCTTGTCCATGGCCACGGCCACGTCCAGGGCGACCTCCATCATCTGGGTAAAGGCGGTCTGCCGCTCCTCGGAGGTGGTCTCCACACCCTTAAGCACATGGTCGGAGACGGTGCAGATGCACAGCGCCCGCTTGCCGTACCGGGCGGCGTTCATATACAGGGCGGCGGCCTCCATTTCCAGGGCCATGACGCCCATCTTTTTTAGCCCGTATAGGCTGTCCAGTCCTTCCGGTACGTCCACATGGTCCCCGTAGAATGTGTCCGAGGAATTGACGTTGCCCACATGGTAGACGGCGCCGTGGGCCTGGGCGGCCTTCACCGCCTCCGTCAGAAGCTCCCAGGAGGCGATGGGGGCGAAGGTGCCGGGCAGGTGGAACTGGGCGGCGAAATTGGAATCGGTGCAGGCGCCCTGGGCAATCACCAGGTCGTAGAGGTTGATGTTCTCCTGGATGGCCCCGGCGGAGCCCACCCGGATGATGTTCTCCACGCCGTAGCCGTTAAATAGCTCGTGGGAGTAGATGCCGATGGCGGGCATTCCCATGCCGGAGGCCATGACGGAGACCTTCACGCCCTTGTAGGTGCCGGTATAGCCCTGGACGCCCCGGACGTTGTTGACGAGAACCGGGTTCTCAAAAAAGGTCTCCGCAATGAATTTGGAGCGCAGGGGGTCGCCGGGCATCAGCACGGTCTTGGCAAAATCGCCGGGCCTGGCGGAATTGTGGGGAGTGGGGGTAGTTAACATAATCGTTTCCTCCTTGCTTCCTTAGTAGCTGCCGTCGCCTTCCAGGCCCTTGGCGATCTTGACGATCCGGGAGGTGCCCAGGCGGTCGGCGCCCAGCTCGATGAACTTCTCGGCGTCCTCCAGGGAGGAGATGCCGCCGGCGGCCTTGATTTTTACATGGGGGGCAACGTGGGCCTTAAAGAGGGAGACGTCGGCAAAGGTGGCCCCGGCCTTACTAAAGCCGGTGGAGGTCTTGATATAGTCCGCCCCGGAGTCGGAGACGCACTTGCACAGGGCGATCTTCTCCTCGTCCGTGAGCAGGCAGGTCTCAATGATGACCTTCAGCAGCTTTCCCTTGCAGGCCTTCTTCACGGCGGCAATCTCCTGGGTGACGGCGTCGAATTTTCCGTCCTTGGCCCAGCCGATGTTGATGACCATGTCCACCTCGTCCGCCCCGTTATCCACGGCGTCGGAGGCCATGAAGCACTTGGCGGCGGTGGTGGCATAGCCGTTGGGGAAGCCGATGACGGTGCAGATGGGCAGCTTCCCGCCGACGTAGGCCTTGGCCTCCCTGACATAGGCGGCGGGGATGCAGACGGAGGCGCAGTGGTATTTCATGCCGTCGTCGCAGAGCGCGCGAATTTCGGCCCAGGTGGCCGTCTGGGATAGCAGGGTGTGGTCGCATTTGTGTAGAATTTCAGCAAGTTCCATGGAAAGTCCCTCCTTATTTTTGTCCGTGAAGTTTGATGATCTTGTGTTCCCGGATGCCCCGGACGTAGCACTTGTGGCACATGGCAATGTAGCTGTCATTGCCCCCAAGGACCACCTGGGCGCCCTGGGTAACGATGTGGCCGTTTGCGTCGATCCGGGCGTTTACCGTGGCCTTGGCCCCGCAGTCGCAGATGGTCTTGATCTCCTGAATGGTGTCCGCCACCTCCATGAGCCGTGCCGAACCCGGGAACAGCCGGGTCTGGAAGTCCGTGCGCAGGCCGAAGCACATGACGGGGATGCCGAAGTCGTTGACGATGGCGCGCAGCTCGTCGATCTGTTCCCGGGTGAGGAACTGGCACTCGTCCACAATGATGACGTCGCATTTCCCCGCCTGGGTCTGGGAAAACCGGGCGTACAGATCCGTCTCCGGGGGGATGACCTCCACCCGGGCCTCCAGGCCGATGCGGCTTCTGAGAATCTGCTCACCGTCCCGGATATCCGCCGAGGGCTTGATGAGCCATACGCGCAAATCGTTTTCCTCATAGTTATACTTGGTGATGAGGGCCTGGGCCGTTTTGCTGGAACCCATGGCTCCGTACTTAAAATACAGCTTTGCCATATGCTACCTCCGTTCGTTCTTCTATTATACCGAAAATGGGGGGCGTTTGCAACAGGAATTCCCGGCAGTTTTCACAAGATTTCTCTTGCGCGGCGGCGGGGTTTCCTGTATACTGAAAAAAGAAAGAAAATTTTTCCGGACCGCGAAACCTGGGGATGCTTTTATCGACTGATAGGGATGAGGAGGGAAAACCTATGAAACATAAAAAACTGTTATCGCTAATCCTTACATTTGCCCTGGTGGCCGGGCTTGCCGGCTGCGGGGCCAAAAGCTACAGCAATGGCGCCAGCGCCGACGGGGCCATTGCGGAGACCTGGGGGACGGAGGCCGCCGCCCCCCAGGCAGCCGCCGACATGGGCCTGACGGAGGAGCAGGGTATGAACAGCTCCACCGCGATGCCGGAGAGCCGCAAGTGGATCGTCACCGTGAACATGAGCGCCGAGACCGATGACCTGGATGCCATGTCCGCGGCCTTGGACGAGAAAATCGCCTCCCTGGGCGGCTATGTGGAAAACCAGAGCGTCTACAACGGCAGCGCCTATGGGGGCCGCCGCTACCGCAGCGCCAGTTTGACGGTCCGCATTCCCGCCCAGGATGTGGACAGCTTCACCGGCGGCGTGGCGGAAATCTCCAACGTGGTCCGCAAGGAAAAGAACCTGGAGGACGTGACGCTGCAATACGTGGACACCGAGAGCCGAAAGACGGCCCTGGAGACGGAGCAGACCCGGCTGCTGGAGCTGCTGTCCCAGGCGGAGAACATGAGCGACCTGCTGGAAATCGAGGGACGGCTGACGGAGGTCCGGGCGGAGCTGGAGCGGACCGCCTCCCGCCTTCGGCTCTATGACAACCAGATTGACTACGCCACCATCTATTTAAATATTGAGGAGGTTCAGGAGTACACCCCGGTGGAGGAGCCCACGCTGTGGCAGCGCATCCGGGACGGCTTCACGGGCAGCCTGAAGGCCCTGGGGCAGAGCTGCCAGAATCTGCTGGTGTGGCTCATCGTGGCTCTGCCCTTCCTGGTCCTCTACGGTGGCATTGCCGTGGGAATTTTTGTGCTGATCCGGAAGCTCCGGAAAAACCGGAAAAAGACCAAGACCCCGCCCCCCACCGAGCCGGAAAAATAACCCCAAGACCCGGCACTCCTGAGGATCGTCCCCTGATTCGAAATACAGTGACGCAAAACCACCCCGGACATTTCGGTGTCCGGGGTGGTTCGTCATTCGAGCTGTCCTTGTATTTGCCTGGTAAGCCGGAAGTTGTCAATACAATGGTAAAACTATTTTCCCAGAAAGTAAATAGAAAACCAATATTATTCCCAAAATGATAAATACAATGGCACCTATACCAGTAATAATATGCAATCCCTGTTCTTTCAGCATGTTCCTTGCTTTTAGCAGAAGCAAAATGCCGCAAATAATGAAAAGTATCGCTATCAAAATAAACACTATCTTTCCTCCATAAGTTAATATTTGTATTTTCATCCAATTCCATACTATCACACACCCGGCTAAAAGGCAAGAACCGCGCGGCGGCTGTGATTTTTCACGGCCCCGGGCCCCCGCACCCCTCCCGGGCGCGGCGTTTTTGCCAAAATTCCCACAACCTCCTTGCCAATCGGGCCGTGTCTGCGTATAATGCTTCCCGCATAAATTTTTTCCAAGGAGAATATTCCATGAGTGCGAATCCAAAAAGCAGCTTTACCGGCTCCATCGGCTTTGTCCTGGCCGCCGCCGGAAGCGCTGTGGGCGTCGGCAATATCTGGCGGTTTCCCTACCTTGCCGCCAAGGACGGGGCCGCCGCCGCGGAGGACGGGTTTTTCACTGGCTTCATCACCTCCAAAGCCGCCCCGGTGTGTTTTATGCTCATTTTCCTGGCGGTCACCGCCTTCATCGTCTACCGGGGGGGTGGAAAAGGGCATTGAGAAGTTTTCCGGGGTCATCATGCCGGGGCTGCTGCTTCTGGTCATCGGCATCGCGGTCTACTCCCTGACCCTCCGCCACACCGACGGCGAGACCCTCCGGACAGGACTGCAGGGCCTGGCGGTCTATGTCAAGCCGGACTTCCGGGGGATGACCCTGGGCCGCTTTTTGCAGATTCTGCTGGACGCCATGAGCCAGCTCTTCTTCTCCCTCAGCGTATCCATGGGCATTATGATCACTTACGGCTCCTATGTCAAAAAAGATGTGGATCTGAATGTGTCCCTGACCCAGATTGAGCTGTTTGACACCCTGGCGGCCTTCCTGGCCGGCATGATGATCATTCCCGCCGTGTTCGTGTTTTCCGGCACCGAGGGCATGGGCGCGGGACCCAGCCTCATGTTCGTGTCCCTGCCCAAAGTGTTCCGCTCCATGGGCCCCGGGGGAAATGTGGTGGGGGCGCTGTTTTTTTATGATGGTGCTCTTTGCCGCGGTCACCTCCAACATCTCCATTATGGAGACCCTGGTTTCCAACTGCATGGAAATCTTCCATCAGGGCCGGAAGAAAATGAGCCTGATCATCGCCCTCATTTTCGCGGCGGCCGCCGGGGTGGTCTGCCTGGGGTATAATCTATTGTATATGGAGCTGCCCCTGCCCAACGGCAGCACGGCCCAGATTCTGGATCTGATGGATTATATCAGCAACAGCTTCCTGATGCCCCTCATCGCTCTGCTCACTAGCATCTTTGTGGGCTGGGTGGTGGGCCCCGATTGGATTGCCGAAGAGATGGAGGTGGGCGGGCGCAGATTCCGCCGGAAGAAGCTCTGTGCCTTCATGACCCGGTTCGTGACCCCCTGCGTCATACTGATTTTGCTCCTCCAGTCCCTGGGGCTCCTGGGCTGATCCCGGCGGCTCTGGGCGCATTGCGGACAGAGGCAGGGTCCCCGCCGATGATGGGGACCCTGCCTTTCAATCTTTCTTGACTTTTCCATTTCCCGGATATATGATAAAAAGTACAGAATTCACTCCCCGGAGAAAGGAAACCCATATGGAGAACGAAAAAAACCTGGGCGGGAGCCTCCCGCAGAAACGGAAATTCACCGATCACCTGCTTGTTTTGTATGCGGGCACGGTGGCGCTGCTCCTCCTGGGCCAGATCCTGGGGAGCTTTTTGGTCCTGCCGCTGATGTTTGTGAAAAAGAACACCGCCTTCTGGGTGGCCATGGCCACATACCTGATGTTCGCCGGGGCCTGGATTTTGCTTCTTTTGTATCTGCGCCTTTCGAAAAAGAACCGTCCCATCCTCCGGACGCTGGGCAGCGAACCGGCGGGAAACCGGGGGAAATTCCTTCTGCTGGGCCTCGGGCTGGGCTTTGGGCTCAACGGCGTCTGCATTTTGGCGGCCTGGCTCCATGGGGACATTAGCCTGACGCTCTCCCACCCCAGTCTGGGGGGAATGGCGCTGCTTTTTGCGGCGGTGTTCCTCCAATCCGCCCTGGAGGAGGCGGCGTGCCGGGGCTTTTTGTACCAGAGGCTCCGCCGGAGCTACCGCAGAGCCTGGGTGGCGATTTTCGGCAACTCCCTGCTCTTCGCCCTGCTGCATTTGACGAACCCGGGTGTGAACGCCCTGTCGGTGGTGAATATCTTCGTCATAGGCGTGTTTTTCTCCCTGATGGTCTGTTATCTCGACAGCCTCTGGTGCGCCATGGCGGTCCATGCCGCCTGGAATTACACCCAGAACATTTTGTTCGGCCTGCCAAACAGCGGCATTGCCGCCACCTACTCCCTCTTCCGGCTGGATTCCGCCGCGAGAAACAGCTTTGCCTATAACAGGGCCTTCGGCATTGAGGGCACGGTATTTGCGGACCTGGTTATTATCGCGGCCTGTGTGGGGCTGTATCTCTGGGGCAGAAAGCACGGGAAAGAGCCCCTGGACATCTGGACCCGGGAGCCGTCGCCTGTGGAAGAAAACTAAAACACTGTGCCGGTGTGCGAAAAGCACACCGGCACAGTTTGTTTGTTTCGAAAACCACCGGCGCCGGTGGTTATGACGCTCAGAACAGCAGCAGGGAGATCCAGGTCACCATGTTGCTCCCGTACTGGAAATCCAGCCCCCGGGCCTCCAGAACGGGGATGATGTTGATGCCCTGGCTCTCCACGCAGGGATGCATCTTCCCGGGGAGGCGGCAGGGCAGACCGTCCAGGTAGGCGCACCGGGAGCACAGGGCGCAGGACTCCGTGGACAGCACATAGGGCTTCTCCCCCAGCTCCCGGAGGAGATCCCGGACCTGGTTGGTGATCGTTTCGTGGTCGTGGCGGGTTTCCAGGGTGGCCTGAATGTCGGAGATGTCGTCAACCTCGGTGAGGGTGGAGATGAGCAGACAGTTTTGATAGCTCAGGCATTTTTTCTGACACACCTCCACGGGGCCCACAGCGGGGGGACAGGCCCAGCAGGTTCCATACTGGGTGCAGTCGTGCTCGCAGATGTAGCGGATGCGCTGGGAAAACTCCAGCTCCTTCGGGTCGATAAAATCGTAAAAATACAGGGGCAGCTCTGAAAGCCGCTGCTCAATCTGGACTCTGTCCATGAAAACGCCTCCAAAATGTTCGGGAAATCCCGGCTCTTTCGGAAAGTATACCATGGCCCGGGGGAAATGTCAATCCGGGGCAGAGGACGGTTGACAAATAATAACTATTGTTATATAATCTAAGTTATAAAACAGAAGGGAGGGATTCCATGCCCCCGAAGGCAAAGATTACAAAGGAAATGCTCGTCGACGCCGCCTTTGGCGTGGTCCGGGAGGCCGGGGCGGAGGCCGTCAACGCCAGGACCGTGGCGAAAAAGCTGAACTGCTCCACCCAGCCCGTCATGTACCACTTTCCCACCATGGAAGCGCTGAGGCGGGCGGTATACGCCAAGGCGGACGCCTTTCACACGGACTATCTCATGAACTTTTCCGGCGGCAATCCCATGTTGGAGCTGGGGCGGAACTATATCCGCTTCGGGTCGGAGGAGAAGCATCTGTTTCGTTTCCTGTTCCAGTCCAACGGGCTTTCAGGCGGGGAACTTTCCAGGATGACCGGGGCGGAAGAGGCCCGGCCCATGATCGACCTGCTCAGCCGGGAGGCGGGACTGGGGACGGAGGAGGCCCGGGCGGTGTTCCGGGTCCTGTTTCTCACGGTCCATGGGTATGCCAGCATGCTGGCCAACAACGAGATGGGGTATGACGAAGCCGCCGTTTCCGCCGACCTGGAGCTGATCTTCCGGGGAGCGGTCTCCGGCGCGAAGGAAGGAGCGTGTTAAGATGGTTCGTTTTTATCAGAAAAAGCCCCTGGCTTTTTCCCTTATGTGGATTGTCGCCTATGTGGTTCTGCTCAGCGCCGCGGACAATGCCTCCGCCGCCCTGGGGGTGGCAAAGAGCGTCACCGCTCCGGTGGCCCTTTTGCTGACGGGGCTGCTTCTGCTCTTTTTGAAGTCCCAGGGCCTGATGGAAGAATACGGCCTCTGCCCGCTGAAGGGCCGGGCCAGGGATTTTCTGTACTTTCTCCCCCTGGCGGGGCTTGTGAGCTGCAATCTGTGGAACGGCGCCGCCCTGACCGCCTCCGCCGGAGAAGCGGTCCTGTTTGTGGTGAGTATGCTCTGCGTGGGCTTTTTGGAGGAGGTCATCTTCCGGGGACTGCTCTTTAAGGCCATGTGCCGCGATGGCAGCGTAAAATCGGCGGTGGCCGTGTCCAGCGTCACCTTCGGCCTGGGCCATATTGTGAATCTCCTCAACGGCGCGGAGCTGGCGGGCACCCTGTTACAGATCGCCTACGCCGCGGCTCTGGGCTATCTTTTTGTGACCATCTTCCGCAGGGGAGGAAGTCTGCTGCCCTGCATCCTGGCCCACGGCGTCAACAATTCCCTGAGCCTGGTGGGGGTGGAGGGGTCCAGGGCCTCGGCGATGGCTACGGCGGCCATCCTCTGCGCCGTTTCCCTGGGGTATGCCCTGTGGATTGAACGAAAAACGGAGAAAAAGGATTTTGGAATCCGGGCACAATAGGAACGGCCGGGATTCTCCATTCCCCACGAAATATGCCGGACCGACCGTTTGAGGTGTCAGTCCGGCATGTTTTCTTGCGATTCGTTGGCCTGGGGCTGCCCCTGGCCGCCTCCGGGGGAAGGGCTGAGCAGCCAGGCAGCGACGCCAGTCCATACCTTTACTTCTGCTTTTTCCTGGACAGCTTCTCTTCAAACTGATCCTTCCGGGTATCCGTGGGGATGGCCGTGGGATAACAGCCTGAGAAGCAGGCGCTGCAATATCCGTCGCCGCCGCAAAGATCCTTCAGGTTTTCCATGGGGAGATACCCCAGGGAATCCACCCCAATCATCTGGGCAATTGTCTGCACATTGTGATGGCAGGCAATCAGATGCTCCTGGGAGTCGATATCCGTACCATAGTAACAGGGATACAGGAAGGGCGGCGCGGAAATCCGCATATGGATTTCCTTCGCTCCGGCATCCCGAAGCAGCTTCACGATTCGCCCGGAGGTGGTTCCCCGAACGATGGAATCGTCAATTAGTACGACGCACCTGCCTCGGATCTCGCTTTCCACAGGGTTCAGCTTGATCTTTACCTGATCCACCCGGTGATCCTGACCGGGGGAGATGAAGGTCCGCCCAATATACTTATTTTTAATCAGGCCGATTCCGTAGGGAATTCCGGACGCGCGGGAATACCCCAGGGCCGCGTCCAGGCCGGAATCCGGAACGCCGATCACAATATCCGCGTCCACCGGATGGGCTTTTGCCAGAATTGCCCCCGCCTTCATTCGGGCCTCGTGGACGCTGACCCCTTCCATCACGGAATCCGGACGGGCAAAGTAAATGTACTCGAAAATACAAAGCCGCCTGGGCACCGCGCCGCAGTGCCGCCGGTCGCTGGATACGCCGCTGCCGTCAATGGTAAGGATCTCACCGGGCAGAATATCCCTCTCGAATTTGGCGCCCACCGCATGGAGGGCGCAGGTTTCCGACGCGACGACGTAGGTGCCGTCCTGCATCTGTCCGTAGCACAGCGGACGAAAGCCGTGGGGGTCCCGCAGGGCAATCAGCTTTGTGGCGGACATCATGACCAGGGAATAGGCCCCGTCCAGCCGATCCATGGCTCTGCTGACCGCTTCCTGGATGGACGGCGCCGTGATCCGCTCCCGGGTGATGACATAGGTGATGGTTTCGGTATCGGAGGTGGAATGGAAGATGGCGCCGGACAGCTCCAGCTCCCGGCGCAGGGGGAGGGCGTTGCTGAGATTGCCGTTGTGGGCCACAGCCAGCTTGCCCTTCAGGTGATTTACCTGGATGGGCTGGCAGTTGTCTAAGCTGTTCCCGCCGGTGGTGCCGTAGCGCACATGACCCACCGCGATTTCCCCATGGGGGAATTTCTTCATTTCGTTTTCCGAGAATACCTCGCTGACCAGTCCCAGGCCCTTATGGGAGGAAAATACGCCGTCGTCATTGACCACAATGCCGCAGCTCTCCTGTCCCCGGTGCTGAAGGGCGTAGAGCCCGTAATACGCAAGCGCGGCAACGTCCTGGGCGGAACGACTGTACACACCGAAAACGCCGCATTCTTCGTGGATACTCATATAGGGGCCTCCAAAGTGGCCTTACAGGTGTGCTTCCAGGCGGCGCATGATCTCGGCATAGGCCTCCTCCACGCCGCCCAGATCCCGGCGGAACCGGTCTTTATCCAGCTTCTCGCCGGTTGCGCTGTCCCACAGGCGGCTGGTATCCGGGCTGATCTCGTCAGCTAAGACAATGGTCCCGTCGGACAGACGGCCAAACTCAAGCTTGAAATCCACCAACGTCACGCCGCAGGATTTCCAGAAGGCCTTCAGCAGCTCGTTGACGCGGAGGGCATAGGCCCTTATGGTCTCGATTTCTTCCCTGGAAGCAATCTTCAGCGCCAGGGCATGGCTGGTGTTCAGCAAAGGATCTCCCAGGGCGTCATTCTTATAGGAAAATTCAATGGTAGGCTGGTCGAACACCACGCCCTCCGCCACACCGTAGTGCTTGGCAAAGGAACCTGCGGCAATGTTGCGGACGATGACCTCCAGGGGCACAATGGACACCTTTTTCACCAGGGTTTCCCGGTCACTGAGCTCCTTTACATAATGGGTCGGAATTCCATTCTTTTCCAGCATGGCCATCAGCCGGTTGCTCATCTGGTTGTTGATGACGCCTTTTCCGGCAATGGTGCCCTTCTTCAATCCGTTGAACGCGGTGGCATCGTCTTTATACTGCACGATCAGCAGTTCCGGATTCTCCGTGGCGAAAACCTTTTTTGCCTTGCCTTCGTAGAGCTGTTCTTTCTTTTCCATTTTGAAAACCTCCTGTAATTGTCCGCCGGCGCTCCAGACGGGAAGGGGCACCTGCGGAAGCATTTCTAGATAGAATTAAATGATTTTATTGGGTTTTGGTATCAAACCACATGGTGGGAGAGCCGCAAGCGGCTCTCCCGTGGATTTCCTATTTGCGCGGATATTACTCAACATCCTGCAGGGCATCGTAGCCCTCTTCGCCGGTGCGGACCTTTACCACATTTTCCACATCGTAAACGAAAATCTTGCCGTCGCCGATATGGCCGGTGTAGAGCACCTTCTTGGCGGTTTCGATCACCGTGCGGACCGGCACCTTGCTTACCACAATATCCAGCTGGACCTTGGGCAGCAGGCTTGCCTCGACGGGAATGCCGCGGTAGTATTCCGGCTTGCCCTTCTGGATGCCGCAGCCCAGAACATGGGATACGGTCATACCCGTAATGCCGATGCCAATCATGGCATTTTTCAGGCTTTCCAGCCGGGATTCCTTGCAGATGATCTCGATCTTCGTAAACTTGGGACCCTCGTCCTCCCCAAAGACGGGTATTTTCTTGACAGGAACCGCATCCGACACGGGAATATCACCGGCGACCACGACGGGAGCATCCTCATAGATCGTATCGGGCTGCATTGCGAAGCCCGCGTAGGCGGTCAGCAGACCGTGCTCCGTTACGTCCAGACCGGCGATTTCTTCTTCGGCATCGACGCGCAGACCGATGGTTTTCTTGATGATGGCAAAGACGATGGAGATAATCACGGCGACATAAGCCGCGACGCTTACTACACCAAGAACCTGAACCCCCAGGAAATGGAAGCCGCCGCCATAGAAAACACCCTTTTCGGTGGATGCGCCGGTGGCGAAGAAGCCGGTGAGAATCGTACCCAGGCAGCCGCAGACACCGTGTACGGAAACGGCGCCCACGGGATCGTCGATCTTCGCGACCTTGTCGAAAAATTCAACCGCCAGGACGATGACAATGCCAAAAACAGCGCCCATAATCGCCGCGCCCAGAGGAGAAACCGCGTCACATCCGGCAGTGATGCCCACAAGGCCCGCCAGAGCGGCGTTGTAGGTCATGGAGACATCGGGCTTGCCATAGCGAATCCAGGTAAACAGCATTGTCACACAGCAGGCCACTGCGGCGGCCAGGTTTGTGTTGAAGAAGATCAGTCCGGCGCTGGTGACGGCCTCGTCGGAGTCCATGGCCACGGTGGAAGCGCCGTTGAAACCGAACCAGCAGAACCACAGGATAAATACGCCCAGAGCGGCGAAGGTGATGTTGTGCCCAAGAATTGCCCGGGGCTTTCCCTCCTTGTCATACTTGCCGATCCGGGGGCCCAGCATCCATGCGCCAATGCAGGCACAGACGCCGCCAACCATATGGACCGCGGTGGAACCGGCAAAGTCATGGAAGCCCAGCTCGCTCAGCCAGCCGCCGCCCCAGATCCAGTGGCCGGAGATGGGATAGATGAACAGGGAAATGGCTGCGGAGTAAATGCAGTAGGCGCTGAACTTTGTCCGCTCGGCCATGGAACCGGATACGATGGTGGCGGAGGTGGCGCAGAACACGGTCTGGAAAATGGCGTATGCCCACAGGGGAACCCCGCTGGGAAGGATGTGGCTGTAATCCTTTGCAATGCCGGGGTCCAGCCAGCCGATGACAGCGCTGCCCGCGCCGAACATGATGCCGAAGCCAAACAGCCAGAAGCAGGGCGTACCGATACAGAAGTCCATCAGGTTTTTCATCAGAATGTTACCCGTGTTTTTCGCCCGGGTAAAGCCCGCTTCGCACAGGGAGAAACCGGCCTGCATGAAAAATACCAGCGCGGCCCCCAGCAGGACCCAAATGGTGTTTACAGAACTGAATGTCATAATCATTACCCTCTTTTCCTCTCAAAATATTCATTTCCGCCGGGAGGGAGGAGTGGTCATTTCCTCCCTCCCGACAGTCTTGGCCAATGGCTGACGATGAACGGGTTCACAATCCTCAGCGAACGCCAAACAGCAGCTCGCCGTAGGTGGGGAAGGGCCAGTACTTTTCCGCGGTGACGGTTTCCGCCTCGTCCGCCGCCGCCCGGAGGTCCGCCATCTTTCCGAGAATGGTGTCCCGGATGGCCGCGGACTCCTGGAGCACATCCGCGGAGCGCTTCAGCTCCTCTACGGCCTCTTCCAGAGCGTCCGTCCTCTCCGCGATCTGGTCGGCCAGCGTGGACAGCTTGACAATCAGAGAAGTCTCATAGCCGCAGGGAATGTCGGATATCACGCTTCTCTTTGCCGCGACGGTTCCCGCCAGCTCCCCGGTATAGCCTTGCACCGCGGGGAGAATCTGCTTTCGGGCCATGTCGATCATGGTGTTTGCCTCAATGAGAACGGTCTTGCAGTAATTCTCCAGCTGAATATCACAGCGGGACTTGAGCTCCGCCAGGGAGAAAACCCTATGGGAGGTGAGCATCTGCACATTCTTCTCATCCAGGCAGTGGGGAATGCAGTCCGGGGTGGTGGGATAGTTGGAAAGGCCCCGCCGGGCGGCTTCCTTCAGCCAGGCCTCATCATAGCCGTTTCCGTTGAAGATGATCCGCTTGTGATCCTTGATGGTCTTTTGAATCATCTCATGGAGCTTCTGCGGGAAGTCCTCCGCCCCTTCCAGTCGGTCGGCGTAGATCTTCAGAGACTCGGCAACGGCGGCGTTGAGCATGATGTTGGCGCAGGCGATGGAATTGGAGGAGCCAACCATACGGAACTCAAACTTATTGCCGGTGAAGGCGAAGGGAGAGGTGCGGTTGCGGTCGGTGGT
>DETX01000130.1:0-14855 GCA_002362145.1 Clostridiales bacterium UBA3277
GTTTTATTAGATTTTAGTATTACATGGCGGCAGGGGGGGTGACCTTCATGACCGAGCGCTGATAACAGGCAATGCCCTTGGCCAGCACATCCATGGCCCGCTCCAGGTCCTCCTGCTTGAGGACATAGGCGATCCGCACCTCGTTGACACCCTTGCCAGGGGTCTCATAGAAGGGCGCTCCGGGGGCGAACATCACCGTATCCCCGTGGTCATCGAAGCATTCCAACAGCCAGCGCTGGAATTTGTCCGCGTCGTCCACCGGGAGGCTGGCCATCAGGTAGAAGGCCCCCATGGGCTCCTCCACCACCACCCCGGGAATGGCCCGCAGACGGCGGACCACCGTGTCCCGGCGGCGCTTATACTCCGCCTTGCTTCGGCGGAAAAAGTCCTGATCCACGCTGTACAGCGCCGCCGCGCCGATCTGGTCGATGGTGGCCACCGCCAGACGGGACTGGCAGAATTTCAGCAGCGCCTGCTGCAGCTCCCGGTTGCGGGTGATGACGCAGCCCACCCGGGCGCCGCAGGCGGAGAAGCGCTTGGACACCGAGTCGATGATAACCAGATTCTCATCGATGTCAGAAAATCTTGCCATGGTGGGCACGCCGAATTTTTCGTCATAGCAGAATTCCCGGTACACCTCGTCGCAGATCAAAAACAGGTCGTGCTCCTTGGCCACATCGGCAATCATCCGCATTTCCTGCTCATCCAGAACCACGCCCGTGGGGTTTCCGGGATTCGTAATGAGAATGGCCCGGGTGTTTTTGGTGATGAGGCTTTCGATGCGCTCCCGTTTGGCATAGCGGTAGCCCTCCCAGGGGTTGGTGGGCAGGGCCCGGATGACTCCCCCCGCCGCGTGGACGAAGGTGGTGTAGTTGGGATAGTAGGGCTCGGGGATGATGACCTCGGTGTAGGGGTCCAGGATGGAAAGGCAGGTCAGAAGCAGCGCCTCGCTGCCGCCGGTGGTGATGAGGACCTCATTGGGGCTCAGGTCCACCCCCAGCTTTTGATAGTAGCCCCGGACGGCGTCGATAAGCACGGGCTTTCCCGGAGACTCGGCGTAGGCCACGGTCTTTTCGTCAAAGCCGCGGACCGCGTCCAGGTAGGCCCTGGGCGTGGGCAGGTCCGGCTGGCCGATGTTCAGATGATAAATGTGCTTGCCCTGGGCCTCCGCCGTCACGGCGAAGGGATGGAATTTTCGCATGGGCGAGGGCTCACAGCGGTTGGCGTTGATGGATATCTGCATACGTTCCTCCTCGGACGGCCGGGCCGTCCTGCTTCTGATAGTCTAGGGTCAATCCGACGACCTGGGATGACATGGCCGCCAGGGTGATGAGATTGGGAATGGCCATAAGGCCGTTGACAGTCTCGGCAAGCTGCCAGACTGTGGCGGTATCCGCCAGGACACCGTAAAATACCATGGCCCCCTCGGCCACGGCGAAAAAGCGCCAGGCGCCGGCACCGAAGAGAAATTCGGCGCACCGGGCCCCGTAAAGCCCCCAGCCCAGCACCGTGGCCACGGCAAAGCAGCCAAGGGACAGAGCCAGGAAAACAGACGCCGCCGGGCCGTAGACAGCGGCAAAGGCATCGCTTGTCAGCTCCGCCCCGGCATCGATGCCGTAGGGAATGGGTACGCCGCTGCACAAAATTGCCAGGGCAGTCATGGTGCAGATGACGATGGTGTCCAAAAACACCTCCATAATGCCCATGAGCCCCTGCTCCGCCGGATGGCGGACCTGGGCGGCGGCGTGGGCAATGGAGGCGGTTCCCATGCCTGCCTCATTGGTAAACACCCCCCGGCTGCACCCCACCTGCAGAGCCCGGAACGCGGAACCCAGCATTCCGCCGGTAACCGCTCTCGGCCGGAAGGCCCCCTGAAAAATGGCGGCCAGGGCACCGGGCACCGCCTGGGCCCGGGAAATCAGGACCCCCAGGCACAGCCCCACATAGACAACGGACACCGCCGGCACCAGATATTCCGCCGCGGTGCCGATCCGGCCGGCTCCGCCCAGCATGAGGGTTGCGATGAGCCCGGCCAGGAGCGCCCCCAAAAGGAGGTCTCCGCCTCTGCTGCTGGGAATGCCTGCCATGTCCAAGACGGTATGAACGCCTGTGGCCACGGCGTTGATCTGGGTGGCGTTTCCCACCCCAAAGGCGGCGACCACCCCAAACAGGCAGTAGGCCGCCGCCATGGGCCGGAATTTTTCTCCCAGGCCCCGGGTCATGACGTACATGGGGCCTCCGACGTAGCCGTCCCCCGACTTCACCCGGTAGCGGACCGCCAGGACTGTCTCGGCATATTTCGTCACCATGCCGAAAATCCCGCAGACCCACATCCAGAAGATGGCGCCAGGCCCGCCTAAGCAGATGGCCCCCGCCACGCCCACCAGGTTTCCCGTCCCCACCGTGGCGGCCAGAGCGGTGCACAGCGCCCGGAAGGAGGAGGTGCCCGCATCGTCGGAGGACCGGAGTTTTCGGCAGAACAGGCGGATGGCCCGGGGCAGAAGCCGCAGCTGGACAAAGCGGAGACGGAGGCTGTACCACAGCCCCACCCCCAGAATCAGGATCAGCGCCGGCGCGCCCCAAACCAGGGCATTGAGCCCAGAGAGAATTTTCGTCATGAGTTCCTCCTAGGATATCATTTTTGGGGCTGTTTTTCAAGCTCCAATCGCAAAAAATTCGCAAAAAAGCAGCCCCGCTGACGCGGAACTGCTTTTGTAGACAATTTCATTCCCAAGTGGCCCAGATTTCCGGGCAGTAGCCCACGGTGGCCTGCTTGCCGTTTCGGACCACGGGGGTCCTCATAAGGGTTGGATCGTCAAAGACCTTGTCCTCCTTGGCCCGATCGTCCTCCATGTAGCGCATCAGGGTGATCTCCGGGGATTTCCCCTCCCAGTCGATGAGCTTATCAATGCCGCCCACCGCCCGGAGGACACTGTCAAATTCCTTCCCGGACATCCCGTAGCGCTTTAAATCGATGGACTGGAACCGGATGCGGCGCTCCTTAAAGTACCGCTCGGCCTTTTTCGTGTCGAAGCATTTGCTCTTTCCGAATATCTGTATGTTCAATATCGTACCTCCTCCAGGCACAGCCCCTGGGGCGGGGCCAGAAAGCCCGCCTCCGCCCGCTTTTTCCCGAAGAGCTCCGGAATACTTTCCGGACTCCGGTCTCCCCGGCCCACCTCCACCAGGGTGCCGGTGAGAATCCGGGCCATGCCCTGCAAAAACCCGTTTCCCGTATAGCGCAGGTGCAGCTCCGGCCCGTCGCAGTCAATGCGGATGGACGTCAGGGTCCGGACTGTGGACTTTTTCATTCTGGCGTTGCCGCAGAAGGCGGAGAAATCGTGCTCCCCCACCAGATAGCCCGCGGCCTTCTCCATGGCGGCCAGGTCCAGCCTTTCCGACAGGACCGTCACATAGCGCCGCTGAAAGACGCAGGGCTCGGGACTGACCCACAGGCGGTAGAGGTAGGTTTTCTCCCGGGCGCTCAGCCGGGCGTGGAACCGAGGCGCCGCCTCCTTGCAGGAGTATATGCCGATGTCCTCCGGCAGATACCGGCGGAGGGCATTTTGGATGTCCTCACAGGCCATGAGGCTTTCGCAGTGGAAGGAGGCCACCTGGCCCCTGGCGTGGACCCCGGCATCCGTCCGGCCGGAGCCGGAGACCTGGATGGGCTCCCCCAGAATCCGGCTCAGCGCCGTCTCCAGCCTGCCCTGGATGGTGTCCTCCCGGTCCCCCAGCCGCTGCCAGCCCCGATAGCGGGTGCCGTCGTAGCAAAGATCAAGCCGCAGATTCCGCATAGTTCTCCCATTCCTCCCTGGCCTCCCGCTCGCTGTCCGCCGAGAACAGGAACCGGCCCCTCAGATCATAAACCTGAATGTGTCCGCTAACATACTTCATCTGATACATAATACCCCATCCCTTTGCTTTTCTTGGATGGGTACAGGATATCATTTCTTCTGTCCAATAAAACGGACCAATTGTAGGAATTTGCCGGAATTTAAAGGACCTTTTCCTCGATCCACTGAAAAACGTCCTCATAGACCTCTTCCCGGTTGATCTCGTTGAGGATCTCATGGCGGCCCAGAGGATAGATTTTACAGGCGACGTCGGTCATGCCCGTCTTGCGGAAGGCCTCCTCCGTTTTCCGCACGCCCTTGCCGTAATTGCCCACGGGATCGTCGCCGCCGGCGATGAAGAACACCGGAAGGTCCTTTTTCATATTGGCCAGGCTGTCTGGCTCCTCGATGTAGCGGATGCCGATCATCATATCCTGCATCAGTCCCGCCGTGGGGACGAAGCCGCACTTGGGATCGCGGTTGTAGGCATCCACGATTCTTTCATCCCGGGTCAGCCAGTCGTTGGGCGTCCGGGGATGCTCCACCTTCTTATTGTAGCTGCCGAATACCAGCTTTTGAAGGGCAGGACTGGGTTTTCTCTCCCCCTCCCGCTTGCAGACTGCCTCCACCAGCTTGATGACGGCGGGCATGGCGGCCCTGGGCTGCCAGCCGGTGCCGCAGATCACCGCGGCGGCAATGCCGCTGTCGGGATGCTTGCAGAGGATGGTCCGGGCCATAAAGGAGCCCATGGAATGGCCGAAGAGGATATAGGGAACGTCGGGATACTCCCGTCTGGTATCGGTGAGCAGCCGGTAGCTGCACGCCACGGCGGTGAACCACCCGCCCTCAAAATAGCCCATGGGAGCGCCTTCCGCCACGGAACCGCCGTGGCCCATGTGGTCCTCGGCCACCACAAGGCAGCCCTGATCCGTCAGATAGTTGGCAAAATCGTCATACCGCTCCACGTGCTCGGCAATGCCGTGGACAATCTGCACCACCGCCCGGGGCGCCCCCTCCGGGGTCCAGCGGCAGCCGTGAAGCCTGCCGCCGGGAGAATCCATAAAGAAATCATTTCTCATAGGGCTTATTCCACCACCTGGTAGTCCGCGTCGGTAATGGCCTGCTTCAGCGCTTCCACGCTGGCATTGCCCGTCACCGTGACGGTCTTGGCCGCCAGGTCCACCACGGCGTCCTCCACACCGGCCACGGCCTTGCAGACCTTCTCCACCCGGGCCTTGCAGTGGTTGCACATCATGCCCTCTACATGAATCACAGTTGTCATTTTTGCTTCCTCCTTGAAATTTTTCGTTGTTTTTTCCTCCACCGCCTGGGATTCAGGGGCGGTTTTGGGTTTAAAGAAACGCAGCCGCAGGGCGTTGCTCACCACGAACACGCTGCTCAGGCTCATAGCCGCGGCCCCCAGCATGGGGCTGAGCTGGAGCCCAAGGGGAATGAACAATACCCCCGCCGCCACCGGGATGCCCAGGGTATTATAGAAGAAGGCCCAGAACAGGTTTTCCCGGATGTTGCGGATGGTGGCCCGGCTGAGCTCGATGGCGGCGCTGACGGCGGAAAGAGAGCCCCGCATGAGCACCACGTCGGCGGACTCCATGGCGATGTCCGTGCCCGCGCCGATGGCCATGCCCACATCGGCGGTGACCAGAGCCGGGGCGTCGTTGATGCCGTCCCCCACCATAAGGACCCGGCTGCCCTCCTTTTGCAGGCCCGACACACATCCGGCCTTGTCGCCGGGGAGTACATCGGAGATGACCCGGGTGATGCCCGCTTTTTCCGCGATGGCCCGGGCGGTGACGGCATTGTCGCCGGTGAGCATGATGACCTGGAGCCCCAGTTTTTTCATGGCCGCCACGGCCTGGGCCGAGTCGGGCTTCAGCACATCGGCGGCGGCAATGGTGCCCAGGTAGCGCCCGGTTTCATCGGCAAAGTGGAGGGGCGTTTTTCCCTGGGCCGCCAACTCCGGCGTCTCCGGAGGGGAGATGCCCAGCTCTTCCATAAGACGGCGGTTTCCGCCGAAGCAGCGGACGCCGTTCACGGTCCCCGCCACGCCCCGGCCGGGCAGCGTCTCAAAATCTGCCGGGGGAGCAATGGGGGTATCCCCCATTTTTTCCAGAATGGCCTTGGCAAAGGGATGCTCCGACCGGCACTCCAGAGCCGCCGCCACCGTCAGCAGCTCCTGGGCATCCAGACTTCCGGGAAGGATGTCCGTGACCTGGGGCTTGCCGGTGGTCAGGGTGCCGGTCTTGTCCAGCACCACCGTATCCACGTGGTGGAGATTTTCCAGGGCCTCCGCGTTCTTAAAAAGCACGCCGAGCTGGGCGCCCCGGCCGGTGCCCACCATGATGGCCACAGGCGTAGCCAGGCCCAGGGCACAGGGGCAGGAGATCACCAGCACGGAAATGGCGCAGCGCAGAGAGAATTCCAGATCGTAGCCAGCCATCATCCAAACGGCGAAGGTCACGGCGGCGATGGCCATCACCACAGGGACGAAAATCCCGGCGATCTTATCCGCCAGCCGGGCAATGGGCGCCTTGGAGCCCCCGGCCTCCTCCACCATACGGATGACCTGGGCCAGGGTCGTATCCTGGCCCACCTTGTCGGCCCGAAATTCCAGATATCCCTCCAGATTGATGGTGGCGGCGGCCACGGTGTCCCCCACGCCCTTCTCCACAGGGACGCTCTCGCCGGTGAGGGCGCTCTGGTCCACCGAGGCCCGGCCCGTCAGCACCGTGCCGTCCACAGGAATCCTGCCGCCGGAACGGACGAGGACCGTATCCCCCATCCGGACCTGCTCCACCGGCACCTCCGCTTCCCTGCCCTCCCGGCGGACCCAGGCGGTCTTGGGGGAGAGATCCATGAGTGCCCGGATGGCATCGCCGGTACGGCCCTTGGCCCTGCTCTCCAGGTACTTGCCGATGGTGATAAGGGTCAGGATCATGGCCGCAGATTCAAAATAGAGATTTTCGCTGTAGGTTTTTACCAGGGCCCAGTCCCCGTGGCCCATGCCGTAGGCCATGCGAAACAGGGCTGCCACGCCGTAGATCAGAGACGCCAGAGAGCCCACCGCGATGAGGGAATCCATATTGGGGGCCCGGTGCCACAGGGCTTTGAGACCCCGGCTGAAATATACCCGGTTTAAGTATACCGGCGGCAGCGTCAGGAAGAACTGGGTCAGCGCCGCCACCAGGGCGTTTTCCCTGCCGTGATACCAGCCCGGCGCCGGCAGGCCCACCATGTGTCCCATGGTGAAATACATTAAAATCACCAGGGAGACTGCCGAGCCCAGGATACGAATTTTCATTTCCCGGCTCTGTTTTTCCGCCGGGAGAGTCTCCTGGGTTTTCTCTTCATCGCCGGGAAGATGGGCCCCGTAGCCCGCGTCCTGGACGGCCTTTTCGATGGCGGGGACCACCCCGGCGCTCTGGGCTTCCACCTGCATGGTCCCGGCCAGGAGGTTTACGTCGGCCTTCTCCACGCCGGGAACGCCCCTGGTCACCTTCTCCACCCGGGCCGAGCAGGCGGCGCAGGTCATACCGGTAACCTCAAATTGCAGCTTCATATGCTTTCACCTCTTATTGTCTCTATTATGACCCAAAAGGGTCTAAAAATCAATGCCCTGCGCAAACTTTTCGATTGACAGCCGGGCACTCTTATGCTATTATTCTACCATTGATTTCGCAAATCGCAAGTACGCACTAATATGTGCAATACTACCCAAAAGGATACTGTATGCAGGCCGGTCCCCGGGGCGTGCGTACAGATGATTTCATTTCAAGAGGGTTTTGCCATGAGTACAGCAGAAATTTGTCCGGTTGCGGCCACTTTGGATCTGATCGGCGGCAAATACAAGGCCCTGATTCTGTGGTACCTGTGCGCGGGAAAGCTCCGGTTTTCCGAACTCAACAGCCGGGTCCCCAAGGCCACTCCCAAAATGCTGACCCAGCAGCTCCGGGAACTGGAACGGCAGCAGCTCATTCACCGGGAGGTTTTCCCCGTGGTCCCACCCAGGGTGGAATACTCCCTGACGGAGACCGGAAAAAGCCTGATGCCCATTCTCGTGGCCATGCGGGACTGGGGCGCCCAATATCTCCGGGAAAAGAACCGGGAACCCAACTGCTTCATGATGGGGATGAACCCCATCGCCCAGTCGGAATGACAGGAGGTACACGCTCATGAACATTAAAATCACCGCCGACAGCACCTGCGATCTGTCCAAAGAGCTGATCGAACAGAATGACATTGCCATTCTCCCCCTCATCGTCATGAAGGGGGACGAGGAATTCTATGACGGCATCACCATCACCCCGGCGGATATCTTCGCCCATGTGGCCGCCGGCGGGGACCTGTGCTCCACCGCCGCCAGAAGCGTGGGTTTCTTCACCGAGTCCTTCCAGAAATACGCCGGGGAGTATGACGGGGTGCTCCATGTAAACATCAGCTCCGACTTCTCTTCCAGCTACCAGAACGCCTGCCTGGCTGCCCAGAGCTTTGACAATGTGGCGGTTGTGGATTCCCGGAACCTGTCCACCGGCCAGGGGCTGGTGGTGTTGAAGGCCTGCGAGCTGGCAAAGACCTGCACCTCCCTGCAGTCCCTCAAGGAGGAACTGGATGCCTTTGCCTCCCGGGTGGAGGCCAGCTTCGTGGTGGACAAGCTGGACTATCTGGTCAAGGGCGGCCGCTGCTCCTCCGCCGCGGCCATGGGCGCGAATCTTCTGAACCTCAAGCCCTGCATTGAAGTTAAGGACGGCCGGATGATCGTGGGCAAGAAGTACCGCGGCAATTTTGCCAAGTGCCTGACAAGCTACATCCACGACCGGCTGAACGGCCGGGAGGATTTGGATGAGGGCATTCTCTTCGTCACCCACACGGACATCTCCCAGCAGACCCATGACGTGGTGATGGAGGCGGTCCGCTCCCACGGAAAATTTGAGCATATCTACGAAACCACTGCCGGCTGCACCATCTCCTGCCACTGCGGGCCGGGCACACTGGGCATTCTGTTCGTGCGGAAGTGACCGGATGTGCCCCGCATTTGCGGAGAAAATGGGCATAAATAATCAGATACAAAGCGGAACGTCTCCCAAGCGTTCCGCTTTCTCTTGGGGCACAGCCAATGAAAGACGGAGGAGCATCCATGGATTATGATATCTTGCTGGACCTGGCCACAGACCTGGGCTGGGAGCTGGCCATGAGCGGCGCGGAGACCTACCGGGTGGAGGAGAGCATCCTTCGGGTCCTGGACGCCTACGGCGTGGAGGCCGAGGTTTTTGCCATCCCCAATGTTCTTTTTGTCAGCATTCTCTCCGACGGAGAGCATCCCATCACCAGAATGCGCCGCATCGGCCAGCACGGCAACGACCTGGACGCGGTGGAGCGCCTCACAGCCCTGGGCCGGGCCATTTGCAGCCGCCGCCCGGAACCGGAGGATGCCCTGCGCCTGTTCCGAGAGGTCCGCTCCGGTCACCGGCGCTACTCCATTCCGGCCACCTACTTCGGGCATTTCCTGGGTGCGGCGGGCTTCGGCGCCTTCTTTGGCGGAGACCTGGGGGATGCCCTCTGTGCCGGAGTCTGCGGCATTCTGGTGGCCCTGGTCAGCCAGGCCCTGCAGCGGCAGCGGTCTAACTTCTTTTTCTCCACCATCGCCACCTCTTTTATTATGGCCCTGGGGGCCTATGCCCTGGGGGCCATGGGGCTGGCCTCCCGGCCCGATGCCGTGACCATCGGCGCCCTCATGCTGCTGGTGCCGGGACTGCTGTTCACCAACGCCATGCGGGACATTATCTACGGCGACACCAACTCCGGCATCAACCGAACCGTCCAGGTGATTTTAGTGGGGGTTGCTCTGGCTCTGGGCACCGCCACCGCCTGGCAGCTGGCGGAAATTTTCTGGGGCTCGCCCTCGGGACTGCCCCCCATCTCCTACTCCCTGCTGAGCCAATGCCTGCTGGCCTTTCTTAGCTGCATCGGTTTTGGAATTCTCTTCAACATCCACGGGCCCGGAGGCCTGCTGTGCGCCCTGGGGGGTGCCCTGTCCTGGGCGGTCTATCTCATTGCGGGGCGGCTTGGCTGCTCTGAGCTGGTCGCTTACTTCTTCTCGGGACTTTTCTCCTCTGTGTACTCCGAGATCATGGCCCGGGTGCGCAAATACCCCGCCATCTCTTACCTGGTGGTATCCATCTTCCCCATGATCCCCGGGGCGGGCGTATACTACACCATGAACGACGCCATTCTCGGCAACATGGAGGCCTTCGCCAGCCGGGGAATGCACACCGCCGCCATTGCCGGTGTGCTGGCCGTAGGCATTCTGCTTGGGTCCACGGTATTTCGGATGTACTCCGCCTGGCGCGGCCCGAGACGGTGAACCTTCTCCCCAAATATCCCCCGGATAGAAACATAACATCGTCCCCTCAGGGCGGCCCCGAAAAAGCAAAATGGGGCTGTACCTGAGGGGACGATATTTATGGGCCGAGCCGGGCGTAATTTATCCTTTTTTCTTTGTTAAAATGGCTCCAACGACGCCCCCAAGGAAGAGAAACGGCGCGGCTCTTACAAACAGCCAATCAACCGCGTGCAGCACCGTGCCAGCCACGGCGGTCTCCGGGTCACGGTAGTCCCAGCCCAGGTAGGGACTGTTTAATGCCAGCAACACCAGGAAAATGGCCACAACGGCCAGGCACAACGTGAGAAACAGCCAGTGCAGGATTTTCCGTCTCGTGGTTTTCCTCTGGGCCAGCTGCAAATTGATGATTTCCAGCTTTTCCGAGATTGCTTTCAAGTCGTCGATCCTGGATTCCACAACCGTCTCTCCCAGCAGCGTGCTGACAGGGGTTTCCAGGGCTTCCGACAGGGAGATCAGCAGATCGGAATCCGGCACGGACAGCCCCTGTTCCCACTTGGAGATGGTTTGCCGCACCACATTCAGCTTGATGGCCAGCTCCTCCTGGGACAGCCCTTTGGATTTTCGGATTGCTTTGATGTTCTGACTTAGCATTCGGGATAACCTCCATTTCAAAGAATGATACCACGATTGTACACGGTCCTGCCCGTTGCGGCAAGCAACGCCTGTTAACATCCATGGTTTTCCCACGCATTCAAGCAGCAATCCGCAGGCCGTCCGCATCCTGGATGCTTGAAAAGGAAACGGAAACTTGTTATAATCAGAGTGCAAATGCGTTAACAAGGAGAATGCCGAATGAAATCCACGGAACAACTTATCATTGACGAAGCTGTGCGCATCATCCGCCAGCGCACCGACCTTGTCCCCGAGGTGGGCATGATCCTCGGCAGCGGCCTAGGCGATTACGCTGACCGCATTGAAAATCCCGTAAAAATTCCCTACCAGGACATCCCGAATTTTCCTGTATCCACAGTCGCGGGCCACACCGGACAGTTTGTACTGGGAAATCGCAACGGGAAAACCGTCATCGCCATGCAGGGCCGCATCCACTATTACGAGGGCTACACCCAGCGCCAGATCACGCTGCCCGTGCGCATCATGAAGCGTCTGGGCGTCCAGAATATGCTCCTGACCAATGCCTGTGGCGGCGTAAACCTTTCCTTTGCGCCGGGCACGCTGATGATGATCTCTGACCACATCAACTACTCCGGCTCCAATCCCCTCCTGGGCCCCAACTTTGAGATAGACGGCCTCCGCTTTCCCGATGTAAGCCGCGTCTATCCCAAGGAGCTGCGGGACAAGCTCCGCCAGTGCGCCGCCCGAGAAGGCATTGCCCTTCAGGAGGGCGTCTACATGATGTTCTCCGGCCCCTGTTACGAAACGCCGGCGGAGGTGCGCATGGCGCGGACCCTGGGGGCGGACGCCGTGGGCATGTCCACCGTACCGGAGGGAATCGTCTGCGCCCACTGCGGCATTCCGGTGCTTGGCATCTCCTGCATCACGAATTATGCCGCCGGAATTCTCGACCAGCCCCTGAGCCATCAGGAGGTCGTGGAGACCGCCGCCCGGGTCAAGGATACCTTCGTTCAGGTCGTTGACCTCATTTTAAAGGAAGTTTTTTAGGGCAGCACCGCATAATGGGGCAAGGATTTTTGGCGAGAGATTTTGACACAAGCGAAAGTGTGGAAAATGCGGGAATACTGGATGTATTCCCCATTTCCGGGGACCCCATAAAGCATCTATGCTTTATGGGGAGAGGAGGAGTCCAAACACAGTCGGAATTTCCCGCTTGAGGGAAATGGAGCCTTGTGTTCAGTACTCCGACGACCTGCACGATTGGGACAAAAGATTCGTCGAAAACCGCAGCTCCCATTGTGCGGTGTTGCCTTAGAAAAACCAGTCGGTTCCCGGAGGCTCTGCGCTGAGCGCTCCGGGAACCGTTCTTTTTAGGCCGCTATGTACAGTCCTTGTTCGGGCCCCGTGAAGAGATTACGGCTCGGAATTCACGAGTTTTACCAAGTCCCTAAGATCCTCTATGACTTTTAGATTTTCCGGAATGGCATCATAGGGATTCTGAGGATGTTTATAAAGGACAGGCTCCATTCCCGCGTTTCTGCATCCCTCTACATCCACAGAAATTTGATCGCCCACATACCAGATTTCTTCCTTTTTCAAGCCGCTTTTGGCAATTCCTGCTTCAAAGATAAGCGGATTTGGCTTGCGGATGCCATAGTCGCTCGACGCGATGACAAACTGAAACGGATGCTTGGGAAACAGCTCGCTAAGTGTATTTCGCAGAAGATCGCCGCTGAAATCCAGGTTTGAGATAACCGCCGTGCCGATCCCCATAAGGTTTAGCGCGTCAAGTGTTTCCTTCGCGTTGGGTGTAGGAACTTTCACGGAATCTGATTCCCATAAAATCCTCTCGATGTCCTTTATGCCGACGGAAAATTTCAGCTGCAACAAATCATAGACAAGCGTAAGAATTGTACACTCCGGAACCTCAAACAGCTGCTTTCGGCTTGCTTCAAACCACTTAAATACCTCGTTTGTGCGCCGGTTAATCTGCTCGGGCGTCAGATGAAACGGATTGGATGTGATATAGGGCATCAGGGCCCGAACGCCCTTCCGCGTATCTATCGACGTGTAATCCAGCAGCGTCCGTCCCGCATCGAAGATGATCATTTTGGGTTTCATCATAAATCCCTCCCTTTTGCGCCTTCTGTAAATATATCTTCCAGGATTTCTGCTGTCAAGGGGGAAGTAAACATGAGCCCCCCCCTCAATCGATGGATATGAAGAATAGAGCCGCGGGTTCCCCGCGGCTCTGATGATTAATGAAAGGCTATGGCCTGTCTGCATAAAAATCTCATGTGGATGCCCGCTCCAAAATGGATGGGGATGTGCAGTAGGACTGGGTTTGCAGATTCGGTTTGTGAATCCGCTGGAGGACAAACCGGGCAGCGTTTACCCCCATTTCGTGCATATCCACCTCCACGGCGGTAATGGCCGGGTCGGTGAGCATGGAAAACGGGTAGTTGTCAAAGGTGAGAAGGCCGATGTCCTCCGGAATTTTGAGGCCCAGGCGGCGGATCTGCTGCAGGCAATGGAGGGCCAGGTGATTATTGCTGCAAAGCAAAACCTCCGGGCGGGGCGGCCTGGTCAGCAGGCGGTCCAGAACCTGATCATCCAGAGAATATACCGACTGGTTCCTGACAACTTCTATGGCAAGCTCTTCCTCGGACATCACCTGATTGATCCCGGTCAGGCGGCTTTGGGACAAGGAATCCTCTTCGTTTCCCATTATAAAAGCCATTCGGCGGTAGCCCTTGTCCAGAAGATAGTTGGCAGCTAACTGCCCGGCCTGCTCATGGTTCACGTCAATCCAGCAGATATTGCAGCGAAAGGAGGGTTTGCCAATCACCAGGTATGGGAAGTCGGTCCGGGACAGGATTGCCGCCAGCTCCGTGCTGAGGATGTAGGCATGGATCATCAGCGCGTCCGCTTGCCGCTGCTGGATAATGTCCCGAATATACAGCGGGGCTTCCTGACGGCTTAAGGGCTTCAATGTCAACGCATAATCCTTCCGATCAAGATAGGTGGTGATGCCGGAAATGATTTCGAACATATGCGGGTTCTCAAAGGCGATATTCTGATAGAGGTCTGTGATAAACAGAACGGTTCCGCTGGCCTGCCGGGCAAAGTTTTTCGCCCGGGCATTGGGGCGGTACCCCAGACGATCCGCCGTCTCCCGGATGACGGCTTTCGTGTGATCCGGGATGGTATAGCTGTCGTTGAGGGCTTTGGAAACCGTTGCGATGGATACGCCCGCCTCTTTGGCTACATCATAAATCGTCACCGCCATTGATCTGTTCCTCCCGCACTTCATATTCCCACGCTCCGATTATGTCACGGTTTTCCCCTTTTTTCAAGAGGATTTTTCCCTGGGAGGGGGCAGGAATCGGTGCTTCGCTCAGATTCATGGCGACGGTGATTTTTTTGTCCTTCCAGACTCTGCTGTAGCTGTACGCATTGCCGGAGGCGCAAATCGTTTGGAAGCTGCCATACCGCAGGGCTGGGTTATTTTTTCTCAGGGAGATCAGCCTGCGGTAGACGTCCTCCAATGGGTGGGCCCCGCCCCAGTCCATGGCCTGACGGTATTCCCGTTCCTGAAGGCCCCACAGTCCCTTTTCATCTCCGTAAAAGACACAGGGCATACCGGGGAAGGTCATTTGAAACAGCACAGAGAGCTCCATTTTCCCCAGGTCCCCGGCGCACAGCGTCAGATACCGGCTGACATCATGGCTGTCCAGAAGATTCAGCTGGGCATACAGGGCCCTTTCCCGATAGCGGAGCAGCAGGGTGGAGACATTCGCGTCAAAGATTTCGGCGCCCACGGTCCCCTCCGCGAAGAATCTGCGGCAGTACCGGCGGAAATCGTAATTCATGGCGGAGTCCATCATATCGCCGCCCAGGTAATGCCCGGCGTTTTCCCAGACCTCGCCGACAATCAGGGTCTCGGGCTTTGCCCCCTTTACCGCAGTGCGGAACGCCCGCAGGAAGCCATCGTCCAGCTCGTTCGCCACATCCAGCCGCCAGCCGTC
>DETX01000130.1:15117-19659 GCA_002362145.1 Clostridiales bacterium UBA3277
CGCCACATCCAGCCGCCAGCCGTCTATGTCAAATTCCCGAATCCAGTAGGTTCCCACGTCGCAGAAATACTGCCGCAGAAATGGGTCCGCGGTATTGGTTTTCGGCATATTCGGAACATAGGAAAAGCAGGTGTAGCCGGGCGCTTCCCCGGGGGCAGGGAGGCAGGGCTGGGCAGGGAGCTGATAGAAACAGGAATGGTATTTTGAACCCATCCCATTTCGCAGAACATCCTGAAAGAAGGGATGGCTGCTGCTGACATGGTTGAATACGCCATCCAAAATGACCCGGATGCCCATGGAGTGGGCCTTGTTCACCAGGCTGTGCAGGTCCTCCCCGGTGCCAAGGTGGGGATCGACCTGGTAGTAATCCAGCGTGTCATACCGGTGGTAGGATTCGGCGGCGAAAATGGGGTTTAAGTAGATGCAGTTAAAGCCCATGGAGGCGATATAGGCAAGGTTTTCTCGGATGCCCATGAGGGAACCGCCCAACCCGGCAGGTCCTTTCTTCGGGGAGAGCCTCCCCGGCCCATTGGCAAAGCTGTCCGGGAAAATGTTATATACGATGGCGTCCTTTGTCCACTCCGGAGTTACCAGGCGGTCGGCCCGGTGGTTGAAGGGGAGCTGGAAATAATCCGCCCGGCCGGGCGTCCCCACCATTTCGTAGCAGTCGCCGTAGTAGCACAGGGAATTCCCTCCATTGAACAGCTCAAAATAATAGGCGATTCGCTCCAAACGGGTTTCAAGCCGGACCTCATACCAGTCAAAGTACCGGTCCTCCCGGAATCTGACCATGGGCACGCGGATAAACTCCAGGTCCGGGGTCATGGCCGCCCGGTCGGCATAGTAGAAGTTACAGCTCTGCGCCTCTCCCCTGCCCGTCCGCAGCCGAAAAACGTAGTGGGTGTCATCCATGGCGAAGGCATATTCACTTTGCTGCCTATGAAAGATCGTTGAAGGGTTCATATCGTTATCCTTTCACGGAGCCACCGACCACACCGGCAACATAGTATTTCTGCATACGGATAAAGAGCAGCACCACCGGGATTGCCACGATCACGGCGCCGGCGCAAAAGACCGTGTAGTATTCGTAGATATTCGTCTTGTCCACCATGGTGTACAGGCCCTTGGCAACGGTAAAGTTGTTGTAGTTGTCCTTCATGATCACCGACACAAAAATGTAGTCCACAATGGGATTGATGAAGGCATTGATGGCCGTGGTGGCGATCACCGGTTTGGAATTGGGAAGAATGATTTTCCAGAAAATCGTGCTGTTGGTGGCGCCATCGAGAATCGCCGCCTCATCCAGCGATTTCGGTATGGTATCGAAGTAGCCCTTGGCGATGTAATAGTTCAGCGCCGCGCCGCCGGAATAGACCAGAATCAGAGCCAGAAGGGTCTGATCCAGATTCACCGCTTTCATAAAATGATAGATGGCAATGATGCTCATGAAGCCGGGGAACATCCCCAAAACCAGAGAGGCGTTCATTAAGAATTTTCTTCGGGGGAACCGCAGCCGGGAATACACATAAGCGACCATCAGGGTCAGGATGGTGGTGATGACGCAGCTGCATCCGGCAACCAGCATGGTGTTGCCAAACCACCGAGGAAAATCAAACAGCTTCCGGTCCGTAAACAGGCGGACATAGTTGTGAAGGGTAAAGCCCTTGGGCCACAGGTAGGAGGTATACGCGCCCTGTTCCGCGCGGAAGGAGGAGACCACCAGCCAGAACACAGGCACAAGCCACAAAATCGCCAAAACGGCGATCAGCGCATTCAAAGCGATTGCGGAGCAGCGCTTCCTGAGTCGGGTCCTTTTCATTGAAACTGGTCCTCCTTTCTGACAGCGCCCGTGCGGTTATAGACCAGCAGGGAGCAGCTTCCCACCAAGATAAAGATGAAAATGCCGATGGTTGACGCCAGCGAGTAGTCATTTCTGTTTACCGTCAGCTTATACAGCCATGTTACCAGCAGATCCGTCTTACCGGCCTGGTAGTAGTCCAGAGAGAAGGGGCCGCCGGCGGTGAGAAGGTATATCACGTTGAAGTTATTGAAGTTGGTCACAAAGGTGGTGATGGTCGCAGGGGCCGTTACGAAAATCATGTACGGCAGGGTAATGGAGGTAAACCGCCGGAGGGGGCCTGCCCCGTCGATTTCCGCGCTTTCGTACAGCTCCCCGGGAATGTTCATCAAAACACCGGAGAAGGTCATCATGGTATAGGGGATGCCGATCCACATATTCACCACAACCACCACAATGCGGGCCAGGGTCGGATTCAAAAGGAAGGGCAGCGGCGCGCTGATGAGGCCCAGCTTTTGAAGCAGAACATTGACGGCCCCGGCAGGCTCCAGGGCCCGGGAGATCAGCAAAAGGCTTACAAACTGGGGTATCGCAATGGCGATTATGAAGCAGGTGCGCCAGACCTGCTTGAGCTTTACCAGCTTGCTGTTGATCCCAACCGCCAGCAGCATACCCAGAATATAATTCGTGAAGGTTGCGAGGATCGCCCACACGATGGTCCATCCAAGCAGGCCGAAGAAGGTATGGGTTTTGATCTCATTCCCAAGGAAAATATCCGTTACATTGGTCATGCCCACCCAGGTAAACAGGTTGCCGGGGGGCTGGTGATCCGCGTCAAAATTTGTGAAGGCAATGAGGATCATAAATATGATGGGCAGCAATGTAAACAGGACCAGCGTCAGCATGGGCATGCTGAGCAGCGTAATATGGAAGCGCTCATGGGTCAGGCTCCGCAGATCCTCCCGGAAGCCGGACAGCTTCCGGCCCTGCCTCAGACTTTCCTGGGCAAGCCAGGCATCCCGCACATTGGCATACCAAATAAAGAGGAACACCACGGTAACGGCCAGAGACAAAACGCTGTACAGCAGAATCAGCATGGAGTTGTCCCCGGGAAACCGCTGGAAAATCTGCAGCTCCTCATTCCAGACCTTCACCTGGGTGGTTGTGCCCAGGGTGTTGAATTTGCTTAAATAGGGAAAGGCAAAGTTTTTGAAAAAAAAGAAAAACCCGATTTGGGAAACAAGATAGATCAGGCCGCGAACGTACTGTTTATAACGGATGCAGCCGGTTCCCATGACGATAAACGACAGCCGGGTCCAGAAGCTGCCCCTGGCCGCGGCCCGAAGCAGTACGTTGGGCACTCCATTTCTACGCATGATACACCTCCGCTCAGGTAGGGAGAAAAGGGGCTGCTGCCAGCCCCTTTCCCGAAATGAAAATGATCTTACCCTGCCAATGCCTGCTCCACGAGCTGATCCAGCATGGCCTGGAGATCTGCGGTAGAATGGGCTTCCAGCTCCGCGCCAAAGGCTTCCGCGGGGGTCCAGAAGCCGCCCAGAACCATCTGAGAGATGGCAAATTCACTCTGGGCGCTCAGCGCCTGAAGCGCCAGATTGGATGCGATGGTCTCATCGGCCAAGGCGTTGACATTGGAGGGGCCGTAGTTCAGCTCCTGATAGCGCTCAATCTGGGCCTTTTCGTTGGTCAAATACTCCGCCAGCTCCATGGCATCCACAGGATAGGCAGTCTGGGAGTTGACGCCGTAAATCTTGCAGCCCAGGAAGGAGCCCATCTGAACCTGCTTACCGTCGCAGGTAAACGTGGGCAGCTTGCAGCAGCCGTAGTTGTCGCCCAGCTTCTCCTGAATCGCGGAGGCCATCCAGGTGCCGGAGACGCCGCAGGCAATGGCATCGCCAATCCCGCCGGCCAGAACGGAATCGTCACCGGTGACAAAGGCGGGATCGTTGCAGAAAGCACGGATGGCTTCCGCGGCGGCGAGGCCCTTGGCATTGTTAAAGTCGATGACCTGCTTGCCGTCCTGAATGGTCAGGGTGCAGCCGTTGCCGATGAAGAAGGAAGCTAAGTACCAGCCGTTGGAGATGTCCATATGGACCTTCTTGCCGGCGGCATTGGCGGCCGCCAGGATGCCGTCCAGGGTGGCCAGGTCCTCGTCCGTGAGGACGGAGGTATCGTAGTACAGGAAGTAGCCGTTATCAGAGGTCATGGGGTATCCATACAGGGTTCCCTCATAAGAGGCCGCGTTGATGGAACCGGGGGTATTGGCGGCGATAATGGCGTCGGTGTTGCGGGTCACCTCGTACAGAGCGTCCGCCTTTACCAGATCCACCAGCTGATCGTCGGCGAACAGGAACACGTCGGCGGCAGCCGCGGGGTCCTCCAGATACCGGCTCTTGCCGTCCACCGCGCCCACGGCGCCATAGTCAAAGGTATATTCCTTCTCGGTATGCTCCGCCGCAAATTCCTTGCACAGCTTCTCGATCAGCGCCAATTCTCCCTGATCGGCCCAGACCTTCAGGGTGATCTTCTCTTTCTCAGCGGGAGGCGCAGAGGTTTCCGCCTGCGTCGGCTGCTCCGGCGCGGCAGAGGGGGCGGCGGGCTCCTTGGGGGTGCTGCCGCAGGCGGCCAGCATGGTTACCGTCATCATGACTGCCATCAGCAGGGCAATGATCTTTTTCATGGTTTTCCGCTCCTTTTATAATTTTCTTACAAACGGATCGCTCCCT
>DETX01000035.1:0-9546 GCA_002362145.1 Clostridiales bacterium UBA3277
CGTGGGCTTCAACGTCCGTCCCGATGCCGCCGCCGCGGCCAACGGCCAGCGGGCCAATGTGGATATGCGGTTCTACCGGGTTATCTACGACGCCATCGACGAGATCGAGGCGGCCATGAAGGGTATGCTGGCGCCTAAGTATGAGGAAGCGGTCATCGGCCACGCGGAGGTGCGCATGACCTACAAGGTCAGCGCCATCGGCACCATCGCCGGCTGCATGGTCAAGGACGGCAAGGTCACGAGAGACGCCCAGGTTCGGGTGCTTCGGGACAGCATCGTCATTCACGAGGGCGAGATCGGCTCTTTGCAGCGGTTCAAGGACGCGGTCAAGGAGGTCACCGCCGGATACGAGTGCGGCATGAGCATCGCCAAGTTCAACGACATCAAGGAAGGCGACGTCTTTGAGTGCTTCGTCATGCAGGAAGTAAAACGGTAATAATAAGAGCAGCCGCGCCGCCGATGCGGCGCGGCTGCGTCATCTGCACACGCTCTGAAACAGGGAGGAACAACAATGGCATCCAATCGAATCGCGATTATCAATGAGGAGATTCAGAAGGAGCTGTCCGCCCTTCTGCGCACCGTCAAGGACCCCCGGGTCCAGGATGTGATGATCTCCATCACCCGGGTGGAGACCACCCCGGATCTGCGCTATACCAAGGTCTACGTCAGCTTTTTGCAGGAGGAAAAGGCCAAGGAGGCCATGGCGGGCCTGAAATCCGCCGCCGGATACCTGCGCCGCCATTTGGGCAGCAATCTGGGCCTGCGCTACAGCCCGGAGATCGTCTGGTCTCAGGACGACTCCATTCTCTACGGCGCGAAAATGCTGAAGCTCATCAATTCTCTGGGGGTAAACCACGATGAAGAAGCTGACGAGAAGTGAAGCGGCTAAGTTTCTGAAAACCCATGACAATTTCTGCATCCTGAGCCACCGCAAGCCGGATGGGGATACGGTAGGCTCTTCCGCCGCCCTGTGCCTGGGGCTTCGGCAGCTGGGAAAGAGGGCCTATGTGCTGGATAACGAGGAAGTGACCCCCAGATTCCGGTGGCTCCATGAGGGGCTTACCAAACCGGAAGCGGAGGAAGGGGACACCATCGTATCGGTGGATGTGGCCTCTCCCGGGATGCTGCCCCAGGCCTTCGTGCCGCTGAAAGACCGCATTTCCCTGCGGCTGGACCACCACGGCACTTCCACCTCCTTTACGGAGTATGAGACGGTGGACCCGGACAGCGCCTCCTGCGCGGAGCTTGTGTGGGACGTGCTGGAGGAGCTGGGGGTTTCTATGGACGAAAAAATTGGAGAGGCGGTGTATGTGGGCGCGTCCACGGACACGGGCTGCTTCCGTTTCTCCAATACCAACGCCCATACCTTTGCCACGGCGGCAAAGTGCGCCCAGGCAGGGACGAATATTTTTGAGCTGAACCAGACGCTGTTTGATACCAACTCCCTGGGACGGCTGCAAATGCAGGCATGGATCGTGGAGCATATGCAGTTCCTCCGCTCCGGGAAAATAGCGGTATGCGCCATTCCCAGAAGCGTGGAGGAAGCCATCGGCGTCACGGAAGATGATATGGACAATATGTCATCCTTCCCCCGGACGGTGGCCGGGGTATGCATGGCGGCCACCCTTCGGGAAAACCAGGACGGCAGCGTGAGGCTGTCCGTTCGGTCGATTCCCGGCTATGACGCCGCGTTGGTGAGCCAGCGGTTCGGCGGCGGCGGGCATGTATGCGCGGCTGGCGCAACCCTCAGGCTCTCCCTGGAGGAAGCAGCTCGGGCCGTGGCAGATGTGATGCTGGAGCAGCCGGTATGAACGGCATTGTCATTGTGGATAAGCCCCAGGGCTGGACCAGCCAGGATGTCACCGCCCGGCTGCGGCGGGTATTCGGCACCCGGCGCATCGGCCACGGGGGGACCCTGGACCCCATGGCCACGGGGGTGCTGCCGGTGTTTGTGGGCCGGGCCACCCGGGGCGTGGAGTTTTTTGAGCACGCGGAAAAGACCTATGAGGCGGTGCTCCGCTTAGGGCTCACCACGGACACCGAGGACATCACCGGGGAGGTGCTGAACCGGCGCGAACCCCAGGTGACCCGGGAAGCCCTGGAAGCGGCCCTGGAAAACTTCCGGGGGGAGATTTTTCAGGTGCCGCCCATGTACTCCGCCATTAAGGTCAACGGCCAGAAGCTCTGTGACCTGGCCCGGAAGGGCCGGGAGGTGGAGCGCAAGGCAAGACCGGTGACAATCCATGAGCTGAAGCTGGGCTCCTTCGACGGCCGGGAGGCTGCCTTGGAGGTCCGCTGCTCCAAGGGCACCTATATCCGGACGCTGTGCAAGGACATCGGCGAGAGCCTTGGCTGCGGCGGCTGCATGGCGGCCCTGCGGCGGGTCCGGGCGGGAGAGTACGGCATCGACGAGGCGGTGCCCCTTCAGGAGCTGCTGGACACCCAGACGCCCCAGGCCTATCTGCGGGAGGTGGACACCCTCTTTACGGCCTTCCCGACGGTGGCGCTGACGGCCAACCAGGAGAAGCGCTGCCGCAACGGCAATGCCTTTTCCGTAAAGCTGGCCGACGGGACCTACCGGGCCTACGGGGCAGAGGGAGAATTTCTCATGCTGGCCCGGGTGGAGAAAGGCGTTATGTCAACAATTAAGAGCTTTTTTGACGTGTAATGGAACAGAAACAAAGAAAAATCATCTGCGCCCTGGGATTTTTTGACGGGGTCCATGTGGGCCATGCGGCCCTGCTGACCGCCTGCCGCCGCCTGGCGCAGCAAAGCGGCTGTGAGGCGGCGGCGGTGACCTTCGCCTCCCACCCGGACACCCTGGTGCTGGGCAGCACCCCGGGGCTTATCAATACGGTTCGGGACCGGGAAACGCTCCTGCGGGAGTGGTTTTCCATGGACCGGGTGGTGACGCTGCCCTTTGACGAAACCATGAAGGGCCTCCCCTGGGAGCGCTTTCTGGAAATGCTGATGAAGGACTACGGCGCTGCGGGCTTCGTCTGCGGCTCGGACTTCCGGTTCGGGAGCCGGGGAGCCGGGACGGCGGAGATTCTGGCGGACTTCTGCCGGGACCGGGGTATGGCCTGTGCGGTGGTGCCCCAGCAGACCATTGACGGCATCCGGGTGTCCAGCACCCACATCCGCCGGCTGCTGGAAGCCGGGGATCTGGCCTCCGCCCTGCGGTTTCTGGGCCATCCCCACATTCTCAGTGGCACCGTGGTCCACGGCCGCCGCCTGGGCAGCCGCCTGGGGGTGCCCACGGCGAATTTGAGGCTGCCGCCGGAGCTGGTGGCGCCGAAATTCGGGGTCTACGCCTGCAAGTGCCGGCTGGAGGACGGAATTTACCCTGCCGTCACCAACCTGGGGGTCCGTCCCACGGTGGAGGGGCACCACATCACGGTGGAGAGCTGGATTCTTGACTACCAGGGGGACCTGTACGGAAAAGAGCTGACACTGGAATTCTACGCGTTTTTGCGGCCGGAGCGGAAATTTGACTCGCTGGAGGGGCTGAAAGAGCAGATTCTTCAGGACGAAACCCAGGCCCGGCAGTGTCTTTCGGACATGGCCCCCTGAGCGGCAGCGGCAAAAAAACAGGATTCAAAGAACATTCATATTTCGCCCCTTGTACGGGGGAAGAAATTATGCTATAATAACACAATTCCAGATAAAGAGAAACACAAATCCAGAGAAAAAGGGAGGGATCAGCCGTGCCGGAGTATGATGAGGATATGCAGCGCCGCCGGGAAAAACGGGAGGCCATGAAGCGTAAACAGAAGGCCAGGGCCCGCCGCCTGCGGCTGACGCTGATCCTGGCCCTGTTGATTCTGGCCGGGGCGGCCTTCGGCATTTACACGCTGGTGCAGAAGAACGACGCCTCCCATGCTCTCCAGGCCACCGAGCCGGAGGAGACGGAGGAAGAGACCCAGGAGGAGACCTCCGACATCCTGGACCCCATTACCGTGCTCCATGTCCGGGCGGCGGGGGATCTGAACGTCACCGACAGCGTCATTGCCTCCGGCCAGTCCGCCACGGGCTACGACTATACCGCCGCCTTTCGGGACGTGGCGGCGGTGCTCTCCGAGGCGGATCTGACGGTGATGAACTTCGAGGGGAACATCTACGGCACCCCCTACGGCACCGCCACCAGCTCCGCGCCTGTAGAGATTTTGACGGCGCTGCGCAACGCCGGTGTGGATATGCTCCAGATTGCCAACTCCTGCACCATCAACAACGGCCTCAACGGCCTCAATTCCACCATCCAGGCCATCCGCAACGCCGGAATCGAGCCCCTGGGGGCCTATGCCACCGAAGCCGAATTCAAGCAGTACAAGGGCTACACCATCACCGAGGTCCGGGGGGTGAAGATCGCCTTCGTGGCCTTCACCAAGGGCATGTCCGGACGGGGTATGCCCGTGGGCAGCGAAAACCTGGTGAACCTCCTTTATGAGGACTACGCCGACGAGTACCAGACCGTGGACGAAAAGCGGATCACCCAGATTCTGAAAAACGCCGCCGCCGAGCGGCCGGATCTGACGGTGGCCCTGGTCCACTGGGGCAGTGAATACAATGACGATTTGAGCAGAAGCCAGCAGAGAATCGTCAGCCTGATGAAAAAGCAGGGCGTGGACGTAATCCTCGGCACCCATCCCCATCTGGTTCAGCGGATCGACTTTGATCCCGCCGCGGGGACGCTGGTGGCCTACTCTCTGGGAGACTTCTTCGGCGACGCGGAACGGGGCGGCACCAGCTATTCCATCATCCTGGATATCGAGATCACGAAGGACGCCGCCGCGGGCACCACCAAGGTCACCGGCTTTGACTACACACCCATCTACACCGTCAAGCCCTCCGAGGCGGAGGGCGACTACCGCATCAGCCGGGTGATGCGCATTGACAAGACCCTGGAAGCCTACAACGGCAACTTCCTGGACCGGGTCACCAAGACGTGCAGCGAGAACATGAAGTTCGCCCAGACCCGGATCGAGGCCCGGCTGAAGATGGCTATGACGGAGGAGGAACGGGACGAGGAGGCCAAGAAGGCCAAGGAAGCCAAGGAGGCCTCCAAGGCGGCCGAGACAAATGGCTGATTCAGCCGTTGGAAATTTTGAAAAATCAGGATACAGGGCGGAAGCGGCATCGTCCGCTTCCGCTTTCCGTTTCCCCGGGAAGGCGGATTTTCCTTGCTATTTTCCCCCGGGGAGGCTATAATATGGACAGAAAGCTGCGGCCGGACAGGGGCCCAGGGAGGCGTTATGGAAGATAAGAAAAAGATACTTCTGCTCACCACCGGCGGCACCATTGCCTCCGTTCCCGGGGGAGAGGGCTTGGAGCCCCACCGCTCCGGGGTGATGGAGCGGGAGCTGAACCAGCTGCGGACCTATTACGACATCACCGTCCGGGACGTCATCTGCCTGGACTCCTCCAATATCCGCCCCGAGGAGTGGCAGCTCATCGCCACCCGCGTTTTTGAGGACCGGCAGGGCTTCGACGGGATCGTGATCTCCCACGGCACCGACACCATGGCCTATACCGCCTCCGCCGTGACCTTTATGCTGCCGGACATCGATGTGCCGGTGGTGTTCACCGGGTCCCAGCTTCCCCTGGCGGATATGCTCTCCGACGGCCCGGACAATCTGCGGACCGCCTTCGCTATGGCGGCCTCCGGCTGTCCCGGGGTATTTCTGGCCTTCGACCGGAAGGTCATGCTGGGCTGCCGGGCGGTGAAGGTCCGGGCCTCCGGCTTTTCCGCCTTCGAAAGCGTCAACGCCCGCTACGCCGCCCGGGTCAGCAACCGGGGGCTGGTGGTGGACGACAGGGTGCTGCCAAAACCCAAGGGCGCGCCCCGGCTCATGCCTGAGCTGAGCCGGAACGTATTTCTTTTGAAGCTGACACCGGGCCTTAACCCGGCGGTATTCGATATGCTGGCCGCCATGGGCTACAGGGGCATCGTCATCGAGGCCTTCGGTCTGGGAGGCGTGAATGTGCTCCACAAGGGCCTGCGGGGCATCCGCCGGGCGGTGGAGGACGGCATCAGCGTGGTGGTCACCACCCAATGCCTCTACGACAGCGCGGATCTGGCCGTCTATCAGGTGGGCAACAAGCTGTTGGAGCTGGGGGTCATTCAGGGTCGGGACATGACCTCCGAGGCTGCCATGACCAAGCTCATGTGGGCCCTGGGCCAGGGGATGGACCCGGCACAGATCGGAGAGCTCTTTCAGGAAAACCTGGCGGGAGAAGTTACCGTCTAATCAATCTTCATACCATTTCATTTAAAGGAGGCGGCGAACATGGACCCCATCTATGTCACCGGACACAGAAACCCCGATACCGATTCCATTGTGGCGGCAATCGCCTACACAGCCCTGCGCAACGCCTGCGGCGAGCGGGAATACGAGGCGGCCTGCCTGGGCCAGGTCTCCGACGAGACCCAGATCGTGCTCAAGCGCTTCGGTTTTCAGGCCCCCAAGCGAATCAAGGATCTGTATAACCAGGTCCGGGACCTGGATTTTGATAAGCCGCCGGTGCTCAATACTGGCGTCACCGTGGGCCGGGCCTGGGACGAATTCCAGGATTATCCCGCCATTGCCGCCGTGCCCGTGGCCCGGGAGGACGGGAGCTTGTACGGCATCTTGTCCCGGACCGACATCGCCAATTATAATATGACCCGCATCGCCTCCGGAATTCTGGAGGAGGTGCCCCTGTTTAACGTTCTGTCCGTGCTGGAAGGACGGATTCTCAACGACGCTGGGGAAAATACGGACACCATCGCCGGTGAGGTGATTATCGCCCTGCCCCAGGCCCAGGAGAATCTGCTGTTCCAGAAGCAGGAGAGCATTGTCCTGTGCGGCCACCAGCCGGACATGATCCGCCGGGCCCTTACCATGAACGTCCGGTGCCTGGTGCTGTGCCAGACGGAGCTGGACCAGGAATTCCGGGAGTTCCCCACGGAGACGGTCATCATCTCCACCCCCCTGGATGCCTACCGGGCTGCTCAGCTCATTTTCCAGTCCACCCCCGTGGGCCGGATCTGCGTCACCCAGGGCCTGGTGAGCTTCCACCTGAATGATCGGGTGGACGACGTGAAGGAAATGGTCCTCAAATACCGCCATCCCAGCTATCCCATCCTGGACGAGGAGGAGAAGGTGGTGGGCATCCTCACCCGGTATCATCTGCTGCGGCCCCGGAAGAAGCGGGTGGTGCTGGTGGACCACAACGAGGCGGCCCAGTCCGTGCCCGGTCTGGAGGAGGCGGAGCTGCTGGAGATCATCGACCACCACCGGCTGGCGGATATCCAGACCAGCAACCCCATTTACGTCCGCAACGAGCCTGTGGGCTCCACCAATACCATCATTGCCGGGATGTTCCAGGACCGGGGGCTGATGCCCTCCGCCAATCTGGCGGGCATGATGGCGGCGGCCATTATCTCCGACACCGTCATGTTCAAGTCCCCCACCTGCACCCAGCGGGACATCCGCATGGCGGAGCGGCTGGCGAGAATCGGCAATGTGTCCCTGGCGCTGCTGGGCCGGGAGATCTTCTCCGCCTCCGTGGACAATAAGACCGCCCAGGAGGTGCTGTTCACGGACTACAAGGAATTCCATATCGCGGGCCACGATTTGGGCGTGGCTCAGATTACCTGCATCGACAGCGGGGCCGCCATGGAGCGCAAGGACGAGCTGTTGGAGCAGATGACCAAGACCCGCAAAGAGAATAATCTGGACCTGATCATGCTGATGCTGACGGACGTTCTGCTGGAGGGCACCCAGATCCTCTATGTGGGCGACGACGATATCATCCAGCAGGCCTTCGGCGTCACGCCTAGGGAGAACACCGCCTTCCTGGCCCATGTCATGAGCCGCAAGAAGCAGATCATCCCCATGCTGTCCGTGCTCTGGGGCTAAAAAGAAAGGAAACGGGAATATGGGCTTTGAAAGCCTGCTGGGCAACGACCAGCTGAAGAAAAACCTGGAAAAAAGCCTGGAAAAAGGCCATATCTCCCATTTTTACCTGATTTCCGGCCCGGAGGGGTCTGGAAAGCACACCCTGGCCCGGCTGCTGGCCGCGGCCGCCGTGTGTCAGGGGCAGGGAAAGCCGTGCCTGAAATGCCACCCCTGCCGGAAGGTCCTGGATGGGAACCATCCGGATTTCATTACCGTGGACGATCCGGAGAAGAAAACCGTCACCGTGGATCTGATCCGCCAGGCCCGGGCGGATATGTATATCCAGCCCAACGAGGCGGAGTACAAAATCTACCTCTTCCCCCGGGCCCAGGACATGGGCCTGCCAGGGCAGAACGCCCTGCTGAAGATTCTGGAGGAGCCCCCGGCCTACGGCGTCTATCTGCTGCTGACGGACAATCCGGATAAGCTGCTGCCCACGGTCCGCTCCCGGTGCACCCTGCTGCAAATGCAGGCCCTGCCGGAGAAGATCCTCAGAAAGCGGCTGGAGGGGGAGTTCCCCCAGGCGTCGCCGGAGGACATCGACGCCGCCATGGAGCGGGGCGGCGGCTTTCTGGGCCAGGCCCAGGCGCTGCTTCGGGAGGGGGGGAGTCTCTCTCCCCAGACGGAGCGGTTTTCCCGGGCCTACGGGGACAAGGACGTTTTGGGGCTGATGGAGACCCTGGTGCCCATGGAAAAATGGAAGCGGGAGGCCCTGGCGGAGACCCTGGAAAACTGGCTGGTCCTGCTGGAAAACGCCCTGCTCAGCCGCAGCGGCGTCCGGGTGGTCTCCCCCCAGGCCAGGAGCCTCGCCCGGCTGCGCACCGCCCAGGAGCTTCACCAGGGGGCGGCGGAACTGAAAAAGGCCCTGGGCTGCGTGGGGGCCAACGTCTCTCCCGCCGCGGTCTGCGGCTATTTGGAGTGGGCGCTGAGATAAAACCGGTTACATCGATTGAGATAAAGGAGCTTTGCCATGGAAGAAAACATTGCGGAACAGCCGCAGGAGAATGCCGCCCCCGTGGAGGTGGTGGACATCCAGTTCCGGCCGGGACAGAAAATCTACTTTTTTGACCCCGACGGCATGAAATTTAGCCAGGGGGATCATGTCATCATCGACACCGCCCGGGGGGCGGAGTTCGGCGTCTGCGCCGGAGGCAACCACAAAATTCCCCCCAAGGATGTGGTGGCCCCCCTGCGCAAGGTCCTGCGCAAGGCCACGGCCCAGGACGAAAAGACCATCGCCGACAATCGGGCCAAGGAAAAACGGGCCTTTGACGTGTGTATGCAGAAGATCGCCAGCCACGGCCTGGATATGCAGCTGGTGTCGGCGGAGGTGGCCTTCGACGGCAGTAAAATTCTCTTCTACTTCACCGCCGACGAGCGGGTGGATTTCCGGGAGCTGGTGAAGAACCTGGCCTCCATTTTCCACACCCGCATTGAGCTGCGGCAGATCGGCGTCCGGGACAAGGCGAAGATGGTGGGAGGCCTGGGCATCTGCGGCCGGCCCTTCTGCTGCGCCAGCTTCCTGGATGATTTCCAGCCCGTGTCCATCAAAATGGCCAAAACCCAGAATCTGAGCCTGAATCCCACCAAGATCTCCGGCACCTGC
>DETX01000035.1:9834-14474 GCA_002362145.1 Clostridiales bacterium UBA3277
CGGGCGGCTGATGTGCTGCCTGAAATACGAGCAGGAGGCCTATGAGGATTTGATCCGCACCTCTCCCAAGGCGGAATCCTTTGTGGACACCCCCGAGGGCCGGGGCACGGTGGTGGATTTGGATCTGCTGCGCCAGCGGGTCAGCGTCCGCATGGAGGACGACCCCAATACCGTCTCGGTTTTCTCCAATTCCGACATCGCCGTCCTTCGAAACGGCAAGGCCAAGAAGAACGATCCGCCCATCCCGGCGGACCTGGCCCCCATTTCCGGCGGCGGCAAGCGGGTGAAAAAGGAGCCGGAGAGCATCCACTTGGATTCCATCCGTTTCCGCTACAGCACCGAGACCATTGCCGACGAGCAGAATAAGCCCTTTGAGGACGGCCCGGCGGAGACACCCGCTACCCCTCCGTCCACCGGAGAGGGACGGCCCGCCCGGCCCCGTTCCCGCCGCCGGGAAGGGGCAGGCGGCCAGCGGCCCGGGGCGGAACCCCGGCGGGACCAGCCCAAAAACGATCCACAGCCCCAGAGGGATGGGAATCAGCCCGGGGCCGAGGGAGAGCAGGCCAAGCGGCCCCGCCGCCGCTCCGGCGGACGCCGCCGTCCTCCCAAGCCCACGGCTGAGGAGTAAAGGAGAAAAGTATGCAGAAACAGAGAGACAGAAAATTCCTCCCTCTGCCCGCCTGGATCTTCCTGGCGGCCATGGCGGTTTACCATGAGCTGATGCTCCACATCTGGGTTACCCAGGAGTTTTCCGGGGGCCGGCTCTTGGCGGTGCTGCTCTTCGCGGCGGGCTTTGGCGCCGTGCTGGGCCTTCTCGTGGGCCTGATTCCCTCGGAAACGGGGGCAAAGTGGACCGCCGTGGGGGTATCGGCGCTGCTCACCGTTTTGTGGATGACGGAGTACTGCGTCAGCGACGCCTACAAGTTCTTTATGTCCCCGAAAACCATTCTGGGCGGCGCCGGCGGCGTTGCCCAGGATTACATGGCCCAGGTGTTCGCGGTTTTGGTGCCGAACCTCTGGCGGGTGGGTCTGCTGCTTGCGCCGACGGTTCTCTACGCCATCTTCTGCCGGACGGGAAAGACAACCTGGGCCCTCCGGGGAATCCTGGCCGGCGCGGCGGTGGCGTGCTATCTGCTGGGGGTGGGGGTGGTCCATCTGTGGACTCCGGACGCCCTTCTGCTGACGAGAAACTACGAATTTGACACTGCCGTCCGCTCCTTCGGACTGCACATGGGCTTTGCCTTGGAGATGACCCACGGCGCCGGCAGGGAGGAGCCGGACTTTGTGGCGGTGGTGGAGACCACGGCCCCGACGGTCCCCACGGTGTCCCAGGAGCCCCAGGAGGAGACCGAGGCCCCCACGGAGCCTCCCATCGTCTATGGCGACAACGTCCTGCCCGGGGTGAATTTGCAGGAGCTGGGAGAAAAGCCGGAAAACCGGGCGGTGAAGGCCATTTACGACTATGCCGCCGCCCAGACCCCCACTAAGCAGAACGAATACACCGGGCTTTTTAAGGGGAAGAATCTGATTCTCATCACCGCCGAGGCCTTTACCGCCGAGGTCATCGACCCCCAGCGGACCCCGGCCCTCTACCGCATGGCCAACGAGGGCATCCGGTTTGAGGAATACTACCAGCCGGGCTGGGGCGCCAGCACCACCGCCGGAGAATTTTCTAATCTGATTGGGATTGTGCCCACCAACGGCGGCGCCTGCATGAAGGAGGCCTTGCAGCAGAAGCTGGTGTTCACCATGGGCTACCAGCTCAGCCGGGAGGGCTATTATTCCATCGCCTACCACAACCACTTTAAGGATTTCTACGACCGGGACAAGACCCACTTCCATCTGGGTTACGATCAGTTCCTTGCCCGCTTCGGAGGCTTGGAGGGCATCACCCCGGTATGGCCGGAGAGCGATCTTGAAATGATCGACATCACCGTGCCCCAGTACATCGACCATCAGCCCTTCAGCATCTACTACATGACCGTCAGCGGCCACTGCCCCTACTCCCTGAAGGAAAACGCCCAGACCCGGAAGCATATCGACGAGTTTGCCGACATGGACCACAGCGACACGGTGAAGGGCTATTACGCCTCCCAGCAGGAGCTGGAGGCGGCCATGGCGTCCCTGCTGCGGCAGCTGGAGGAGGCGGGGATTGCCGACGATACGGTGGTGGTCCTCAGCACCGATCACTATCCCTACGGCCTGGAGCGCAGCCGCACCTGGCAGAATACCCGGGACCATCTGGCGGAGCTCTTTGGCGTGAAGGACTACGACAATTTCATGAGGGACCACAACGCCCTCATCATTTGGAGTGGCTGCCTGGAGGGGAAGAACATCGTGGTGGAGGACCCGGTGTACAGCCTGGACATTCTGCCCACGCTCTCGAACCTCTTCGGGGTGGAGTACGACTCCCGGCTCCTGGTGGGACGGGATGTGTTCTCCGACGCGGAGCCCCTGGTCCTCTGGCCGGATCACAGCTGGATTACAGACAAGGGCAGCTATAACAGCCGCAAAAATCTCTTCATCCCCCGGGGAACGGAACCGGTGGAGGAGGGGTATGTGGAGCGAATCAACGCGGTCGTGTCCAATAAGATCACCTTCTCCCGGTCCGTCATCGACCACGATTTCTACAACAACCTGGCGGCCGACATCGGCAGATAGAAGTCGAAATTGTCCCTCTACTTGCTAATTGTGCATATTGACACATTCCTTCTTTTGTGCTATACTATATTCGTACAAAAAGTATTTGTACAAAAAGCATTTGTACAAAAAGTCACTCAATTTTTATCAGTTTTTTGAAAGGAGCAATGTACGCATAAAAAGGTTTATCGCTTTATTTACCTCTGTACTTATATCTCTCAGTTTCTGTATTTTACCCACATATGCTACAGAATCACCTTCTATACAAGATATCTCATTCAAGAGTACCGTATCTGGACAATTAATTTGTGATGATGGAACTACTATTCAGTTGACAGGATATCGGAGAGATACCCCTTCTACTGCAAACTTCTTTCCTGATACACAAGTTGTCTCATATGATTACATAGTTCCTCTTAGCAATAAGTCACATGAAGATAATGTGTCTGGTTCCGATCCGACAAATTATTTAACTGCAACTCTGACGTTGTATTACACTGAATACGATGTTGAGCCCACTGAATATATGTTGACTCGTGTCAGCGGTACATGGGCAGACCCAGACCCTAATGACGGAACGTATGTAAGTAAGACTGCTGATATTTTTGCGATCTGCTATGGTATTGGAACTAACAATATATGGAGAAAGCAAACAAAAGAAGGGTCTATAACAAGTGGTTCATACTTAAATACAGGTTTTCAATATTCTATTCAAAGTTATTATGGAGCGATGGGAGCTACTATGTCCCTTGATATTTCTCAAGGCGCCACTCGCCATTGGACCCTTGAGTTAGAATGTTACCCTATTGAACCATCTACTTAATCAATGAAGAAAACTGCATTTTATATTATATCGGCTATATGTACTCAGCTTATGGTCTGTTTTGATGGTTTGCTTCTTCCGCATCTTCGATTTGTTCTAAAAGTAAATCCATCCAGGCCTTTATTCTTTTTACTCTGCATATTTCCTTACCTTGTAATTGGTATCTCTTTAGCCCTGACAACAATACTGACTCCACAAGGACAATCGGGAAAAAAAGTAGTGAGTTATCTGGTCCCTTTATCCTTCATTATATTTAATTCATTATTTTTGCTTCTGTATTTTCTTGGTACAATTCCTTTAACATCATCTTCAATGATATTGCCCCTATTGCTTGTCGGATATGGTATTGGTGGCCTCATTTTCGCCTATTTTCCAAGTAAATTGCATTTATAAGGTGCTATTTCAAAATAAAATTCTTTAAAAAGTATAGAAGAAAAGTTTCAGAGAATCTACCTCGCCAGTATTTCTCTGAAACTTTTCAATGCATCCCCATTGACGAGATTTTCTCCCAGCAGGAGCAGGCCCATCAGGCGTTTTTGAAGGATGCATTGAGAAAGAGGGATGCGACATGAAAGCGGCAGTGATTTATTACTCGCAGACAGGCTTTACCAAAAGGTACGCCCAGTGGATTGCGGAAGCGGCGGGGGCGGATTGCTTCGGGCTGAAAGACGCCAAAAAGCAGGATTTTGGGGAGTACGACGCCATAATCTTCGGCAGCTGGGCCTGCGCGGGCGGGATTCAGAAGCTGTCGTGGGTCAAGACGAATCTGGAAAAATGGCCGGAGAAAACATGGATCGTTTTCTGCACCGGGGGCAGTCCCGCCGAGAGCCCCGAAATTGAACCCTTTTTCAGAAACAATTTCAGTGAGGCGGAACGGGAAAAGGTGCACGTTTTCTACTGCCCCGGGGGGTTCTGCTATGAAAAAATGCCGGCGGGCGCAAAGCTGATGATGAAGGCGTTTCGGAAGATGGTGGAGGGGAAAAAGGACAAAACTGCGGCGGATGTGGAAATGCTGAACATGATTTCCCACTCCTACGATATTTCTGACCGGAACTATATTGCGCCGATTGTTGGGCTGCTTTGTGATCGGGCGGACGGATGATCAGGTTGCCTCAATTTCACGGCGGATAAGAGAGATTCTTATCCGCCGTGTTTTTTATACTAAAATCTAATAAAA
>DETX01000120.1 GCA_002362145.1 Clostridiales bacterium UBA3277
GGGGTCGTAGTTCCGGCCGAACTGCAGGTTCAGGCTGGCAAACTTGCTGGTGGTGGATTCGTTGGCCGTGGGGTGCTTGGGAGCGGCCTTGGGGGCGCGGTCCACGGTGGTGCCCACAATGGCCTCCACGTTCTGGGCGATCTGGCTGGCCACATCGTCGGAGGAAGCGGGGGCGGGAGCGGGAGCAGCGGGGGCGACAGGATTCACCGGCGCCACAGGAGCGGCGGGGGCGTTGGCGCCCTTGATGCGCTCCAGAGCCTGGATGCAGGAGCGAAGCTGATCCTGCAGCTCGGAGATCTTCACGGAAGCGGTCTTGCGGGCCTCCTCCACCCGGGCATTCTCGGCGGCCACCAGGGCGTCGGAATGGACAGTGGCGGCAGGGGTGCCGGCGGCCACGGCGTTGGCGTTCGAGAGCATCTGGTTGCACTTATTCTGGGCCTCCAGAACCATCTTGTCGCAGGTTTTCTGGGCGCTGGCCACGGCTTCCTTCATGGAGGCCTCGTTCTTGCGGTATTCCTCCAGCTTGCCAACCAGGACCCGCATCTTGCTCTTAAGCAGGGCGTTCTCTTTGTAGAGCGTCACATAGTCCTCGGTCAGAGGCTCCAAGAACTCGTCAACCTGCTCCATATTATAGCCGCCGAAGGTGGCGCGGCCAAAGGAGATCTGATCAATCTGCTGCGGTGTAAACATTTGGAAAATTCCCCTTTCTGAGATTGGAAATTCAAGCGGCACCATGCCGGATATTGTCAGCTGTGGGTTTCCTCCGGGATAGCCCGTTTCCCCGGGAAGATGTCATGGGTGGATGAATCCGATTCGTTCATCACAGCCTGTCAGCGCCCCGGAAATCAGACGTAGCTCTCCACCTCTGCCTGGAGGGCCTCCAGGTCGCCCACAATCTCCATGTTGTGGGGGCAGAAGAGATAGGCGGACTGGGCGATCTTCTTCACGTCGCCGTCCAGGGCGTAGACGCAGCCGGAGAGGAAATCCACCACCCGGCGGGCCATGGCCTTATCCACGTTCTCCATGTTGACGATGACGGCCTTGCGGTTGCGCAGATCGTCAGCGGCCTTGGAGGTGTCGTTAAAGGAGCCGGGCCGGAAGAGCATGACCTCCTGCTTGTTGGCGGAGGAGGCGCCCATGTTCATTACAGAGCCGTTAAAACCGGCGGGAGAGGACACCGAAGCGGTGCCGGGGGTAGACAGCGGGGCAAAGCCGAGATCGTCCCCTTCCTCCTCGTCCTCCATGGGAGCGGGAGCGGGGGCCGCCCGGCGGGGAGCCCGGTGGGCGGGCTGCTCGGGTTCGTCATATTCATCGAGGTAATCGTCATCCTCGTCGTAATCGTCATACTCACTGTCAGAATAGGGTTGGGCAAATTTCTTTACGTTGTCCCAAAAGCTCATGGAAAGTTCCTCCTAAATCTATTTCACACCACGCATTGGTTTTTTGCGTAATCACGCTGACCGAAGATGGCAGTACCTACGCGAATCATGGTACTGCCGCAGGCGATGGCGTCGGCAAAGTCGCCGGACATACCCATCGACAAGCGGTCCACTGTGACATTATCGTCTATTTTGTTCTTTATGTCAACAGTTAATTGGAACATTTTTTGAAAAAACTTTCGATTTTCTCCCGAATTATGCGAAATCGGCGGAATTGCCATGAGACCCTTGATACAAATGTTTGAAAATTGGGCACTTTTTTCTAGGATCGGCAGGATCTCCCCAGCTTGAAAGCCTGACTTGCTGGGCTCCTGGCCGATATTGACCTCCAAAAGCACGTCCTGGACGATGCCCTGCCGGGCGGCCTCGGCCTGGATCGCAAGAAGCAGGCGATGACTGTCCACGCTTTGAATGAGGTCCACCTTTCCCACCACCTGGCGGACCTTGTTGGTTTGCAGGTGGCCGATGAAATGGACGGGAGCGCCCTCGTAGGCGTTCTGCCGGAGCTTTTCCGTCAGCTCCTGGACCCGGTTTTCCCCGCAGCAGTCCACACCGGCGGCGATGGCCTGGCGGACGGCGTCGGCGTCGTTCATTTTTGTGGCGGCGCACAGCAGAATCTCCTTCGGGTCCCGGCCGCAGGCCCGGGCGGCCTGCTCCATCTGGGCCCGGACCAGAGCCACATTTTCCGCGATGGACATAGTATCTCCTCTTTCTTTGTGATTTATCGACAAATTTTGCAAAACACCCCGGGAAAACAGGCGGCGGAAGATTCCGCCGCCCGGTTCCGTCAGATGTTCATAGGCGCCGCGGCCTTTAGAGGCTTCATGGGGGCCAGGGTGGAGATGGCGTGCTTGTAGATCATCTGCTGCTTGCCCTCCGACACCAGCACCACCACGAAGCTGTCATAGCCTGTGACGATGCCCCGCAGCTGAAAGCCGTTCATGAGGAACAGGGTCACCGGGACCTTATCCCGGACGACCTCCCGCAAAATGGCCTCCTGTAGTGTACCTGCTTCGGTCATATGGATACCTTCTTTCTTTGAGATGTCCCTATGCTAGCAGATTTCCGGTGTCAAATTCCCGTAGAACCTGTCGGGCCCGGCCAATTATTTCCTCCGCCGGGTCGTCGTCCCCACGGATGAGCCAGTGGATGGCCTTGTTGCGGCGGAACCAGGTCAGCTGCCGCTTGGCGTACCGCCGGGAGGCCTGGCGGACCCGGTCGGCGGCGCTGTCGATGCTCTCCCAGCCGGCGAGAGCCGCGGTGAACTCCTTGTAGCCGATGGCCTGCATGGCGGTGCAGCCGGCGGGGATGCCGCTAGATAGCAGGGCGCGGATCTCGTCCAAAAGCCCCATTTCCAGCATGACGCCCACCCGGCGGTTGATGCGGTCGTAGAGGGTCTGCCGCTGAGAAAAGTCCAGCCCCAGCCAAATGGGCGTATATCTGGGGGGAAGGGCCTGGGTTTTCCGGTCGTGCTCGGTCATGGTCTCGCCGGTCTCCAAATAGATTTCCAGGGCCCGGAGGATGCGCTTGCGGTCCGAGATGGGAAGCCGCTGGGCAGTGACGGGGTCCACCTGGGCGAGAAAGGCCATCATGGCCTCCATGCCCTCCCGGTCCGCCCGGGCCTCCAGCTCCTCCCGGACCCCGGTGGAGGGGAAGGGGGCAAAGTCGTTGCCCTTGATGAGGGCGTCCATGTACAGCCCCGTGCCCCCGGCGATGATGGCGGTCTTGCCCCGGGCCAGGATATCATCGACGATGGGGGCGGCCATGGCGCAGTAGCGGCTGACGGAAAAGTCCTCATCCGGCTCCGCCACGTCCAGCATATGGTGGGGGATGCCCCCCATCTCCTCCCGGGTGGGCTTGGCGGTGCCGATGTCCATCCGGCGGTAGACCTGCATGGAATCGCAGGATACCACCTCGCCACTGAGCTCCTTTGCCAGCGCCACGGCCAGGGCGGTTTTCCCCGAGGCCGTAGGTCCGGCGATGCAGATCAAATTGTTCAAGGGCAGGGCCTCCTTCCTTTGCTTATTCGTGGGCCTCCTGTTGTAAAGCCCTCCACTCGTCCTCCAAAATGGCCATCAGGATATCGTCGGCATAGGTTTCTCCGTCCAGGACCGCGTCCCGCAGGACCCCCTCCCGGCGAAATCCGGCCCGCAGATAGGTCTGCTCTGCCCGGGGATTGAAGGAAAAGACATCCAATTCCAGCCGGTGCAGCTTCAAATGCTGGAAGGCAAAGTCCCGGGCGGTCTCCACCAGCCAGGCGCCAAGTCCCCTGCCCCGGTGCTCCGGCTGGAAGATGGCAACCCGGAAATTGGCGCTGCGAAGAGCCCAGTCAATTTCGTTGATGACGGCCTCTCCAACGATGCGCCCATCCGGGGCGATCAGCAAAAAGTCGTACCGGTCCTCCGCGGCGATGCAGCTGCGAAAAAAGTCCACCACCTCATCGTGGGAAAAGGCGGACTTGCACCCGGTCAGCCGGGCTACGGACGGGTCCAGCGGGTCAAAATTCTGCCAAAAGTAGTCCTCGGCATCCTCCGCCCGGGTGGGCCGCAGGGTATAGCCGTCCCTGTGAAAAATATTGCACATGCTATTTTTACTCCACTTAAGTCCGTTTAAACTGCTTTTCCAGCTGCTTTTTGCTCAGGGTCACGCAGATGGGACGGCCGTGGGGGCAGTATTTCAGCTCCTCCCGGTCCATCACCGCCTGGGCGATGGCCAGAAGCTCCTTCTCGTCGCTTTTCCATCCGGCCTTGATAGCGGCCTTGCAGGCCACCGTGTGCAGCAGCTCGTCGCGGACCGTGTCCTTATGCTCCCGACGGCCGGAAAGCAGGTCGGAGGCCAGGGCCTCCACCGCCTCGGCGGCGTCCTGGGGCTGCAAATCCATGGGAATCTGCCGCAGCAGGGCAGTATTTTCCCCAAATTCCTCAAGCTCGAAGCCCAGCTCCTCCAGCATATCCCGGTTTTCCAGCAGCTCCCCCAGGGCGGCGGCGGAGAGCCGCAGGGGCATGGGGGTCAGCAGGGTCTGGGAGGAGATGGCCTCCTGGTTGGCCTTCAGCTTCTCAAAGAGAATCCGCTCGTGGGCGGCGTGCTTATCGATCAGAAAGGCCTCGTCCCCCTGCTCCACCAGAATGTAGGTCTGGTAGAGCTCTCCCACCATCCGCCAGGGCTGGATCTGGGGCATGGGGAGGACGGTCTGCTCCGGCTCGGCGGGGACGGTCTCCGGCGCCTTTGGCGCGGGAGGCGGCATCTTCGGGGCCTCCGCCCTGGCCGGGACGACGGGGGGCTGGGGCACCTTTTTGGGCGCGGCCGCCTCCTGGACCTGGGGAAGCATCACAAATTCCCGCAGGGGCATATTGGCGGGCTGCTCAATTTTGGCCGCCGCCGCCGCGGCGGCCGCGGGCTTGGGCTGGGGGGCATCCTTCAGGGCGGCGGAGAAGGTCTTATAGGTCTCCGGCGTCATGGTCCGGAAGAAATCCGGTTTTTTGGCAGGAGGTGCGGCTTTTTTCTCATTCTGGGGTACCGGCTGCGGGGGGAGCTTGGCGGAGCCTTCGGCGGCGGGCGCTTGGAACCGGACCTGGGGCCGGTCGGTCTGCTGATTCAGGGCCCCCAGGACGCCGTAGTGCACGCAGTCAAATACTGCCTTTTCCGCCAGGAATTTGACCTCCGTTTTGGCGGGGTGGACGTTCACATCCACGGCGGCGGGGGGCAGGGTCAGATGGAGAACGCAGGCAGGGAATTTTCCCACCATGATCTGGTTTCGGTAGGCCTCCTCCAGGGCGGATATCAGCAGCCGGGACTTTACCGGCCGGTCGTTGACGAAGAAGGTCTGCAGGCTGCGGCTTGGCCGGGCGTCGGTGGGCTTTGAGACGAAGCCCGTCAGGGCGTAGCCGTCCCAGCTGCTGTTCACCGGGACCATTTTGGCGCAGTCCCGGCCGTAGACGCAGTACATCGCCCCCTGCAAGCCCCCGGAGCCGGGGGTGGAGAGGACCTGCTTGCCGTCCCGGAGAAACTGGAAGGCCACCTCCGGATGGGCCAGGGCCTGCATTTCCACGGCGGCGGTGACCCGGGACCCCTCCACCGTGTCCGAGCGCATGAATTTCATCCGGGCGGGGGTGTTGAAAAACAGGTCCCGGACGATGATGGTGGTCCCCTCGGGGCAGCCGGCCTCCCCCTGCTCCATAATATTTCCCGCCTCCAGATGGATGCTGACCCCCGAGAGGGCGCCGGCGGTCTTGGTGAGCAGGTCGATGCGGCTGACGGAGGCAATGGCGGCCAGAGCCTCGCCACGGAAGCCCATGGTGCCGATGGCGGCCAGGTCCTCTGCCGAGCGCAGCTTGCTGGTGGCGTGGCGCTGGAAGGCCAGGGCGGCGTCCGGGGCGCTCATGCCACAGCCGTTGTCGGTGACCCGCAGAAAGGTCATGCCCCCGTCCCGGATCTCAACCGTGACCTTGGAGGCCCCGGCGTCCACGGCGTTTTCCAGCAGCTCTTTTACGACGCTGGCGGGCCGCTCCACCACCTCGCCCGCGGCGATGAGGTTGGCGACATGGGGGGAAAGCTGGATGATTTTAGGCATAGATTTACCTCAAAGCATAGATGCTGGTGAAATTGATGGCGGCGTGGATGAGGATGGGCGCGAAAATCGTATCGCTTTTGATATAGGCCCAGGCCAGGCACAGCCCGGCGGGAAGGTATTGGAGGCTTGCCATGAGCAGCTCCAGGGGCGAATAGACGCCGAGATAGCCCACAATGTGGATCAGCGTAAAGGCCAGGATGGACACCACATAGGCGGCCCACCGGGATTTGGGGTACAGATTGCGGAAGATGAGCCCCCGGTAAAAGCACTCCTCCGCCGGCGGCACCAGCACCACGGTGCCGATGGCCGTCAGAAAGAAGTTCCCGCTGCCCAGGGCGGCGATGGCCGCGTCGTTATAGTTGTGAAAGCCGGGGACCAGCTGGGTGATGACCCAGGAGATGACCCAGGCGCAGGCCTGATAGGCCACATATCCCAGAATCACCGCCTGGCAGAAGTAAGCGGGGTGCTGCCCTACCTGGGCCATGGACTTTCCCAGAAAGCCGTGAAAAATCAGCAGCACGGCCATGAAATTGATGAAGAAAAAGACAAAGTTCACTTCCGCCTCGCTGAGGGGATGGGCAAGGGTGCCGTTGAAAAAGGTCAGCATGGCCGGCAGAAAGAAAATCTCAAAGGCAAGGTAGGTAAAGCCCGCCACGGTCTCCTGGCTGCTCAGGGCCGCGCCGGAAGAGCGGCTGTTTCGCATAAAATTACTCCAATAGTTTTTTGAGCTTGTATAGTTCGTTCATGGCCTCGATGGGGGTCAGGGTCTCCACGGTGAGCTTCGAGAGGGCCTCCACGATTCTCTGGCCGGACAGGTCCAGCATACTCACCTGGTCCTGGGGCTCCTCCCGGGTGATCACCGGGGCGGGGGCGCCGCCCTCCCGTTCCAGCTCCGAGAGAATCTCCCGGGCCCGGGTGATGACGGCGTTGGGAATGCCGGCCAGCTTTGCCACTTCGATGCCATAACTGTCGTCGGTGGCGCCGGGGACGATCTTGCGCAGGAAGATCATCTGCTCGCCCCGCTTTTTTACGGCAATGTTGTAGTTTTTCACATTGGGCAGCTTGCTCTCCATGGAGGCCAGCTCGTGATAGTGGGTGGCAAAGAGGGTCTTGGCCCCCAGGCGCTTGGGGCTGGCGCAGTATTCCAGCACGGCCCGGGCGATGGCCATGCCGTCGTAGGTGGAGGTGCCCCGGCCGATTTCGTCGAGAATGAGCAGACTCCGGGAGGTGGCGTATTTTAAGATGGAGGCCACCTCTGCCATTTCCACCATGAAGGTGGACTGGCCGGAGGCCAGATCGTCGCTGGCGCCGATGCGGGTGAACACCCGGTCCACCAGGCCGATTCTGGCGGCCCGGGCGGGGACGAAGGAGCCCATCTGGGCCATGAGGACGATGAGGGCCACCTGGCGCATATAGGTGGATTTACCGGCCATGTTGGGGCCGGTGATGATGGCCACGGTATTGTTCTCCTGGCCGATCTCCGTTCCGTTGGGCACGAACAGGGAATCCTTCAGCATGGCCTCCACCACCGGGTGGCGGCCGTCGGTGATGGAAATCTCCCGGCCCAGGGTGATCTCCGGCCGGCAGTAGCCCCGCTGGACCGCCACGGCGGCCAGGCTGCACAGGGCGTCGGCGGCGGCCACGGCAGCGGCAGTGGCCTGAATCCGGGAGGCCTGTTCAGAAAGATACTGCCTTAGCTCCGTAAAGATCTGGTATTCCAGGGCCGTCAGCCGGTCCTTGGCGGTGAGGACCTGGTTTTCCAGATCCTTGAGCTCCTGGGTGATGTAGCGCTCGCAGTTGGCAAGGGTCTGCTTGCGGATGTACTCAGGGGGAACCTGGGAGAGGAAGGACTTGGAGACCTCGATATAGTATCCAAAGACCCGGTTGAAGCCCACCTTCAGGGTGCGGATGCCGGTCTTTTCCCGCTCGGAGGCCTCGATGGCGGCGATGGTGCCGCTGCCGCCCTCCATGATGTCTCGCAGGGCGTCCGCCTCGGCGTTGGCCCCGGGACGGATGATGCCGCCCTCCCGGACGGTGAGGGGAGGATCGTCCACAATGGTATTTTCAATCCGGTCGGCGCAGTCCGTCAGCGGGTCCATGGCCGCTTCCAGCTTTTTAAGCAGGGGGGAGGCGCAGCTTAATAGCTGACGCTTGACCTCCGGCAGAGCCCGCAGGCCCCGGGCAAGCCCCAGCAAATCCCGGCAGTTGACGGTGCCGGTGACAATCCGGGTGGTGACCCGCTCAAAATCCGTCACGTCCTTCAATGCCTCTTCCAGCTCTCCCCGGACGATGACGGAGTCCACCAGCTCCTCCACGGCGGCGTGGCGGCGGGTGATCTCCCCCACGTCCAGCAGGGGCTTTTCCAGCCAGGACCGGAGCATCCGGCCGCCCATGGCGGTGTGGGTCTTGTCCAGCACCCACAGCAGCGTCCCCTTTTTCTCCTTGGAGCGCATGGTCTCCGTCAGCTCCAGGTTCCGCCGGGCATCCAGGTCCAGCTCCATGAACCTGCCGGTGGTGTAGTATTGAAGCTCCCGGATATGGGCCAGGTCATTTTTTTGCAGGGAGAGCAGAGTGCGAAGCAATGCCCCCGCGGCAATGACGGCCGCGGGCAGCCCCGCGATGCCCAGGCTGGCCAGACTCTGGCCAAAGTGGGATTCCAGAATCTTCTCCGCCGGTTCCAACGCGAACTGTTCCGGCCGACCCTCGTCCACGCAGCAGTTCAGCCGCCGGAAGATGACGTCGTCGATGGCCTCGCAGTCCACGTTTTCGCCCCAGCGCAGCACTTCACTGGGAGAAAAGCGGCCCAGCTCCGAGGCCACGTTCTGGGGATCGGAGCAGATGGTGGAGAAAAAGGCGCCGGTGGACACATCGCAGAAGGCCAGGCCGAAATTTCCACCCTCGCCGTAGACGCAGGCCATGTAGTTATTTTTGTTCTCGTCGAGCATACAGCTCTCCGTGACGGTGCCGGGGGTGATGATGCGGGTGATGTCCCGGTCCACCAGCCCCTTGCACAGGGCCGGGTCCACCATCTGCTCGCAGATGGCCACCTTGTAGCCCTTCTGGACCAGACGGGCGATGTAGGTGTCCACACTGTGATAGGGCACGCCGCACATGGGGGTCTGCTCCTCCTTGGGCTTTCCCCGGTCCCGGGTGGTCAGGGTCAGATCCAGCTCCCGGGCGGCCAGGACGGCGTCCTCGTCGAACATCTCATAAAAATCCCCCAGGCGGAAGAAGAGAATGCAGTCGCTGTTCTGCTCCTTCATCTGCTGGTACTGCCGCCGCATGGGGGTCAGTTCCGTGGTTGCTTTGGCCATGTTGCATCCTTTCCGCTTTCAGGCATGGTGTAGTTTATTTTGTGAGCGTACCCGTCAGGCTCCAGGTGGTGGAGGCGGTGATGGTGATATTCTGGTAGGTTCCGATGAGCTCGTCGCCGCCGGACAGGCGGACCAGGCGGCCCCCTTCGGTCCGGGCGGTGAGGTACTCCCCCTCCCGGCCGTCGATGAGGCAGCGCATTTCCTTTCCCACATAGGCGGCGTGGATCTCTTCGGAGATGGCGTTTTGCAGGGCGCAGAGCCGGTCAAACCGGCGGTTCTTCTCCTCCTTGGGGGTGGGGTCCTCCATTTCGGCGGCGGGGGTCCCGGGGCGGGGGGAGAAGATGAAGGTAAACAGGGCGTCGTAGCGCACCTGCTCAATCAGGGACAAAGTCTCCTCAAATTCTTCCTCAGTCTCTCCGGGGAAGCCCACGATGACGTCGGAGGTCAAAACCAGCTCCGGCATGACGGCCTTGGCGTAGCGGACCTTTTGGAGATAAGTCTCCCGGTCGTAGTGCCGGTTCATGGCCTTCAGGACCCGGGAGGAGCCGGACTGGAAGGGAAGGTGGAGCTGCTTGGCGATTTTCGGGTACTTTGCCATGGTGTCAAACAGCTTTTCCGAGGCGTCCCTGGGGTGACTGGTCATGAAGCGGATGAGAAAATCACCGGGGAGCTGGGCAATTTCGGAAAGCAGGTCGGCAAAATCCATGCCGCCGGCCAGGTCCTTTCCGTAGGAGTTGACGTTCTGGCCCAGAAGGGTGATCTCCTTGACGCCGGAGGCGATGAGCTCCCGGCACTCCTGGAGGATGTTCTCCGGGCGGCGGCTCCGCTCCCGGCCCCGGACGTAGGGCACGATGCAGTAGGTGCAGAAATTGTTGCAGCCGTACATGATGGACACCCAGGCTTTTAGCTGGGAGTCCCGTACCTGGGCGATGCCCTCGGCGATGGAGCCGGGCTCGTCGGCGATGTAGAACTGCCGGCCCTCCCGGTTAAGGACCTTCCAAAGAATTTCCGGGAACTGCCACAGGTGGTGGGTGGAAAAGACTCCGTCCACATGGGGATAGCTTTTTTTGACGCGGTCGGAGACCTTTTGCTCTCCGGCCATGCAGCCGCACAGGAAGATTTTCTGCTCCGGGTGGCGGCGCTTGGTATGGGTCAGGGCCCCCAGGTTGCCGAAAACCCGCTGTTCGGCGTGTTCCCGGATGGCGCAGGTGTTGAGGATGACCACGTCCGCCCCCTCGGCCTCCCGGACGATTTCATAGCCGCACTGGCACAGATATCCCCGGAGCTTTTCGGAGTCCGCCTCATTCTGCTGGCAGCCGTAGGTCTCCACATAGGCCTTGGGAACGGTGCCCCGGCTCTGCCAGAAGGCGGCAATGCGGTCGCAGAGGGCGAACTGGGCGTTCAGCTCCTCCTGGGAAATGATGGTAGTTTTGGCGTTCATGGGGCCGATCCTCCAAGTAATTCGTTTTCAACAACTTATCTTATCATTTTTCGGCGGATTTGGCAAGGGCGAACCGGGTTTATTTGTGAACGTTCTGTGGAATGTCTTGCAATTACCTGCCGTCCGTGGTACACTAGTACCATTTCTGAGACTGGGTCCCTTTGATTTTCGGGATACCCGCGTAACCAGTATAACAAATCGAGAAACGAGGAACTGTTCATGAAAACCTGTAAATTCTGTCAGGCTGAGATGGCCGACGACGCCCGGTTCTGTCCCGCCTGCGGCAAGCGCTGGGAGGAAGAGACCGAGGCGGCCCAGGCGGAGGACATCCCCGCCGCAGCCTGCGAGGACGCCCCCATGGGGGAAGAAGCGGCTCAGGCCTCTGCCGCCCCCACCGAAGCCGCTCCCGCCCAGGAGCCCGCTGAGGCACCTTCTGACGCCGAAGCCCCTGCCGACGCCGGGACACCGACCGAAGAAAAACCCGCTGAGACGGAGATCAAGCCCGGGGCCACCCCCGGCAAGATCGCCCTGGCCGCGGCGGCGGTGGTGGTGCTGCTGGCGGTGCTCATCGCGCTGATTGTCACCGGCCTCAAGGACGGCAAAGAGACGCCCGCCGTTACGGAACCCGTCGGGGAGAGCGTCTCCACCGAGGCCACTGAAACCACTGAGCCCGTCCAGACGGAGCCCCCCACGGTGCCCGCCGACGGAAACCCCGACGACGTGACCTGCAAGGGCACCTACACCGTTACCGATGATCAGGCCATTGCCGCCCGGGATACGGTGGTGGCGAGAATGGGAGATATGGAGCTGACCAACGGCGATCTCCAGACCTATTACTGGATGGAGGTCCACGCCTTTTTGGCGCAGTATTATGCCTACGCCTCCTATTTCGGCCTGGATGCGGCCCAGCCCCTGGACACCCAGCTGACGATGGAGCAGGATATGACCTGGCAGCAGTTCTTTCTGAACGCCGCCCTGAACAACTGGCAGCAGATCCGGGCCATGGCCTATGAAGCGGAACAGGAGGGACTTCCCATTTCCCAGGAGGATCAGACCCAGCTGGAAGGGCTGAAGCAGACCCTGGAGGACACCGCCAAAGGGTATGAGCTGACCCTGGAGGAGCTGCTGGCCAGGAACATGGGCGCCGCCGCGACCTTTGACCACTACTATGCCTATCAGCGCGACTACTGCCAGGGAATGGCCTACTACACCGCCCAGGTGGAAAAGCTGGTTCCCACGGATCAGGATCTGGAAGCGTTCTTTGCCCAGCATGAGAGCGAGTATGCCCAGCAGAACATCACGAAGGACAGCCTCCTGGTGGATGTGCGGCATATTCTCCTTCAGCCGGAAAGCGCCGCCGGCGACGGAACCCATACAAACGAGGAGTGGGCGGCGTGTGAGAAGAGCGCCCAGGCCATTCTGGATGGGTGGAGGAAGGACGGCAAGGGCGAAAGCGGCTTTGCCGAGCTTGCCAACGAGCACTCCGTGGATGCCGGTTCCAACACCAACGGCGGCCTCTACGAGAATGTGTACCCGGGCCAGATGGTGGAGGAATTCGACGCGTGGTGCTTTGACGAGAGCCGGGGTCCCGGAGATTCCGGCCTGGTAAAGACCGATTTCGGCTATCACATCATGTATTTCGTGGGAAGCCGGCCCCAGTGGAAGGTATGCGCCCAGAGCGACTGGGTGAACGAAAAGATCAATGCCATGCTGGAGGATGTCGCCGCGCGGCACCCCATGGAAGTCGAGTACGGCAAGATTGTCCTGGGCGACACGGTCCAGGATGACTGATACGAAAAAACAAAAAACACTCCCCTGCCGTTTCCCAAAACGGCAGGGGAATTTTCGCCTCCGCGGAGGGGAAAGCGGACCGGTAACATCCCGGAAGAAACGAAAAGTGTGACGAAAATGTGAATATTATGTTGAATTTTCCTTCCAAGTGCGGTATGATACATAAGATGTCGGTTTCTGAACGACAGAAGAAATCCATAAAAAACAAGCCTCGAGAGGAGTTAGCGTATGACCCAGCCCCATCCTTACCGCCTCAGCTATCCGGAGATGACCCTGTTCCAAATGGTGGAGCAGATGGCCCAGAAATACCCGAAATATCCGGCTTATGAATTCTACAGCACAAAAACCAGCTATGAAAAGTTTATCCGTAAGATCGAGCGGGCCGCCCGGGCCTTCACGGCCATGGGCATATCCTCCGGCGACGTGGTGACCATCTGCCTGCCGAACATCCCCCAGGCGCTGGACTGCTTCTATGCCCTCAACCGCATCGGCGCCGTGGCCAACATGGTCCACCCCCTCTCCGCCCAGAATGAGATTACGTTCTACTTGAACTTCTCCAAAAGCAAGGCCATCCTCACGGTGGATATGTTCTGCGAGAAGGTGGAGAAGGCCATCGAGCAGGTGGACTCCCCTGTGACGCTGCTCATCGCCCGGATGCAGGAGGAGCTCAACCCCGCCCTGGCGGCGGCCTACACCCTGAAAGAGGGAAAGAAGTATCTGAAATTTCCCAGCAGCGGCCACGCCATGCTGTGGAAGGACTTCCTAAAGAAGGGCACCAAGGACATTGTCCTTCCCGAGAGCGTCTACGACACCAAAAAGACCTCCGTTATTCTCTACAGCGGCGGCACCAGCGGCATCCCCAAGGGCATCTGCCTGTCGGATTTGAACTTCAACGCCTGCGCCATTCAGGCCAAGGACGCCATCAAACAGGAGCTGTGCCAGGGCATGACCATGCTCAGCTGCATGCCCTGCTTTCATGGCTTCGGCCTGGGCATCAATCTGCACACCGTGCTCATCCACGGCGCCTGCTGCATCCTGATGCCCTCCTTCAACGGCAAGAGCTACGCCCATATGCTGGCCAAGCGCAAGCCCAACTTCATTGCCGGCGTACCCACCATTTTTGAGGCCCTGCTCCACATCCCCGAGCTGGAAGGGGTGAACCTGGGCTTCCTCAAGGGAATGTTCTGCGGCGGCGACAGCCTGTCCGTGGAGCTGAAAAAGAAGGTGGACGCCTTCCTGGAGGCCCACGGCGCCGACATCCAGATCCGGGAGGGCTACGGCCTGACGGAGTGCGTCACCGCTAGCTGCCTGACCCCCAGCGATTCCTACCGGGAGAACAGCATCGGCCTGCCCTTTGCCGATACGGATTACTGCATCGTCCGGCCGGGCACCGACGAGGAGCTGCCCTACGGCACCGAGGGCGAGATCATCCTCACCGGCCCCTCGGTGATGCTGCGCTATCTGGACAACCCCCAGGAGACCGCCCAGACCCTGCGGACCCTGGCCGACGGGCGGGTCTGGCTCTATACCGGCGACCTGGGGCATATGGACAGCGACGGTTACATCTATTTCCGCCAGCGCATCAAGCGGATGATCATCACAAACGGCTACAACGTCTACCCCGGCCAGATTGAAAACGTCATCGACGGCTGCCCGGAGGTGGCCTACAGCTGCATCATCGGCGTGCCGGACCCCCGGCGGATGCAGCGCATCCGGGCCTACATCGTCCTCAAGGACGGCATTGCCCCCGACGAGGATGTCAAGCAGCGGATTATGGCGAGGCTCCGGCTCCATGTGGCGGCCTACGCCCTGCCCAAGGAGATGGAGTTCCGGCCGGAGCTGCCCAAGACCCTGGTGGGCAAGGTGGCCTATCGGAAGCTGGAAGAAGAGGCGGCGCAGGAGCTGAAAGGCAAGGAGGTACAGAATGTCTGAGAAGAGAAAAAGAACCTGGGGAAACCGGAAGGACGGCCGCTGGGTCCGGGACGTGCCGGGCCTGCAGGCGGTTATGGGGCATCTGATGCCCAACCGCACGGACTGCGAGGTCTACCTCAGCGACACCATCGACGTGACGGAGCTGATGGCGTATTTGGAAAAGCGGAACGCCCTGCATCCGGAGTATAAAACCACACTGTTTCACTGCTTTGTAACGGTTCTGGCCCGGATGCTCCGGGAGCGGCCCCTGATGAACCGGTTCGTCCAGGGACGGCGGACCTATGAGCGGTACGAGGTCAGCCTGAGCTTTGTCTGCAAGCGGCGCTTTACCGACCACGCGGAGGAAGCCCTCATGTTCCTGGTCCCCAAGGATACGGATACCCTGGATGAGGTCAGCCAGAAGATCATCGGAGACGTCCGGGAGACCCGCAAGAGCGAAACCTCCACCGGCGGCGTGGACGCCATTCTGGACGCCCTGGCAAAGCTGCCCCGGCCGCTGCTAATGTTTGTCATCTACATCATCCGGCTGATGGATTTCTGGGGAGTCAGCCCGGATTTCCTCACCGATGGAGACCCCAACTATTCCAGCGTGCTTTTCAGCAACCTCGGCTCCATCAAGTGCCCGGCGGTGTATCACCATCTGAATAACTACGGCACCAACAGCATCATGATCACCATCGGCACATTGCGCAAGGAGGCGAAGCTGATGGAGGACGGCACCACCCAGGTCCGGGACCTGGTGGACATCGGCGCCACCCTGGACGAGCGGATTGCCGACGGCTTCTATTTCGCCAGAAGTTTGAAGCTGGTGAAGCACATCTGCCAGCATCCGGAGCTGCTGGAGCGTCCCCTGGGCGAGCCCAGCGGGTTCGACTACAAGTAAGGG
>DETX01000075.1 GCA_002362145.1 Clostridiales bacterium UBA3277
ACAGAAATCCGTCTCATTATGATCTTCATATAAAAAACTTCAATTCAGCGAATTAAAGTTTTTTATTGAATATCAGTATTATATGTCTTTTTCGAAAACTGTCAACAAAAGCAGAGGGGAATTACAAGATATTAAAAGAAATTTAAGATTCCAGCCGGATACATGTCTGCCTGGAATCATAACTGCCGGGCCAGAGCTTCCGCCTGCATGCGTGCGTTCCAGGTTCCGCTGCCGCCGGGGCATGAGGGACGCGGATATGCTTTGAATATACGGTCAAAGGTATTGTTTGCCAAATGTATTCCGCAAAAAATTTCGCCGCAATTCCGTTTCCTCCGATTCCTTCATTGACATTCCCACAATTATGGCTTATTATGATAGATGTTAATTGTGTAATAACCCAAAAATCTTTGAAAAGATAGGTGACAATTATGTACATGGACGATTACAAGCGCTGGCTTGCCCACGACCTGGAGGACCCCGCCCTGAAACAGGAGCTGGAGGCCATCGCCGGCCAGGACGAGCAGATCAAGGACCGCTTCGCCGTGGCCCTGAAATTCGGCACCGCCGGTCTGCGGGGGGTGCTGGGCGCCGGAAGCAACCGGATGAACATCTACGTGGTCCGTCAGGCCACCCAGGGCCTATGTAACTGGGTCAAGACCCAGGGCGGCGAGCAGCTGGTGGCCATCTCCTACGACAGCCGCATCAATTCCGACGTGTTCGCCAAGACCGCTGCCTGCGTTCTGGCCGCCAACGGCATCCGGGTGCGCATCTACGACGCCCTGATGCCCGTGCCCGCCCTCTCCTTCGCCACCCGCTACTACCATGCCAACGCCGGTATCATGATCACCGCCTCCCACAACCCCGCCAAGTACAACGGCTACAAGGCCTACGGCCCCGACGGCTGCCAGATGACCGACGATGCCGCCGCCATTGTCTACGCGGAGATTCAGAACACCGACATCCTCACCGGGGCAAAGATCATTTCCTTTGAGGAGGGCATGGCAAAGGGCCTGATCCAGTACGTGGGCGACGACTGCAAGGAAGCCCTCTACGACGCCATCAAGTCCCGCTCCGTCCGGCCCGGCCTGTGCAAGACCGCCGGACTGAAGCTGGTCTACTCCCCCCTCAACGGCTCCGGCCTGGTGCCCGTGACCCGAGTGCTCCGGGACATCGGCATCGACGACATCACCATCGTCCCCGAGCAGCAGTATCCCGACGGTAACTTCCCCACCTGCCCCTACCCCAACCCCGAGATCTTCGAGGCCCTGCGGCTGGGTCTGGAGCTGGCCAAGTCCTCCGGCGCCGATCTGATGCTGGCCACGGACCCCGACGCCGACCGGGTGGGCATCGCCATCCGCTGCCCCGACGGCAGCTATGAGCTGGTCTCCGGCAACGAGGTGGGCGTGCTCCTGCTGGACTACATCTGCCAGGGCCGCATTGAGAAGGGCACCATGCCCAAAAATCCCGTGGCCGTCAAGTCCATCGTCTCCACCCCCCTGGCCGACGCGGTGGCCGCCAGCTACGGCGTGGAAATGCGCAATGTTCTCACGGGCTTTAAGTGGATCGGCGACCAGATCGCCCGGCTGGAAGCCGACGGCGAAGTGGACCGCTTTATCTTCGGCTTTGAGGAGAGCTACGGGTATCTGGCCGGTCCCTACGTCCGGGACAAGGACGCCATCATCGGCTCCATGCTCATCTGCGAAATGGCCGCCTACTACCGCTCCATCGGCTCCTCCATCAAGGAGCGGCTGGAAGCCATCTACGCAAAGTACGGCCGCTACCTCAACAAGGTGGACTCCTTCGAGTTCCCGGGCCTGAGCGGCATGGACAAGATGACCTCCATCATGGACAGCCTCCGCAGCAATCCCCCCGCCGAAATCGGCGGCTACCGGGTCACTAAGGTCACGGACTACACAAAGCCCGAGGAGACGGGGCTGCCCGCCGCCAATGTGCTCATCTACACCCTGGAAGGGGGCGCCACGGTGGTGGTCCGGCCCTCCGGCACCGAGCCCAAGATCAAGACCTACTTCACCACCCTGGGTAAGGACCTCCAGGAAGCCGAGGCCCAGAAGGCCGTTCTGGCCCAGGCGCTCAAGCCCATCCTGGCGTAATCCGTAAGCCCTGCCCCTCACCGGGCAAGCGGCCCCGCCGCCTGCCCGGTGAGGATATTTTTTAGAAGAGAAAGAGGAGAATTTATGGAAAAGAAGAACCCTATCGCCCTGCTTCCCATCGGCGTATTTCTGGTGCTGTACCTGGGTCTCGGTCTGACCTTTGAGTACGGACTGAAAATCCCCATGGGCTTTTACAACATCCCCATCGTCATCGCCTTCCTGGCCGCCATCCTGGTGGCCTGCCTCCAGAACAGAAGTCTGTCCTTCGATGAGAAGCTCACTATCATGGGCCAGGGCGTGGGTGATAAGAACATCATCACCATGCTGCTGATCTTCCTGGTGGCCGGCGCCTTCGTGGGCGTGGTGGGCCGCTCCTCCGCCCAGAGCGTGGCCTACTTCATGCTCAGCCTCATCCCGCCCCAGTTTGCCGTGGCCGTGCTGTTCATCGTGGCCTGCTTCGTCTCCACCGCCATGGGCACCTCCGTGGGCACCATCACCCTGATCACTCCCATCGCCGTGGAGGTGGCCCAGGCCTCCAGCTTCCCAGTGGCACTGTGTGTCGGCAGCATCGTGGGCGGCGCCATGTTCGGCGACAACCTGTCCTTCATCTCCGACACCACCATCGCCGCCTGCAACGGCCAGGGCTGCGCCATGCGGGATAAGTTCCGCGGCAACTTCTGGATCGCCCTGCCCGCCGCTCTGGCAACCCTGGCATTGATTCTGGTGCTGACCCTGGGCCACGACACCACCCTCATCACCCAGAGCTACAACCTGATTCAGATTCTTCCCTATGTGCTGGTGCTGGCCGGCGGCATCGCCGGCATCAATGTGTTTGTGGTGCTCATCATCGGCATTGTCTCCGGCGCGGTGATCATGCTGGCCACCGGCCAGACCGCCGCCACGGAACTGCTGGCCAGCATGGGCTCCGGCGCCGCCGGTATGTTTGAGACCAGCATGGTGGCCGTTCTGGTGGCCGCCATGTGCGCCCTGATCCGGGAGTTCGGCGGCTTCGCGGCCCTGCTGGACTTCATCCAGCGTCTCTTCAAGGGCCGCCGGGGCGGCCAGCTGGGCATGGGGCTGCTGGTGGGCGCCATGGACATCGCCACCGCCAACAACACCGTGGCCATTGTCATGGCCAACCCCATCGCCAAGGAGATGAGCCAGGAATACGGCATCTCCTCCCAGCGGACGGCCTGCCTGCTGGACACCTTCTCCTGCATTTTCCAGGGTGTCATTCCCTACGGCGCCCAAATGCTGGTGGCCATCTCCGCCACGGCCGAGATGGGCATTGCCCTGTCCGCCTTCCAGATCATGAAGTACCTGTTCTATCCCTATCTGCTGCTGGTCAGCTCCCTGGTGGCCATTTTCCTGGTGAAGGAAAAATCCGGCAAGTAATCCCTTCCGCGGCCCGTAAAGCGCCCCGGAAATGGACGCTTGCCCCCTTATCCCGATAATCTCCATAGAAAAAGCAGCCATTTTCAAATGGCTGCTTTTTTCTGGACTTCCCTATCCCTTTCCGGAGCAAAATCCCCTGCACGCAAAGCGCCGCCCGCCTTCCATCGGAAGGCAGGCGGCGCTTATCATTCTCATACTAAAATCTAATAA